>NZ_JAMPLX010000009.1:0-366331 GCF_028477825.1 Providencia sp. PROV267 | reverse complement strand
CTAACCCCAAACCCCAAACCCCAAACCCCAAACCCCAAACCCCAAACCCCAAACCCCAAACCCCAAACCCCAAACCCCAAACCCCAAACCCCAAACCCCAAACCCCAAACCCCAAACCCCAAACCCCAAACCCCAAACCCCATCTCATACTTTATTAACCACTTTTTATCTCAGCGCATATCTCCCCCTGATTAGCTATAACCATAATTATGGTTGTTATTCTCCCTCTACAGCACAGCTATACCGAGTTTGGCACACTACATGAACCGTTATTGATAGGATGATTGATGCGTTAATTAAAGGGGGGAATTAAAGCTTCAGTGATAATGCCCTGCTTTAAACAAAATTATTTGGTCATTGAATAGATTGAGTAAATATAAAGTAGTGAGTAACAGCTCACAGGTTTGTGTGTTCCAGTATTGAGAGTGTCAAATTTATTACTAATTATTAGCTATTTCAATGTGTTAGAGGGGGTTAATAAAAAAGGTATCATTCACTGTTTTTTGCTGGGTATTGATGGGGTGAATAGGTTTAGTGGATATAAAGTAGTGAGTAACAGCTCACAGATTTGTGTGTTCAGGTATTGAGGGTATCAAATATGCTGTTAATTATTATCTATCCCAATGGATTAGGGCAGATGAGTAAAAAACTTATCACTTACTGCTTCTTTTTGATGGATATTGATAAGGTGAATGGGTTTGGTAAATATAAAGTAGTAAGTAACAGCTCATAGATTTGTGTGATCCGGTATTGAGGGTATCAAATTTGTTATTAATTATTATCTATCTCAATGGATTAGAGGGTGTTAATAAAAAGGTATCATTCACTGTTTTTTTGCTGGGTATTGATAGGGCGAATAGGTTGAGCAGATATAAAGTAGTAAGTAATAGCTCACAGGTTTGTGTGTTTCGGTATTAATCAGGATATCAAGTTAGTTGCTAAACTATTTATTTCAATGAGTTAATGAATTATTAGCAAGGGATTTATAACTCACTAATCTCTTTGCTGGGTATTGATAAGGTGAATAGGTTTGGCAAATATAAAGTAGTAAGTAACAGCTCACAGATTTGTGTGTTTCGGTATTAATCAGGATATCAAGTTAGTTGCTAAACCATTTATTTCAATGAGTTAATGAATTATTAGCAAGGGATTTATAACTCACTAATCTCTTTGCTGGGTATTGATAAGGTGAATAGATTGAGTGGATATAAAGTAGTGAGTAACAGCTCACAGGTTTGTGTGTTCCAGTATTGAGAGTGTCAAATTTATTATTAATTAATTAGCTATTTCAATGGATTAGATGGTGTTAATGAAAAAGTATCACTCACTGTTTTTTTGATGGATATTGATGAGGTGAATAGTTTGAGTGGATATAAAGTAGTAAGTAACAGCTCACAGGTTTGTGTGGTCCGGTATTGAGAGTATCAACCTTATTACTAAGCTTTAATTATACTAATGAGCGAGGCGCTTGAGTAACGTTCTGCTTTTATTCTTTTGAATGTATCTAAGATCTGTAATACATATCTTATAATTTAGATTATTTTTGTGTTATTGAGGATGTTAAAGTAACCCGTTGTTACTTAAGCTGTTTCTGTGGTTATTGATGTATTAAAGTAACTTCTTGTTACTTAGGCTGTTTTTATGGTTATTGATGTATTAAAGTAACCCCTTGTTACTTAGGCTGTTTCTATGGTTATTGAGGATATTAAAGCACTCCCTTGTTACTTAGGCTGTTTCTGTGGTTATTGATGTATTAAAGTAACTTCTTGTTACTTAGGCTGTTTCTGTGGTTATTGATGGTATTAAAGTAACCCATTGTTACTTAGGCTGTTTCTGTGGTTATTGATGTATTAAAGTAACTTCTTGTTACTTAAACTGTTTCTGTGGTTATTGATGGTATTAAAGTAACTTCTTGTTACTTAGGCTGTTTCTATGGTTATTCAAGATATTAAAGTAATCCTCCTGTTACTTAGACGGCTCTGTAGGTATTGAGAATATTATCGCTACTCACTTAGACTATTCCCAGCGGTATGCAATATCCACTCAGCCTGACGCTAGCGCCAATCAATCCCAATTACGTACGGATGGATGATGAGGGAAATATTATATCTGTATTCATTTTTATTACTCTATGCCCTTTAAAAGATAGAGCTAAGATTAAAATCAGTAAGCCAATTAAATAAACGTTATCAGCCTCAGTTCTTTATTATAGAATTTATTAATGCTAATAAAAAATAAACTGAGGGGGATTGATAACAGATAAATTTATTACTCATTAGAAATAAAATTTATATATAATTAAATATAAATTACTTAAATTGCAGTAATGGATATTTATTAATAATTAATTTAAACCAAGGCGTAAATTGGTCAGGGGTATTTTTGATTTCTGTTTGTAAGTCTGAAGGTAATACCCAGCGAATGGCAGAAACTTCATCACGATTAGGGGTTACGGCGCCATCATAATAACCAATAAAAAGGTGGTCATATTCATGTTCAATTAAGCCGCCATTGACTTCTGCATGATAAACAAAGTGGCCAACTAGTGAAATTTCGGTAGTAAAACCAAGCTCTTCCATTAATCGACGTTTAGCCGCCGCTAATGTGTCTTCGTTAGGGCGAGGATGGCTACAGCAGCTATTTGCCCATTGACCCGCAGAGTGGTATTTATGAGCAGCACGCTGTTGAATAAGTAATTCTCCCTTGGTATTAAAAATAAAAACCGAGAATGCGCGGTGTAATCTTCCCTGTTGATGGGCTAATAGTTTAGGCATAGTGCCTATAGGGTTATCTTGTCTATCAACAAGAATGATCTTTTCTTCCATTTGATTTAATCTTCCGTATTAATTATTTCATTAGTTTATCATATTATAGTTCAATTCGTGTTACTTGTAGATTTGAGCTTTTTCATTGATAAACGCTATTTATAACGACCCTAATCACATATTAGCTATGTGACTAGGGGGATTTTTTAGACTCAATTGGTTTGCTTAGCAATTATGGGGAACGTAGGTACGTTGTTATGCACATTAAATAGCGACTATTTTTGTTGTAGCACCCATACAGCAGCCTCGACACGAGATTTTAGATTCAATTTTTTCAAGAGGTGCTTCACATGAACTTTGACTGTACTTTCTGCGATATCGAGTTTGCGAGCAATCATTTTATTTGATAGCCCTTGTGCAATAAGCTCTAAGATATTGGTTTCTCTAGGCGTTAAAGATAGAAGATTATTTTCGGTTTGTGGGCGATTGTCTCTCAGTGATTCTGCCAACACGGAAGTCAACGCTGGGCTAACCACCATTTTGCCACTGGCGGCTTCTTTAAGAGCGACAATCAGCTCTTCTGGCTCCATATCTTTCAATAGATAACCATCCGCTCCGCGTTTGAGGGCGCTAACAAGGTCTTCACCGTAATTAGAAACGGTGAAAAGAATGATCCTGCCAGATAATTCCCGTTTTCTAAGCTCATCTAGGGTTTCAAAACCATTCATACCTGGCATATTGAGATCAAGAAGGATAAGGTCTGGATCTTGTTCTTCAGCAATTTTTATACCTGTAGCGCCATCACCGGCTTCACCTATCACGAGTAATGATGGCTCAAGACTGATTAATTGTTTGACGCCATTTCTTAGCATCGGATGATCATCAATCAATAAAATCGTGGATTTTTCGCTCATTATATTTGTGTTTCCCATGAATTGCTTTGCTCCAAAATGATTAAGTAACAGGTAAAGAAAAGGTGACTTGCACTTTTGTTCCACCTTGCGCTCTCGGAATGATTTCACACTCACCATTAAGGCTAAGCGCTCGCTCTCTCATAATAATTAAACCATAGTGGTTTTGTTTGCTTGGTGTAGGGGCAATACCTTCGCCATTATCTTCGATTGTAATTGTGACAACACCGGAATCTTGTTGAAGAGTAACTTGTGCCCAATTGGCGTGAGCATGCTTCAGAATATTGCTCAGCGCTTCTCGGATTATCTGTATGATATGAATCGATTGATGGGGTGAAATGCTTTTCGCTGGAATATGGTAATTCAATAAAATCTTAAATCCCATCTTCTGACTAAATTCGTTAATTGTGCTTTCCAATGACGGAAGTAGTCCAGGCTCCATTAACTTTAATCGAAACGTGGTGAGTAACTCTCTAAGCTGACTATAGGCAGTGTTAATTTCACCTCGCATTTCACTGAGCAATTGTTGGTGTTTATCTGGCAAAGATTCTGGTTGCATTTGTAAATAGCTAATTTGCATTTTTAGACAAGACAGCGATTGGGCGATCGAATCGTGTAGCTCCCTTGCGATAGCAGAGCGTTCATCCATAATGAGTAATTGTTGCTGTTGCTCTATTTGATGTTCCATCGCTAGCATGCCTGAAATTTGTTTTACTAGCATAAGAACCAAGTTATTTTGTTCCTCAGAAATATCTTCATTGTTCTCAATTTCCGCAGAAATGACACCATAACGGTGCATATTATCGGATAGCTCCCATAATAATGTTTTGGGATGATGAACAATATCTTTGGGAATAAATGACGGATCTTCGGATAGCGGATCATTTGAAGTACAACAAATTTCATGAAAGTATTTTTCATTGCTATCTTCGTAGAGCTTTAAACTCAAGTTTTTTAAACTTGTGATATTTTTGAGTTCACCAAGGACTTTTTGTAATCGTAAATCGAGCGGCTCAGTTGAATGTAGTATCTGATTTGATTGATAAAGATAAGAAAGTACACGGTTCTTGTTGCGAAGATCGGCCGTTTTTTCCGCTACTCTCGATTCGAGCTGATGATAACTTTGTGCTAACTCATCAGACATTTGATTCAAGGTTAGCCCTAAAGTATTTAACTCATCTTGTTTGTTATTATTAGGGTATCGTTGGCTAAAATCTTTTTGCCCAATCGCATGAGCCATAGAGAGGAGTTTCATCCATGGATAATAAATTTTACGTCTAAGGTGCCAAATCGTGACCATTAATAACAAAAAGACTAAGCCAATAAAGATCATCTGTGTCATGGCGACATATGCGATTTTTCGTTCTGTTTTTTCGTCAATATCATGAACGAGTTCATCCAACATATTGACAAAAGAGATCACTTCATACCGCGCATCGCTGGCAGAATTGGCCTCAGAGAGTGCAGGGCGTAAGGTTTTTAACCAAAATGTGTGTAATTCGGAGAATTTTTCAGTGAGATCTTCAGCTTTAACAACTTGAGTTAATTCTAGGCTGGATAAATCATTTTCTAGTATATCAAGGTACTCTTTGGTATGGTCATTTAAAGGAATTAAAGAAAGCAGCCGGTAGCTTTGCATTCGAAGTGAACCGGATTTATTAATCGCATGAGCGTTACCTTGCACACTGATTATCATACGATTTGAAATCGTCATTCCGATAATACCAAGGATGGCTATAAGCAACATCAATCCGATAACTTGATTAATAATTGAAAATCGACGGTGAAATACCGGCATATTCATTTCCTTCAAAATGACCTCGCAATCTACTTTTTCTTTTTTATGATGGTTATATTGTTCAGAGATTGCTTAAATTTAAATATACTACTTCAGGGTTAACCCTAAATTTCTTATCTATAGGATAGCGTAAATATCAGGATAAAAGTAATTTAAATAAATCTATTTTTATTTTGAATATTTATAGGGTTAGCTAAATATACCCCTTGTACCCCTCTAGTAGGTTGTTTATATAGTGTGCAAAACCTAACTTGAATATCTCTTGATTTAGATCAGTCTAGCTGTTCCTAAATGAACACAAACTGACCTCATAAATGCTATTTATTGGGGTGAGTTATGTCTCAACGAGAAAGTTTAAATACACGGACAAAACAATCTGGAGCGATTATTCAGGATTGGCGCCCTGAAGATACTCAGTTTTGGCAAACAACAGGGCAGCGCATTGCAAATCGCAATTTGTGGATCTCTGTACCATGTTTGTTACTCGCATTCTGTGTCTGGATGTTATTTAGTGCAGTTGCCGTTAATTTAAATAAAGTAGGATTTAATTTCACAACTGACCAACTATTTTTATTAACAGCGCTACCCTCAGTTTCGGGTGCACTTTTACGAGTACCGTATTCATTTGTTATTCCTATTTTTGGTGGCCGTCGTTGGACTGCAATTAGTACTGTTTTTCTTGTTATTCCCTGTATTTGGTTAGGGTTTGCTGTTCAAAATCCAACAACACCTTATAGTGTTTTTGTCATTATTTCATTGCTATGTGGTTTCGCTGGGGCCAATTTTGCGTCCAGTATGGCAAATATCAGTTTCTTCTTCCCTAAATCACGTCAAGGAGGAGCGCTTGGGCTAAATGGTGGCCTTGGTAATTTAGGGGTGAGCGTAATGCAGTTAGTTGCGCCATTTATTGTTGGTATTGGCGTATTCTCTTTTATGGGGGGAGCAGGCATACCACAGGCTGATGGCTCTGTGTTATGGCTAGAAAATGCTGCATGGATTTGGGTACCTTTCTTATTATTTTTCACCGTGATGGCTTGGTTTGGCATGAATGATTTGGCAGCTAACAGAGCATCGTTAACGGCACAACTTCCTGTACTCAAAAGAGCCCATCTTTGGATCTTAAGTTTTCTTTATCTCGCGACCTTTGGGTCTTTCATTGGCTTTTCTGCAGGGTTTGCGATGCTGTCTAAGACGCAATTTCCTGACGTCATCATCTTAAAGTTCGCCTTTTTTGGGCCATTACTCGGCGCACTTGCCCGCCCTGCCGGAGGTATGCTGTCTGATCGCTTTGGCGGCGTAAAAGTGACGATGATTAACTTTATTGTGATGGCTATTTTCTCTGGATTGCTGTTCTTCACACTACCAACTCAAGGTCAGGGCGGCTCCTTTATCGCGTTTTACGCGGTATTTATGGTGCTGTTTTTAACGGCGGGATTAGGTAGTGGCTCAACATTCCAAATGATCGCAGTTGTTTTTCGCAAGCTAACTATTGATCGCGCCTTGTCTCTTGGGGCTTCAGAACAAGATGCACAAAAGCAAGCGGTGACAGAGAGCGCGGCAGCATTAGGTTTTATTTCCGCTATTGGGGCAATCGGTGGGTTCTTTATTCCAAAAGCATTTGGAACCTCTTTAACACTGACAGGTTCACCCGCTGGTGCGATGAAAGTTTTCTTCGTGTTCTATGTCTCTTGTGTGTTTATCACATGGTTAGTTTATGGGCGTAAGCACAAATAATAACAACCAATAAATACGATTTAAGCAATGTATGACGCCTGTCGGCGTCTCTTTGGAGGCAATCCGAATGAGCAAATTTTTAGACCGATTTCGTTATTTCAAACAGCTTGGCGAGACTTTTTCAGGCGATCACGGACAAGAGTTGAACGTCAATCGTGATTGGGAAAATGGTTATCGTAGCCGTTGGCAGCACGATAAAATTGTGCGCTCGACACATGGCGTAAACTGTACAGGGTCATGTAGTTGGAAGATATATGTCAAAAATGGTTTGGTAACATGGGAAACGCAACAAACAGATTACCCACGTACACGCCCTGACCTACCTGATCATGAACCAAGAGGCTGCCCGCGTGGAGCGAGTTACTCATGGTATCTTTACAGCGCTAATCGGGTGAAATATCCAATGGTTCGTAAGCGCTTACTAAAATTATGGCGTGAAGCGAAAGCAGAACATCAAGATCCTGTAAAGGCTTGGTTTTCTATTATCAATGATCCACAAAAAGCACAAAGCTATAAGCAAGCTCGTGGGCGCGGCGGCTTTGTACGCTCAAGCTGGCAGGAAGTAAATGAGCTGATAGCCGCAGCTAATGTCACAACGATTAAAGAGTTTGGCCCTGACCGTATTATTGGTTTCTCTCCAATACCCGCAATGTCGATGGTTTCTTATGCTTCAGGCGCAAGATATTTATCGCTGATTGGTGGTGTTTGCCTCAGTTTCTACGATTGGTATTGTGATTTACCGCCATCTTCACCGATGACTTGGGGTGAACAAACGGATGTACCAGAATCGGCGGATTGGTATAACTCCTCCTATATCATTGCATGGGGTTCTAATGTGCCTCAAACGCGTACTCCGGATGCGCATTTCTTTGCTGAAGTACGTTACAAAGGTACGAAAACGGTCGCAGTCACACCTGATTATGCCGAAATAGCTAAATTGTGTGACCACTGGTTGAATCCTAAACAGGGTACAGACAGTGCAATGGCGATGGCGATGGGGCATGTGATCCTTAAAGAATTCCATATCGAACGCCAAGCTGAGTATTTTCGTGAGTATGTACGTACTTACTCCGATATGCCAATGTTGGTTATGTTGGATAAACGTGAAGACGGAACATATGCTGGCGGTAGAATGTTACGAGCCGCCGATTTGGTTGATTCTCTGGGCGAAGAGAAAAATGCTGAGTGGAAAACCATTGCTATTGATGAAGCAACAGGGGCGTTATGTGTTCCTCAAGGTTCAATGGGGTTCCGCTGGGATGATAGTCGCAAATGGAACCTTGAGCCTCGTAAAGCGGATGATGGGCAAGAGTTCAAAATGCAGCTTAGCCTCTTGGATGGATGCGATGAGGTTGTCGAGGTTGGTTTCCCTTACTTTGGTGGCTTAGAAAGCGAACATTTCCAAAATGTTGAGCTTAAAGACGTGCTGTTACATAAACTGCCCGTAAAACGTATTCAATTGGCGGATGGTAGCGACGCTTTGGTGACCACTGTTTATGATTTGATACTCGCGAACTATGGTATTGAACGTGGTTTAGGCGATGAGAATTGTGCCGCAGATTACGATGATATGAAGGCATACTCCCCTGCATGGGCGGAGAAAGTGACGGGGGTTAGCCGTCAAAATATCATCCGGATTGCACGGGAATTTGCGGATACGGCAGAAAAAACGCATGGACGCTCTATGGTGATTGTTGGTGCAGGTATCAACCACTGGTATCACATGGATATGACCTATCGCGCTATTATTAATATGTTAGTGTTCTGTGGCTGTATAGGACAAAGTGGTGGTGGTTGGTCACACTATGTCGGACAAGAAAAATTACGTCCACAAACGGGTTGGCTGCCTCTTGCTTTTGGCTTAGATTGGCAACGTCCACCGCGCCATATGAATAGCACCTCATTTTTCTACAATCATTCAAGCCAATGGCGCTATGAAACAGTCAAGACGGAAGAGCTATTATCCCCATTAGCCGATAAAAAAGCATTTAGCGGCTCTCTTATTGATATGAATGTGCGCGCAGAGCGCATGGGATGGTTACCTTCCGCACCACAATTAAACGTTAACCCTATTACGATTGCTAAACAAGCCGAAAGTGCAGGTATGTCGGCGGTAGATTACACGGTTAACCAATTGAAAGAAGGGAATATTCGCTTTGCTGCGGAGCAACCCGATAGCCCACAAAACTTTCCGCGTAACCTATTTATTTGGCGTTCGAACCTACTTGGCTCAGCCGGTAAAGGCCATGAATATTTATTGAAATACCTATTAGGTACTGAAAATGGTATTCAGGGGCTTGATTTAGGACAACAAGGAGAAGTGAAGCCTGAAGAGGTTGAATGGGCAGATAAAGCGGCAGAAGGAAAAGTCGACTTAGTCGTAACCCTCGACTTTAGAATGTCGAGTACCTGTTTGTTCTCGGACGTGGTTCTACCAACCGCAACGTGGTATGAAAAAGACGATATGAATACTTCGGATATGCATCCATTTATTCATCCATTGTCTGCGGCGGTTGATCCTGCTTGGGAATCGAAAAGCGATTGGGAAATTTATAAAGGGATTGCTAAAGCATTCTCAGAAGTCAGCGTAGGTCACCTCGGGAAAGAAACCGACGTTGTTACGCTGCCAATCCAGCACGACAGTGCCGCTGAAATGGGGCAACCTTTCGATGTGCGTGATTGGAAAAAAGGCCAATGCGAATTGATCCCAGGGAAAACGGCACCGCACATTATGACGGTTGAGCGTGATTATCCATCGACCTATGCACGTTATACCTCACTTGGTCCTTTGATGGATAAGCTCGGTAATGGCGGTAAAGGGATCAGTTGGAATACGCAAGATGAAATAGACTTCCTGAAAAAACTGAATAAAACCCAACCTAGTGGCGTTAATCAAGGACGGCCGAAGATTGAAACTGCTATTGATGCTGCGGAAGTTATCTTAACGTTAGCACCAGAAACCAACGGGCAGGTGGCAGTGAAAGCGTGGGATGCTTTAGGTAAAGTCACAGGCCGTGATCATACCCATTTAGCACGCTATAAAGAGGATGAAAAAATCCGTTTCCGCGACATTGTTGCGCAGCCACGTAAAATCATCTCTAGTCCCACATGGTCAGGCTTGGAAGATGAGCATGTGTCTTACAATGCCTGTTATACCAATGTTCATGAAATGATCCCTTGGCGTACCTTAAGTGGTCGTCAACAGTTATATCAGGATCATGAGTGGATGAGAGCTTTTGGTGAAAGCCTTGTGGTTTATCGTCCTCCTATTGATACCCGTGCGGCCCAACCGTTGATGGGGAAAAAGCCAAATGGTTTCCCTGAAAAGGCGCTTAACTTCTTAACGCCGCATCAAAAATGGGGGATCCACTCCACATATAGTGACAATTTACTGATGCTAACGCTGGGTCGAGGCGGACCGATTGTCTGGTTAAGTGAAGAAGATGCCCGCCAGTTAGGTATTGAAGACAACGATTGGGTAGAAGCCTTCAACAGCAACGGGGCGTTGACCGCGAAAGCCGTGGTGAGCCAGCGTATTCCTGATGGCATGATCATGATGTATCACGCGCAAGAACGCTTGATTAATTTGCCAGGCTCCGAAATTACGGCGCAGCGCGGCGGGATCCATAACTCAGTGACCCGCGTCTGCCCTAAACCGACCCACATGATTGGTGGTTATGGGCATTTAGCATATAGCTTCAACTACTATGGCACCGTGGGCTCTAACCGCGATGAATTTGTGGTGGTACGTAAAATGAAGCAGGTCGATTGGCTTGATGGTGAGCAAGATGGCTATCAGCAGGCGCTGAGCGGAAAGGAGAAAGCATAATGAAAATTCGTTCTCAAGTCGGCATGGTATTGAACCTCGACAAATGTATTGGTTGTCATACCTGTTCAGTGACCTGTAAGAATGTCTGGACCAGCCGTGAAGGCGTTGAATATGCTTGGTTTAATAACGTCGAAACGAAACCAGGTATCGGTTATCCCCATAATTGGGAAGATCAGGAAAAATGGAAGGGCGGCTGGATCCGTAATATCAAAGGTAAATTAGTGCCGCGTATGGGCAACCGAGTCGGGGTACTTTCAAAGATCTTCGCTAACCCAGATGTTCCTGCTCTGGATGATTACTATGAACCATTTGATTATGACTACAGTCATTTAAAAAATGCTAAAGAAGGGCAACATGTGCCAACGGCTCGCCCACGCTCATTAATTACTGGGCAGCGTATGAGCAATGTCAATATGGGGCCAAATTGGGAAGATGATCTTGGTGGCGAATTTAGCAAACGCGCACACGATAAGAACTTTGAGCATATTCAAAAAGAGATGTATGGGCAATTTGAAAATACATTCATGATGTATTTGCCGCGCTTATGTGAGCACTGTTTGAACCCAGCTTGTGTGGCGACTTGCCCGAGTGGTGCTATCTATAAACGTTCAGAAGATGGCATTGTCTTGATTGACCAAGATAAGTGTCGTGGTTGGCGAATGTGCTTAACAGGCTGTCCATACAAGAAAATTTACTTCAATTGGAAAAGTGGTAAATCAGAAAAATGTATTTTCTGCTATCCACGCATTGAGTCTGGTATGCCGACAGTGTGCTCTGAAACCTGTGTTGGGCGCATCCGTTATTTAGGCGTGCTGCTATACGATGCCGATAAGATTGAGCAAGCGGCGAGTGTAGAAAAAGAAACCGACCTATATCAAAGCCAACTTGATGTATTCCTTAACCCACATGATCCACATGTGATAGAAGAAGCACAAAAACAAGGGATCCCTCTGAGTGTGATCGACGCTGCTCAAAAGTCTCCTGTTTATAAAATGGCGATGGAGTGGAAGCTTGCATTGCCATTGCACCCAGAGTATCGAACTTTACCGATGGTGTGGTATGTGCCGCCTTTGTCACCCATCCAATCCGTTGCGGATGCAGGTATGTTGGCGAGCAATGGTGTCTTACCTGATGTTGAAAGTTTACGTATCCCAGTACAGTACCTAGCGAATTTATTAACCGCTGGAGATGTCGAGCCAGTATTGCTTGCACTAAAACGTATGTTAGCGATGCGTCACTATAAACGGGCTGAAACAGTAGAAAATCAATGTGACACCAGTGCACTAGAACAAGTTGGTCTAACAGAAGCTCAGGCACAAGAGATGTATCGTTATTTGGCAATAGCGAACTACGAAGACCGCTTTGTGATCCCATCAAGCCATCGTGAGTTAGCGCGAGAAGCTTTCCCAGAAGCGAAAGCGTGTGGCTTTAGCTTTGGCGATGGCTGTCATGGCAGCGATAGCAAGGTGAATTTGTTTAATAGTCGCCGTATCGATGCGATAGATGTGACACCAAAAACATCGCAGGAGAAAACATTATGATGTCGTTGAAAGTGATTTCGCGCTTACTTGACTACCCAAGTGAAGCGTTATGGCAGCATCGTGATGAGCTTATCGAGGCGCTAGAGCAAGCGAATGAGTTGCCATTTACCCAAGCCGTTCAACTGATGATGTTTGTGCGCGAATACCTTGATGAAGATCTGTTAGACATGCAAGCACAATATTGCGAGCTATTTGATAGAGGACGCGCAACTTCCTTGTTGCTATTTGAACATGTGCATGGGGAGTCTCGTGATAGAGGGCAAGCAATGGTTGATTTGATGGCGCAGTATCAACAGCAAGGATTGCAGATTGATTGCCGCGAATTACCGGACTATTTACCGATTTATTTGGAATATTTAACGGTATTAACCCCCGACCAAACCCGTGAAGGCTTAAGCGATATTGCGCCAATTTTGGCGCTATTGGGTGAAAGATTGAAACAACGCCAAAGCCGATTCGGTGTGTTATTTGACCTTCTTTTGACGCTATCGGCGACTGCTATCGAAACTAGCCAATTGAGTGGGCAAGTCGCAGCGGAAGCACGAGATGATACGCCAGAGGCATTGGATGCTGTTTGGGAAGAGGAGCAAGTGAAATTCTTTACCGATGAAAAAAGTTGCGCGAGTGAAGTGACGGCTCATCAACATCGCTTTGCAAACGCGGTTGTGCCTCAATATTTGGATCTTGATGCGGGCTATAATGCGGGAGTTCAAAAATGAATTTTATCAATCAATTCTTCTTCGATATTTACCCCTACATTGCCGGTACTGTGTTTATTGTCGGTAGCTGGTTACGTTATGACTATGGGCAATATAGCTGGCGAGCTGGTTCAAGCCAAATGCTTGATAAAAAGAATATGCGCTTAGCGTCCAATTTGTTCCATGTCGGGATCATTGGTGTCTTTTTGGGGCATTTTTTCGGTATGTTAACCCCGCATTGGGTATATGAGTCTTTCTTGCCAATGCATATTAAGCAATTGATGGCGATGATTGGTGGGGGCGTATGTGGGCTAATGGTACTGATAGGTGGAGCGATGTTATTAAAGCGCCGCTTAACGAATCCGCGTGTCAGAGCTACTTCATCCTTTGGCGATATTATGATCTTAACCTTACTGGTAATACAGGTCTGTTTAGGGTTACTGACTATTCCATTCTCTGCTCAGCATATGGATGGTAGTGAAATGTTGAAATTGGTAGGGTGGGCACAATCGGTTGTCACCTTCCATTGGGGGGCGTCACAATACCTCGAAGGAGTTGGAATTGTCTTTAAGTTACACCTTGTTTTAGGAATGACGCTATTTTTGTTATTCCCATTCTGCCGTTTAGTGCATATCTGGAGTGCGCCAATAGAGTATATTACGCGCCGTTACCAGCTAGTGAGAAATCGTCACTAAAAATATGGCCTTGCAAATGAAGGCAAGGTCAGCTCGTGTTCTTGTGTAAACAACAAATATTGCTAATGTAGCAACCCCATATCATCGATATGGGGTTTTTTGCTTCTTTAGGCGCTTAAACGTGTTTTGACTTGTTTGGCTAAAGTGATAAGCAAAACGAGTATAATGCCCACGATTAACCCAAAAATAAGGTTTGCCAATGAAGGCGTAATGAATTGCATTACCTTACCAATTGCAGGTGTTAATGATAGCGCTAGGGCTAACTCTTCTATCCAATAATAGACTGTTGTTATACCATGAGTCAGAATACCGCCTCCGACCATAAACATGGCAGCTGTGCCGACAACGGATAAGGTTTTCATTAGGTAAGGCGTGGCGTAAATAAGCCATGTACCTAATTTGCTTAACCAAGCAGAAGCCTTTTTCTGTAAATAGAATCCGAGATCATCCAGTTTGACAATACCTGCCACTAGCCCATAAACCCCAATTGTCATAACAATCGCAATAATGGAAAGAACAATAACTTGGTTCATAAAGGTTGTTGCAGAAACGATACCGAGTGTGATCGCAATAATTTCAGCGGATAACACAAAATCCGTACGTACTGCTCCTTTGATTTTGCTTTTCTCAAATGCCGCCAGCTCTTCCGGCGACATGACGGCTTTTTGTTCCCTTTTTTCATGGTGTTCTTGGGCGGAATGGAGATATTTGTGCATTAATTTTTCTGCGCCCTCAAAACACAGGTAAGCCCCACCAATCATCAGTAAAGGCGTCACGGCCCAAGGTATGAAGGCACTGATCAATAAGGCGAGCGGAACCAATATCAGTTTATTGATAAAAGAGCCTTTTGCTACGGCCCATACCACAGGGATTTCTCGTTCTGCTCGAACCCCTGTGACTTGTTGGGCATTTAAGGCGAGATCGTCACCTAATACACCGGAGGTTTTTTTCGCGGCCATTTTTGTCATTACAGAAACGTCATCTAATACGGCTGCAATGTCATCAAGTAAAGCAAGTAAGCTACTTCCTGCCACAGAGTGATCCTTTTTGTCTAATTTAAGGTGTGTTTAATGTTAATTAGGCTGATATTGCGATAATTAGTTCACCTTTCGGTAGGTAAATAAATCCGATTTAGAAGGAATCTATGTCTGTAAGCCAAGAGATGGAGGCTCCACTTTTTAATTGTGAATTTTTTATGACAGTGGAACCAATATATATATTTTCTCTCTAATCATCTAAATTACCGTGTTTAGATGAGTTTTAAAAAGTATCGTTTGAACAAAATAATAGCAGAAAGTGACCAAGGAAGGTGGCTTTCGAATGAATGGTTTAATAAGGTTAATACATGTCTCCTGCACCTGTTTTGAGTATTGTCGTTGCCGTTTATAATGGTGAAAAGTTTCTTCCTCATTTTTTTGATAGCTTATTAGCGCAAAATCTGAGTAATTGGGAATTAATCGTCGTAAACGATGGTTCAAAAGATAACAGTGAGGCGGTGATCCGCCAGTATCAAGATAAATTCAGTCACTTTACATTATTAACGCAAGACAATCAGGGGGTTTCTGTCGCACGTAATACCGGCATGGCAGAAGCGCGAGGGAAATATATCACTTTCCCTGATATTGATGACGAAATTAGTCCTAAAATGTATGGTCGCTTGTTAGAAATTGCGTTGGCGGGAGATTTGGATGTAGCCACCTGTAACGGAACATATATTTACACTAATGGTGATGCACCAAAAGCGATTTTTCCACCCAATAAAGTACCATCAACAGGTGTGATTAGTGGCCCTGAATGGCTGGAAATTGGTTTAAGTTCACGTAAATTTTTACATGTGACTTGGTTGAATCTTTATCGTTTGGATTTAATTCGCCAGCATAACTTTTCCTTTGAACCTAAATTGCACCATCAAGATATTCCATGGACTACGGAATTACTGCTGGTGGCGAAGCGAGTTCAATTTATTAATGAGCAATATTACGATTATCTGATCCATAATCAGTCGGTTTCCCACTCCTTGCAAGGGGATGAACGGTCTATTCGTAAGATAAATACCTATTTGAAAATCATTGATATGCTGTTGGATATCTATAAGCGCTATCCGAAACAGGTTGAACAGGCGCCAGCGTGTTTATGGCAGGTCGGTAAAGAAGGGCTTGGGATTACTCAAGCCATACTTGCCATTAAATCACCGGAAACACAGCGAGATGTCGCCCGCATGTTTTTTGAGAAAGGTTATTGGGATGTGATCTGGTCTCATGCGACGACGATCAAGTTAAAATGGCGTTTGATCCGTCGTTACACTAAGTTGAAAGCTATCGCTAAATAATCGCTAAAGGGTAGCGAATGGAAACATTGGCTACCCTTGTTTTGAAAAGGCCTAATTAGGTAATCTTTTCAATGAATCAATAAACAATTCCCACAATCTAGCATTATCCAATCGAGTCGCAACTTGCGTATGGCAGTCGCTAGCTGGCGGATGCCGGAAATCAGTGACAGTCATCCCTGTGGTCAGTGCCCCTTGTAATTCAATATTTACCGGCGCTTTTTGGGTTGTGATTAATGTTGGATCAATAACATAAGCAACAGCGCAAGGGTCATGCACAGGGGCGTGCTCATTGGTTCCATTACGTTGGCGATATCCCGCAGTGTAGTAACTTAATGAGTCCACGACAAACTGGCTTATCGGTGTATTGAGTGCGGCGATATCGGCCATAATTTTGTCTGTCGGCCTTGCTTGGTGTGTTAAATCGAGGCCTACCATGGTGAGTGGCCAGCGTTCATTAAACACAATATGAGCAGCTTCTGGGTCGATAGCAATATTGAATTCGGCGACCGCAGAACGATTTCCGGTGTGGTAGCCTCCTCCCATTAAAACCACTTCTTTAACTAAATCGACGATCTCAGGCGCTTTTCTTACAGCAAGGGCAATATTAGTTAGCCCCGCAGTAGGAACGAGTGTGACCGTTTTAGGTGGATGGGATTTTAGGGTATCTATGATGAGATCAACGGCATGGCGCTTATCGAGTGGCTGTGTAGGGGAAGGAAGATGGGTGCCATCAAGGCCACTTATACCATGTACTTCTGCCGCATTTTGGATATTACGTATTAGTGGGCGAGGACAGCCTGCTGCAATAGGGATTTGTTTTCCACCAGCGAATTCAGTGATGGCTTGAGCGTTGTGGGTGACTTTATCTAACGTTTGATTACCGACGACAGTAGTAATTGCTAGCACATCGATATCAGGATGCCCTAATGCCAATAGAATTGCCATTGCATCATCATGGCCGGGGTCGCAGTCTAAAATGATTTTCTTTTGTGGCATTTTTCTCTCCTAAAGTTGGCAGGAAAATGGTTAAGCATGAATGTATTAAGGAATGAGCTTAACCATAGGATCCATTGCTAATTGAGTCTATCTAAGCGTGTTATTAAGGTTAAAAAATTGCGTGTACATTTCCTGTGATACATCTCGGATTTATATGGATGGTGATAAATAGTTGGTAACAAATTATTAATACTTTTGGACGAGAGTGTGATTTGATTAACATATTAATAACAATTGGATTGAGTTGCTTAGGATAATGTGGTTTTTATAAGCTTTTGGCAGCTGATTTTATCGCTGAAAGAAAATAGCTTATTAATAAGTTAATGACTTTGGAGGCAGAATGGAAAACTATCTGGATAAACTACCTGATGTGATTGATTCTGTTGCAACCAACCAATTTTATCCTAATTTATTATCATGGCTATCATCATTTATTGCATTTGATAATGCCATTGTTTATTCATTTGAAAAAGATGCCCCACCACGCTTTTTATCGAAAGTTGAAAAGCGCAACAGTGACAGTGTGAACCGCATTTATCAACGCGGGGCTTACCTTATGGATCCTTTCTACCAAGAGTTACAAAAAGGGGGAGGTTCACAGGTGCTGACATTGAGAGAACTAGCACCAAAAGGTTTTTATCACACGGATTACTATCTCAATTTTTACCGGAAAACAGGTTGGTGTGATGAAGCGGGGCTGCTACTGGAAATCACCGCAGATAGGCAGTTAGGGATCTTTTTTGGTAATGAAGATGAACCGTTTTTATCTGAAAAATCAACACAGGCACCTTTAAAAGAAGCATTTGAAATTATTCGTAGCATGGCAAAACTGCATAAAGAAATTTCTCCAAATGATGTTTCTAGCCACTATCGCTTAGCAGATATGCAGACTCGTTTCGGTTTAACGCCAAGAGAGTGTGAAATAGTGGAGCTGATCCTTGAAGGTAAAGGCTCTCCGCAGATTGCGCAGTCTCTCTTTATTAGTTTAGGCACAGTAAAAAACCATCGTAAGAATATCTATCAAAAGTTGGATATTAATTCTCAAGCAGAATTGTTTAACTTATTAATGAATCATCGAAACCACCCTTCTTATCGTCGCTGTTTGTGTTGAAATTTCTAACATCAAGCATGACTTTAAAATTGTGATTATTAATATAAAAATAATACGTAATATTATGATTTAATTTGTTTTTGTTATGTTTTTAAATTAGTTGTTTATATCGAAATATTCTACCTGTGTCACAAATGTTAAATCAATGTTTCAAATATCCCTAAAGGGCTATGTAAATGTTAAAGCAAGGTTAAGATAATCGAGGTTATCGAAAGATACTAAATAGGGTATCCATTATGAATAACCAAGTAGAATCATTAACTTATTACGCTGCTACTAAAAAGTATGACCTACGTTTTCCAACATTGAGAGAAGACTTAGATGTTGACGTTGTGATCATTGGTGGTGGCTTTTCCGGTATCCATACGGCACTTGAATTATGTGAAAAAGGCATCACCAATATCGCGATTTTAGAAGGGCGTTATTTGGGATATGGCGGTTCAGGGCGTAACGGTGGACAAGTCATGGCGGGAATCGGTCATGATATTGACGCCATTAAAAAATATGTTGGCAAGGAAGGTTTAGAAACTATTTTTAAGCTTAGCAACATGGGGGCGGGGATCATGCGCGACCGTATTGCTAAATATAATATTGATGCCGATTTTTGTCGTGGTTACGCCTACTTAGGGAGTAACAAACGCCAAGAAAAAACGTTACGCAGTTGGTTGAATGATTTTAAAGCCGTCGATCCAGATGAGGAAATTGAGTTTTACTCAGGCTCTGATCTTAAACAGATCATTGGTTCGGATGCATATACCTGTGGCATCAAGCATATGGGCGGCGGTCATGTTCACTCCTTGAATTTACTCTTGGGTGAAGCAAAAGCTATTAGCGAAGTCTATGGCGCGAAAATTTTCGAAAACAGCCAAGTCGTCAATGTGGAATATGGTAATACCATCACAGTGCGTACGGCAATGGGATCTGTGCGAGCGCAAAAAATGCTATGGGCTTGTGACTCATTCCTGAATGGTCTTGAACCCACAATTTACCCAAAAACCATTAATACCTACGCTTATCAATTAATGACAGAAGAGTTACCTGAAGAACTCATTGAGCAAATTAGCCCTATTCGTGGTGCTTACAGTGATATTCGCCCTGTCATTGATTATTACCGAGTGACAAAAGAAAACAGGCTGCTGTTTGGTAGCTCAACGCATTTTCTTGAGTATATCCCGTCTGATCTAAAAGCTTGGAACCGTAATTTGATGCTAAAAGTTTTCCCCTATCTAAAAGATGTCAAAATCGAATTAGCATGGGGCGGACCGATGGCATGTAGTGCGAACCTATTCCCGCAAATAGGAACATTGCCACAACATAAAAATGTATTTTATGTACAAGGCTATTCCGGTTTTGGTGTGACGCCGAGCCAGATCGTGTGCAAAGTGCTTGCAGAAGGTATGGTCGAAGGGTCAAGCCGTTATGACTTAATGAGTTCTATTCCTCATGCCAACATCATTGGTAAGGACAAACTGCGTAATGTCATCGTATCACTGGCAAAAATTATGCACCAAACATCGGGTTACTGGCAGGGGCGCCGCTAACTCAACTATTTTGTACCATCGTGTTAATAAATAAAAAGGTGAAGTCATGATTAGTCCACTACTGTTAAACAAACCACTTCCTGATTTACTGAATATTGGTAGTGTAACCAATTTAGGATCAGAGGTTGTTGAAGGTGACCCACAAGCTAGCGTTGCGATGATCCATGGTGAGCCAACAGATAACCTAACGTGTGGTATTTTTGCCTGTACTAAAGGTAAGTTTAAAATGGTTTACCCATTTGATGAAATGGCGACAGTATACGAAGGCTCAGTCAAACTGACTGATGTCAAAACAGGTAAGACTGTTGAATATCATAAAGGTGACACTTGGTTTGCTGCTAAAGGCACTGAAGTCCTATGGGAGATCACCGCTGAGCGTTTTGTTAAGCATTATCTTGCTTGTGTAAACGCATAATTTATTTTTAAAAGTGGAGTGATAACGATGAATCAATTAGCCCTATTGCCGGAAGTTAGTGCGTTTTTGCAACGTCAACATGGACATTTTATCAACGGCCAGCCAGTTTCCGGTGAGGGGGATGCCTTCTTTGAAGTCGTTAACCCTGCCACAGAGCAAGTTATCGCGAAAGTGAAAGAAGGCACTAAGGCCGAAGTGGATGCTGCTATGCAGGCTGCTTACACCGCTTTTCGTGGTGCTTGGGCAAAAACAACGCCGATGGAGAGAGGTAACTGCCTCAATCGCTTAGCGGACTTGCTCGAAAAACATCTTGAAGAGCTGGCGCAGTTAGAAACCTTATGTTCAGGGAAAACCATCCAATTATCGCGTTTTCTTGAAGTTGGCTCTGCTGCTCAGTTCTTACGTTATTTTGCAGGTTGGGCGACAAAAATTAGCGGTGAAACACTGAATGTCTCTCTACCATCATTTAAAGGTGAACAGTATTCAGCCTTTACCCAGCGTGAACCAGTAGGGGTTGTTGCCGGCATTATTCCGTGGAACTTCTCAATTATGATTTCCATTTGGAAGTTGGCAGCGGCGCTGACTTGTGGTTGTACTATTGTTTTAAAACCGAGCGAATTTACACCGTTAACTATGCTGAGAGTGGTTGAATTAGCCAAAGAAGCTGGGATCCCTGATGGTGTTATTAATATTGTTAACGGCGGTGGTCGTGAAGTTGGCCCAGCGTTAATTAGTCACCCATTATGTTCGAAAGTGACCTTTACGGGGTCAGTACCCACAGGACTTGCCGTAGGCCGAGCTGCAATGGAAGGGAAACTCACCCGTGTAACTCTCGAATTAGGCGGTAAGAATGGGGCGGCTTTCTTGGCTGACCTGCCTGTTGAAAAAATTGTTGATGGCATTATTGAAGCGGGTTACCTCAATCAAGGCCAGATTTGTGCGGCAGCGGAGCGTTTCTATATCCCATCTTCTTTGATGGATGAAGTATTAGCTCAGCTTAAACAGCGTTTATCTACCTTGAAAATTGGTTCTCCGTTGGATGAAACAACCGAAATGGGGCCATTGGCGAATAAAGCCCATTATGAAAAGATTTTAGGGTTATTTGAGAAAGCGCGTAAAGAAGGCAATGAAATTGTCTACGGTGGTCAGCCGATAGCTGGTGCGGGTTATTTCGTACCGCCAACCATTATCCGTGCGAACAGCCCAGATGATGCGTTAATGAAAGAAGAAACATTCGGTCCAGTGGGTACTTTCTTAAGTTACGATGATGAAGAAGAGTTGATCGAACAGATGAACAGTACGCCATTTGGTTTGGCTGCGAGCCTTTGGACTAACGATCTGAGTAAGGCGATGCGTATGATTTCACGTATCGAGGCAGGAACCGTTTGGGTCAATATGCACACATTCCTTGACCCTGCCGTACCTTTTGGCGGGATTAAATCCTCGGGTATCGGTCGTGAATTCGGCAGTGCGTTTATTGAACATTACACAGAACTGAAGTCGGTCATGGTTCGTTATTAATTGTTAATGTTGTTGTATTCAGCATGCCTCCAATGCAGTGTTGCCAGTAGTTGTATTTGGACGTGTTGTATCGAGTATTTTTTGAGTCAATTTTATAGTGGTTGCCCAGCTAACGCTGGGTTTTTTTTATCTCCAAAAAGTCAGGCGCAGCTTTTCTAACATTAGCCTTAAAGGGACGTTGAGACTCGGCTGGAGAAAATTATCAGTGGAGGTCACTCATGAAAACCCGTGCTCCCTGAGCTTTTGTTATCTTTTTCCTCTTGGTAACGTCGGTATCACAATCTTCGAAGAGAGTGCCTTAACAACGTACATAACCCAGTGTTAGGTAGGGCACAGAATGCCTTTTAGATAGGTTAGAACGTTTTCTGATATTGATTGTGAGACGATGCAGGATACCGCTTATCCATTAATTATTTTTAGTCTAAAGATAGATATCAAATCGCCGTAAACTCATTTCAGTTTCAGTGTCACGTTCAAAAGCCACCTAGCAAGAGCGAGTTATCAATGTACAGGTAACCGATTTGAAGGTTATTTGTAACGGCATTCACTATTAACTCTCAAACGACAAATTCTCGATATGGTTTTGTGTTGGTTTTTGGGAAACATATTAAAAATTAACACGAAAAGAGAGTTTACTTGAATTTACAAAAATCGATGAGTGAGATACAAGATAATTTAGTAGATAATGCTTTGATGGTAGGGGTAAATAATCATAAAGACAATTAAAATGTTTATTTTTTAATTTTAAATATTATAAAAAATAATGAAACTCATTTTAGTTGTTTTTGCTTTTGGTTATTTTATTTACGATAATGTTATTAAGTTTGTTTTTGTCTAAAAAATTATTTTAGCGAAAAACATGATAAATGGGTATACGTATTTTTTAATGTTTTCATATGTAAAAATTTATTTTAATAATAATGGGTAAATATACGTATATTAATTTAATGGGATTATTAAAATATAAAGTAATCATTTAAAGTGTATTATTCAAAAAGTCTTTTTAATCATTTGGTTAGTTGTGAAAATCCAGTAGTTGTATTTATATTATTATTTAATTCATCGAACAATTTACGTCACTTGATAGGTCTCACCTATCGTAAGTGGTTTGTTCGATCGAAATAAACTTCTTTAATCGAATATAGATAAGAGTTAGATTACATGCAAATAAAGAGTATTTAATTATCTAATAATTTATTTCTATTTGGTTTTTCATTTTTTTTATTCTGATAAATACTTGCACTAGAGAGATTGTTTTATGGTTTCACAAGAAAAAGAACATTTTGATGTGATTAACTCTGAAATTGGTGAATTTATAAGAATGATTAGAATAAAAAAAGGGTTAACGGGAGCTGAGCTTGGTAAATTAATAGGTGTAAGTCAACAGCAAATTTCACGGTATGAAAGAGGTTATCATACACTCTCATTATCAGATTTTACATTTATACTATCAGTGATGAATGTGTCATTTTTAGACTTTATTTCATATTCGTCATTCTTTAAGTCTGATGATTGCCATATAACACCAAAAGATTACATGTTATGAAATGATAACCTATTTCTGTTTAAAGAATCTTTATAGTATAGGTAAAAGTTAAACTAGTTTTAGCTGTATTGTCTTTCTAATATATTAAATTAACCTTTTAGCTTTATAGCTAATGGGGATGGACTTCGTGAATTTTTATGTATTAGAAAGTGTTTTATCTAAAATGCTTTCTAATACAGATATGTTTATCTGTGTTGAGTAATTAAATAGTCTTAATTTTATTATTCAATTTATAATTAAACTTAAAACATTGATAGGAAATAGTATGAAATTAAATAAAGCTATGGCTGTATTAGCAGCGGCTATGTTAACCACATCTTTCGCTTCACTTGCAGACGTTAACTCAGGCACCGTGACTTTCAAAGGTGAAGTTCGTGATACTCCTTGTAACCTAGATGCGGGTCAAGGCGGTACGGCAACGGTTGTTGATTTTGGCCAGCTATCTCTAAGCCAATTAAATGCGGGCGATTCAAAATACAAAAATTTTGAATTGAACCTGAAAAATTGTTCTTTGACTTCTATTGACGATACAGATCCACAAAACCCAGTCACAGTTACTAAGACCGCAACGATTACTTTTGATGGTGTTAGCAAAATTGCAGGTCAAAATCTTTTAGCAACATCAGGTAGCGCAGCAAACGTTGCAGTTGGTATCCAAGATATTACTTTTGGAACCCCTGCGGCACTGAACCTACGTGATGGTGATAATACATTGACTTATTCTGCTTTCGTTAAGAAGGTGGGTGCTAATGCTGTAACAGCAGGTGATTTCTCAACGATCTCTACTTTCGAAATCGCATACCAGTAAGTTATACAGGCTCCTTCACTATTAGGCGAAGGAGCCTATAATTTGAAAAATTAATACTATGAAAAGCTTGCTGATTATTACTCTGTTATTCTCACCTATTTTCAGTATGCCAGTCTTTGCTGCAATGAATTGGGGACAGGCAACAGTAAAAGGAGAGGTACTCGCTTCTGGTTGCTCAATTCAATTGACGAGTAAAGACCAAATTATTGATTTTGGTGCCTATGCCTTAAGCAAGTTAGAAGAAAATAAGATAAAGAAACCATTTAAAATAATTTTAAATAATTGCCAATTATCAAATTCTTACTTCAATGATGAAAAATCGCCTGTACGAATAAAGTTTACAGGTCCAGCAACAAATAATTTTAATGGCTTTAAATTTAATGATGCCGATGGTTTAGCTATTTATATATTAAGTGGAAACGATGTTGTTAAACCTAATCAATACTACCCAATTTATAAATTAAAAAGAATATCCGGGAAAACAAAATCGATTAATGAACAGCAATTAGACTTTTTATCTGAGGTTATTGTTGTTGATAAGCTAAAGCCTCAATTAGGAGAATTCTCAAGTATCATTACATTTGATATCGATTACTATTAATCTAATGAGTATTTATGATGTTATCAACAAAAGAAAAAATAACGATATTCATGGTATCGATGCTTTGTTTGACTAAAGTGTCTTACGCTGTAGAGTTTAATACCGATATACTTGATAGCGAAGATAAAGCTAACATTGACGTCTCAAGATTTAAAAATCCTAATTTCATTCTACCGGGAACTTATTTCTTTAACATCATTATAAATAGCACTCAATTGACGCAGTCTACAGTTCCTATTCAAATTATTGGTGATAGTACAGATGCCTCTGTCAGTGATGTGTGCATTGATAAGTCATACATTAATAGCTTAGGTATTAAAGAAAAGTATATTGACCAATTAACCTATTGGAATGATGGGGCGTGTATTGATTTTTCGGCATTAAAAGGGGTCAGTGTTGTCCCTAATTTATCCGAAGGCACTGTGACGCTGAATATACCACAATTATATCTCGAATATATGGATAATAACTGGTTACCGAAATCATTGTGGGATGAAGGTATCAGTGGGTTGTTATTAGACTATAATGCAAACTATCAATATAGTGATCGGGATAGCTTAAAGAATCAGATTGCTTCCATTAGTGGATATCTTGGCGCCAATATGGGAGCATGGCGCCTACGTAGTGAATACTATGGTAATTATCAAAGACAAAATTCCAATGGTAAAACATCGACAATACGTAATTTTTTATTTAATGCCATTTATTTATATAGAAATATAAAAGCGCTAGATTCTAAATTAGTGATTGGTGAGAGTACAACCCCCTCACAAATTTTAGAGCCAATTAAATTTACAGGATTATCATTATTCACTAATGATTCCATGTTACCACCAAGGTTACGTGGATATGCACCAGAGATAACAGGTATAGCTAAAACGAATGCACGAGTTGTCATTACACAACTTGGACGTGTATTGCACGATGGAAATGTACCTGCTGGACCATTTAAGATTCAATCATTAAACAGTGGAACTCGTGGTGAGCTTAACGTAAAAATTATTGAGCAGGATGGTACTGAACAACAATTTACAGTGAGTAGTTCGAATGTTCCGTATTTAACGCGTCCGGGCACCACACGATATAACGTATCTGCGGGGCAACCGACAAAAGTGGATCATTCGGTATATCGTGGTGTGTTCTTTTTTAGAGCAGAGGCTTCTCACGGTTTAAATAACAATTGGTCGTTAAACGGTGCAACAGATATTAGCCAAGGCTATCAACAGGTTTCATTAGGTGTTGGTCGTTTTATGAATCGGTTTGGTGCACTTTCTGTGAACATTACGCGTTCGTTCGCACAATTAGATCATGATAGTCCTTCAGGTAACTCATACAGTGTTAATTACTCGAAAACATTCGATGACTACGATATGGACTTAACTTTTGCAGGATATCGATTTACTGATAGAAAATACTATACATTATCCCAATATTTAGATTTAAGAGATGATAGGGTTGTTGATAGCGAAAAAGAACGTTATCAAATAACGCTTTCTAAGCGCTTAGGTGAGTTTAATATAAACTTAAATTATCAATTGCAACAATATTGGGATAGAGGTCAAACTCATCAATATGGTCTTAATATAGGTAAAAGTATCAATCTTCCTTACTTAAAACTACAGGGAGGAAGCATTACATTATCAGCAAATAGAAGTTATTATCAAAATAAATATGATGACCAAATTAGCTTAATGCTTTCTGTGCCATTTGGTAAGCAGTTTTATACTTTTGATACAATGAAATATAACGATACTTATAATTCGCGTGTTTCAGTGTCTAATTTAACAGATGATAATGACTACTATAATATAAGTGCATCGACAAGCTACGGTAAAGATGCCAAAAAACAAAGTACACTTGCTGGAATGTATGATTTACCGACACGCTATGCATCTATCAATAGTAATATGTCTATCTCGGATAAAGGGGATAGTAGTTTAGGCTTAGGACTCAATGGTGGGGTGACATTGACGCAACATGGTGTAGCTTTACACAGTTCATCATATTCTTCTGCCTCAAGGTTAATGATAGACACAAATAATATCGCGGATGTTCCTTTAAATAATGGTACAACCGTGACGAATGGATTAGGTATTGGCGTTATTCCTAACATGACTAACTATTATAAAAATAGTTACAATGTGGATATGAGTAAATTACCAGATAATATTGAATCATCAAATACAATTTATGATATCGCCTTAACAGAAGGCGCTATTGGATATAGAAAAATAAGTGCAGATAAAGGTTTTAAATTATTTGCAACGATTAAAATGTCTGATAACTCAGGGTCACCACCATTTGGTTCTCAGGTATTAAATGAAAAAGGACGAGAGGTCGGGATTGTAAGCGATAATGGATTAGTTTGGTTAACAGCGGTTCAATCAGAAGAAAAGTTAAATATCAACTGGTCTAATAAAATACAATGCAGTACGACCTTACCAACCTTAGATAATGTAAATCAAATTATTTTAATTTGTGAGAAATAGAGAGTTTTTATGAAATATAAATTATTGTTAATTCCACTATTATTTATAGCACATAACAGCATGGCCGCGGTTTCTCTTGATAGAACAAGAGCGATAGTAGAAGGGAGCTCTAATCCAGTCATTATTAATATTGAGAATCAAAGTGATACTTTGCCCTATTTAGCTCAGGCTTGGATTGATGATAAAGATGGTAATAAATTAACAACAGGGCCGTTAATTGCAACACCATTGGTTCAACGTTTGGAACCAAACGTAAAAAGTATGATTCGAATCTCGACGACGGATGTATCTCAGTTACCGAAAGATAGAGAGTCTGTTTATTACTTTAATTTAAGAGAGATCCCGCCTAAAAGTGATAAACCGAATGTTATGCAGGTCGCATTACAGTCAAGAATTAAATTATTCTATCGCCCAGAGGCGATTTTAGATAAGGCAAAAACCAATTGGGCTTTAGATTTAGAATTACAATCTGTCAGTAATGGTTATGTGGTTAAAAATACATCACCTTTTTATTTGACCGTGATAGGCTTAGCCGGTGATAGAAATAAGTCAGAAAATGGCGCCTTTGATTCGTTTATGATCGAACCTTTTGGTTCTTATCAAGTCAAGACTGCTCATTTTCAAAAGCCTTATCTTACTTATATTAACGACTATGGCGGAAGGCCAACAGTTTCATTTAACTGTGATGCATCCGTCTGTAAAGCTGATAAACAATAAATTTCAGAGCTAACAAAGTGAGAGTGCAATGAAGTATTTTTATTTAGTGTTTTACACTTTATTTATTTCATTTAGTAGCATGGCCACTCAGTATGAGGAAAACAATTATTTTCCTTCGAATGATGTGACATCTGCAATGAAGATGAATGAATTAAGTGGAAAACTGAATTTTAAAATAAGTTTAATGTACTCTCCGTGTGTCATTTTAGCTAATGAATATGTTGGAAGTTTCTTTTTTATTGAGTTAGATAAATGCTTGTTTAATGATAATAATATAAAAATTCCATTACAGGCAAAAGCGAAAGTGTTTGAAGGTAATCAGCAAGTGATGGCATCTCAGAAGCTATTCTCAGGTAGAAATAATGTTTATCTACAGACTAAAAAAATTAAGGGTAGAGCAGTGATTATGGAGCTAGATTATGATTAAAAAAATACTGGTCATATTACTTAGCTTGATGGTATCTCCCGCTTTTGCCAGTGAATTGGTTATTAATTTTAATGGTAATTTAGTTGATAAAAAGTGTGAAATTAAACAATCAGATATAACAGTTCAATTCATACCTTATTCATTAGGCTATATTGAAATCGGTGGCAATATCTCGGATAAAAAATCATTTGCAATTGAATTTCAAAATTGTACGCCGACACTGATGAATAAGATTATAAAAATTTCATTAGACTCTACTAATGTATATAGGCGAAATGGCGTTGATTATTTGAAAACGCAAGGTGGAACCGGTCTCATTGTCGGCCTAGAAAGCATGAGTGGGGAGCCTATATCATTTAATCAACCTTTAGAAGTACAGGTTACTAATGATAGTAAAGCAGAATTAGTTTTAAATGCATTTTTAACTAAAGGTGATTTCGCTAAACCTGGCACTATTCATGGCACAGCAAGTGTTATGGTTAATTATAATTAATAAGAGGAAATAATATGATAAAGACAAGACAGTTACTCTTATTATTATTGTTTCTATCCAATTGGAGTCTTGCCGCTGATTTTAATAGCGGTCGTGCAGATGTCAGAATAAATATTAGTGCAACGATTGTTGCTCCGGTCTGTACCGTTTTAGGCAATAATAATCAATCACCCTTGTTTGTGAACTTTGATAACATTGATTTTTCTGACGTAGAGAGTGGAACTGCTTATCAAGATATTCAACTTAAATATAACTGCGCTGGTAGTTCAGTACCCGCTAACAAAGTGATGAGCTTATATTTATATCCGACAAAATATGGCATTTATACACAGGTAGGTAATAATGTATTACGCACATCAAAGGAGGGATTAGGAATTTCGTTGACAAAAGAAAATACTAATCTTGATTTAAATAAGTGGATCCCTTTTGGGAGTAATGAGCTAGAAGGCTCATTTATTCTTCGTGCATCTTTAATTACACCTGATAAATCACTATTAACTGAAGGTAGCTTTGACAGTACGGTGGCTATTTTGATGAGTTATTTATAATCTGAATTAGGTCTTATGATGAAAAAATTTTTTTCTTTACTACCGGTCGTATTATTTGCTTTTTCAAATATTAGCTCCGCTGGAGACCCTGATGATTGGACTGTCATGGGATATAATGGCACTCAGTTTACCGCAAATACAACTTGGACAGGGGCTAATTTTAATGGTGTAAACTTAACGTTGAATGCCATTTTAAGTAGCTCTGGCGGGAGAATGACAGAATATGCTTGGGGGACTCGTGCCTGTGCTCCTTATGGTGGTTCTCCTAATTCAATTAACGTGCAGTATGTTATCGTACCAAATACAGTGAGATATGTTGATCCTGTAACGCGGAAGGCATTTGATTTTAGAATTGTTTTACCTCAATCTTTGGGATCAATTTCGGGATATCCTAATGCTCAATACGCAAAAATAGGTCAAAGTGCAGGTAATGTCGGGCGTGCAACGTGCAATTCAGTACCTTATACACCGATGGCTTTTAGTGGGCAAACGGCAGTAACTTTAATTAGTAATACAAATTTACCGATTAGAAGTACACCGCATATTATTCAAGTGGATACAACTTTGTTTGGGGTAAGGAATCCGGAGGTACCTAGTAAATGGTTAAGTTCTGTTGCGCTAATCCAGCCTAAAAACTCAGCAAGGTTAAACTTTTATGTCACGGTGGTGAATACGTGTCGAGTCGATAAAACTCAATTAGATTTTAATTTTGGTACATTACCTCAGTCATTAGCAGAAGGTAAAAATTTGACTAAAACAATAACGGTTAGTTGCACTCATCCAGGCAATATTAAAGTGACTTACCGACCATCAAAACCAATTGATAGTGCTAATCCAACTCGTACTAGTTTAGATTTAGGTAACACGTCATCGGGTTGGTATGGTGAGCTATCCGTGGATAATAAAAAACAGTTAATTACCACTTTACAAGGCATTACAAATAAAACATTAGATATTGGTATGACATTAGGAAAAAATAGGGCTAATGCATCGGTAGGTAATATGAGTGGTGGTGGTGTATTAATTTTTGAGTATATTTAATTTGAATTACGTTTGGCGATGGTGAAAATCAATGGATTGATTTTTACCATTTTTTATTGATATTAACACGTATAATGAGTCATTATACGTGTTAATATATGCTTTGTTTTATGATTCTCTTCATCTTCTGAGTTCACTATCACCATTTTTAATTTTCAAAATAATAAGCACCAATAATAATGAAATTAATCGTTTGATTTCCTATATCAACCTCGTAATCAATTAAATATTGATTGATTCTGTCTGTTCGATGAGTTCGTGAATATGCGCCATGACTGAGTTGATAGAAAAACACCACTCGTTTTATGCGTATTTTGTTTGTTGAAGTATTTTAGTTGTTCTCCTATGATGAACTATAATTTAAATAAAAGGATAAAGTTATTGAATATAAAATTAAAATAATTCAGTGTTTTCTCTATAGAATAGTGAGTTGAGGAACCGTGTTTCAAGTCATCTATAAACGTTTAATAAAATGATTAAAGGTATAAGATGTCCTCTATTTTAAATGTTCGATTGTTTTGTTTTTTGGGATGCTGTTACTTATGATTAATGAATGAGTGAAGCTTTAGTGGCGAAATGTTAGAGAGCGAGGGTATGTATATGGAAACAGCCTTGAGCTTTGAAATCAGTGCTATGTCTAAAATAGATAATACATTAGAACATTTGCTAAAAAATACTGAAGAGCTAACGCCCTTATTCTATACAGTGAATACTGAGATAGGTAAAACTGAATGGCGAGATACCTATAATACGTGTTGTGAATTAAAGAACCTTACTCATGTAAATGTGGTTCCTCATATTGCGATTAATAATAAAGATGAATGTGAGTTATGTTTTATTATTGAAGAGTATTTGAAGAATGATATAACAGAATTGTTTGTCATTAGGGGGGATAGACACCGTTTTGATGAGGAACTCCCATTTAATTATGGCATAGAACTTATTGATTTTATTCGGAGGAGATACCCTGAAGTGATGATAAAATCCAGTATTTATCCTGATTATCACAAAGAGAGTATCACACCTGAAATAGAAATTGATTGGCTAAGAAAAAAATTGCAATTAGGCGTTACAGAGCTTATTAGTCAATTATGTTTGAATAAAAATGCATTTTCTTATATGAAAAAGCAATTGGGGAATGATATTCCTATCACAATATCAATGATGCCTATGCTTAACTTTAGTTTTATCGAATCGTTTTTTAAAAATAATGCGATCGATTATCCATTATGGATAAAGAAACACATAAGACCGAGTAATATTAATAACCATAGGGCATTTGGTATTCAGCTTACTCAATTTCTCATCGGAGAGTATATAAAAGAAAACAAGCGATTGCATTTTTTTACATTAAATAATGCAGAGATGGTCAAAAAGCTATTTGATAAATTGAGATGAATCATCTGAATATCACTGATAGATTGAACTATTTTTTCCAGCGAAATTAATATTGGTTTTATCCCAACGACAATAGGGGATGATAATCAGTTTTAATTTTATCCTTGTTAGGCTAATTCAGTATCAATGAGGGCATGATAATGTTAAAAGTCGATTACAATGCGTACCGTTCAATAAAAGGTTTTAATCGTAGAGTAAGGTTTTTAGTCATGCATTACACTGCTTTGAATTTTCAAGGTTCAGTTAATGCATTATCAGGAAATGCCGCTGTAAGTGCTCATTATTTAGTTCCCGATCCAACAGATAAAATGTATACAGATGCTGGGTTTAAGGAGATGAGAGTTTTTAATTTAGTTGATGAAAATGAAAGAGCTTGGCATGCAGGCGTGAGTGCATGGGCTGGTAGAACTAACTTGAACGATACTTCGATAGGTATTGAAATTGTCAATGAAGCTCAAGATAACAACGGGAATTTTCTTTTTCCGCCATATAATGAAGTGCAAATTGAAGCAATCAAACAATTAGCATTAAATATTATCGAACGTTACCCTGATATTATTCCTACCAATATTGTCGGACATGCGGATATTGCACCTGATGGGCGTAAAAGTGATCCCGGTGCAGCGTTTCCTTGGAAACAACTTTATGATGCAGGAATTGGGGCTTGGTATGATGAGGCGACTAAATCTTGTTATATGCAGAAATATAACGGGGGATTACCAGAAAAAGCAGAAATTTTAGAGAAGTTAAAACGCTATGGGTATGACGTTTCAAAAGCGAATACAGATAATGGCTATAAAATGTTAATTCGAGCTTTTCAGCTTCACTTTAGACCAGAAAACTATGATGGTATTGCGGATGTTGAGACGGTTGCGATCATTTATGCCTTAGTTGAAAAGTACTTCCCTTAATGTAATTGCGTTAGTTGAATAACAGGACTTTGCCTAATACTTCATTGAGTGTGATAGTGAACGTATTTATTTAAGAATGAAATGCATTGGTGTTCAATCCTATTTGGAGAGCAATGTAATAGGGGCGTTGCCAATGCATTTACTCCCAGTTGTATTATTAAATAAACAAATAATTATATAGTTAATGAATCAAATATATTGGTTTTTCCATGAATTTATTAAGGGCTGTGTCTAAGCACTCACAGCATCTTTTCTTGGCGAATAATAAAACCGGATGAAACCAGTTCTGTGCGGTTGCTGACATTCGCCTTAGTAAAAATATTGCGTAAATGGGTTTTCACCGTAGACAGTGATACCCCAAGTTGCAAAGCGATACGTTTATTGCTTGCGCCTTCTCGGACTAAGTGAATGATCTCTTGCTCCTTTGGGGTATAAGAAACCAGAGAATCAGGCAAAATGTCAAAAGTCATTAATTCAGCAATAGGTAAAATTGCATTAAGCCGCATAACTTCTTGTTGTTGAAAGGGAGCATCCCGCAATACGGAGATCCCTGCGATGATCTTGTTTTTACGACGGATAAAAATCTCTGCCATATCTGTAATATTATTTGGCCTCATAAAGTCGTTATAAAACTCTTGGCTTTGTTGTTTCATGTCAGGTGCCATTCTGACTAATCGTAAATCATCACCTCGGAATTTATCGGGGTGTAACGGATCTAACTGATAAAAATGCTTTAAATAATCTTGATGCATACGTGAGCTAATACCATAGAGCACATGGTTATCAGGCTGCCAAAAATCATCCACCAAGTAATAAACGGATGCCGAAACAGGAATAATATGAGCAATTGTGTTCAAGCAACAGTTGATTAATGTTCGCTGGTGGTAGCACAAAGGGGGTGTCTTCATCATATTACCTTCCGTAGTGGGTCCAATCATTATCATGCAACTAATTTTTGTTAACATAAAATAAACATGTTAATAACGTGAGCTTGATTACAATATTTAAACTTCATCGGTGATAAGCCAACTCACTCAATTCGCCAATCTGTATCTTTCGTTACTACTTTATTAACATATTAATAATCCAGTTGTCTGTTATTTGTTGATTTTTAATGTGTTATTTGTTTTTTTTGCAATTTATCCGGTACTTTTCGCGGCTATCCCCTTTATTCCCTCCCCCTATGGGTATCGTCCTTTAGGACGATAGCGGCAAGATTATGCTTATTTCTATAGTGGCAATGCAGTCACTCTATTTTTACAAAAAATTCACAATCATGACTGTGTTCTGAGAAAGAGAGGGAAGCAAAATGAATATATCCTCAAAATTAACCTCACATATTGAAAAGGGGAAAGTAGGGTTTCCAACGACCCTAGCTAGCTCTGTGGGTGTAATTATGGCAAGCCCTGTCATCTTGACGGTGACAAGCGGTTTCGGGATCGGCGGTGATACTTTTGCGTTAGCCGTACTGCTGAGTTTTATCATGATGCAAGCTCAGTTGACGACATTCTCTGAAGCAGCGGCGATTTTGCCAACATCAGGTTCTGTCTATGATTATATTTCATGTGGTATGGGGCGTTTTTGGGCAATTACGGGGGCATTATCAGCCTATTTGATTGTGCATGTGTTTGCAGGAACGGCGGAGACAATTCTGTCGGGTATCATGGCATTGGTAAACTTTGAAAGTCTCAATACCGTGATGGAAACCAGTAACACTTCTTGGATGGTTGGGGTTGGCTTAGTGATCACATTCGGCCTACTCAATGCCTTTGGTATCGAAGCTTTCAGTAAAGTGGAAGTGGTGCTCACGTTTGCGATGTGGAGTACTTTAGTCATATTTGGTATTGCCGGATTATTAATGCCATTCCATGCATCAGCTGAAGGCTGGTTTGGTCTTGGATTAAATATTTCAGACCCAACACTCGTGTTAAGCTTTGTGGGGATGGCGATGTTTATGTTTGTCGGTTGTGAATTGGTCACACCGATGGCCCCTGAAATTAAAAATTCAGCAAAAGTTATTCCTCGCGCCATGGCAACGGGGCTGTGTGGTGTGGCTTTTTGTATGTTCTTATTTGGTGCTTCAATGACACACCAAGTTGAAAACATCATTGTTGATCCCGCGAACAATGTTAGCTTGTTAGAAACACCAATGGCGATCCCTGCTTTCGCGGGGCAAGTGTTTGGGGATATTGGTAAATATTGGATTGGTATTGCGCTGTTATTAGCGGGTGGTGCAACGATTAACACATTGATGGCGGCGGTGCCACGGATCCTTTATGGTATGGCTCTTGATGGCGCATTACCTCGCATCTTTGCTTACCTGCATCCACGTTTTAAAACACCAGTATTTGGTATTTTTGTGGCGGTGATGATCCCTTGTCTACATACTTTCGCGATCCAAGGTGATTTAGACCGGATCATTCCATTAGTTTTAGCGGCAGTATGTTCTTGGGGAACGGCGTATTTGTTGGTGACTATCTCGGTTATTCTATTACGTATTCGTCGTCCTGATTTACATCGCGCTTATCGTTCACCGTTTTTCCCGCTTCCACAAATTATTTCTAGCGTCGGCATTATCTTGGCGATTATTTATATTACGCCGCCGGGAATGAATAAGTCTGATGTCTACATTCCTTTTATTATTATGTTAAGTCTGACAGCAAGTTACGCTTTAATTTGGACTGTCTTTGTGCAGAAAGTAAATCCATTTAAACCTGTTCCAGTTGAGCAAGTGCTATCAAGCACCTTTACTGAGGAAGAGTTGAAGGGGGTGAAAATTGAGCCACTACGCAACCTTGCCTAAGGGCAACATTTGGCAGCGTTTAAATAAAAAACGGTTGCCAGTAGGTTATCAACAAGGGTTAACCTTGAATAGGGTAGAGCGTGATATTTTACCGTATCAATGTGAATGGGGAGCTCCAGGGGAGCTCCTAATACACCCGCAGGCGTCATTGACTATTCGAGTGACTGAACGTGTTAAAACCTTATTTATGGCGTTTATTGTATTTAGCCGTTTTTCTGTGACAGGGCGCTGTGGTTCAGCTATCAATGCACAAATTACGGTGAAAACCCGCGGGAGCTTAAAGCAAAAACATGTTCATTTCATCTCGAAGGATGAAGAAGGGCAAGCCGTCGTTAATTTATTGAAAGAGTACCCCATTATTGCTCAAACACTTGAAGAGTTAGACTTTAATTATTTTCACTTAGTGATCAAAGATGGGGTTTGGCATTGTGAAATAGAGCCTTTTACCGCTTCCGAGATGGTGTGTCGAATGCCAGCAATCCGCCGTTATTTACGTTTAACACCAGAACAAAGGCACCGCCTATTAAGTGCATTGCAATTATTCCAGCAATTTATGGAAAAACATTATGGTAATCATTGAGTTTGAAATGTTAATTTGATAGTAATGTTTGCTATTGAAACTCTTTCTCAATGGAAATGGATGTGAAATCGTTACCGTTATTAGGCTGTATCTTACTTTCATCGGCAGCTATGGCAGCCGTTCCAGATTGTATTCGCTTGGATGAATTATCTCCTTCTATTGAGGGGATTCATAATAGCGAAGGTCATAGCTGTTTGCTGGTTGAAATCTCAAATAAACAGTACATTCGCCAAGAGGGGGATGGTATTTCAGAAGCTGTGCTTTCAGGGAATGATAAGCAACCCATTCGCGTGTTAGTACAACATTTACCACAAACAGAGCCGCATTCTGTCTCTTATATTGTGCCCAAGCAGGGGCAATATTACCTCAATTTACAAGGTGCACCGGAGCAGCCTTGGCATCTCAAATTTAATTTAACTGACTATCAACCATTAGCGATTGAAGCGGAACATAAAATTGATAGCCCTAAATTACAAGCTTTACTTGATGCACATAAACAAGAGAAAACGACAGACGCTTTTTGGCGAGAGGTAAAAGCACAGGGAACCCCCTTAGTTGAAGAGTATAAAAAAGGACAAAAGAAGGTCACTTTTTTATGGCGTGGTGCAACCGCTAATGCTTATATTTTAGGTGCGCCTTCAGGGAATCATGAAACCATGGCCCATATCCCGAATACGGATATCTGGTATCGCACTTTTATCGTTCCGAAAGACACTTTGTCACAATATAAAATCGCCCCTGATGTGCCGAAAGTGACAGAAGGTGGGTTCGCACAACGCAAAGCGATTTTGGCGACGGCACAAGCCGATCCATTCAATGCGCATGGGATCCCGTCATTTGCGACGGATCGCTATAATCGCTTTTCATTATTGTCATTAGCGCCAGAAAAACGTCAATGCGACTTTGCCAAGATTGAGGGGCACCAACGTAAAGGCCGCTTAGAATCATTTAATTTTCACAGTAACCTGTTAAATAATGATAGGCAGATTTATCTGTATCGCCCTGCGGTCGCAATGAGTAAGCCATCGGTGTTGGTATTATTAGATGGGCAAACCTACTTGCATACTTACAAAATGGCTGACTTTTTTGATAAGTGGATGTCGGAGGGCGCAATACCACCAATGTATGTGGTGTTCCTTGATAGCATTAGCTCCGAGCGCCGCAACGTCGAGTTACCACCAAATCCTGATTTTCCGAAGATGCTGTCAAAAGAGCTGATGCCTGTCTTAGCAACAAAAGGCATCCAAGCTCCTGCACAGTCAACCATTATTGCCGGATCGAGTTATGGAGGATTAGGCGCGACTTGGAACGCCCTCTCACATCCTGAATTATTCGGCAATGTACTTAGTATGTCAGGCTCTTATTGGTGGGCACCTAAAGGAAAAGAGCCTGAGTGGCTGATCCGCGAAATAGAGCAGATGTCGAAAAAACCATTGCGTTTTTACCTTGAAGCGGGGCTATTTGAGCAACGTGGTAGTTGGGGCGGTATCATTCAAAATCATTATCGATTATTGGATGTATTGAAGCATAAAGGTTATCAGGTGGAAGCGACTGAGCTACCAAGTGGACATGATTATGTCTCTTGGTGTGAAACGCTCTATACAGGAACTCGTTACTTAATGGCGGAACCACCGAAACAATAGTGTCATTTAATTGACCCAAAGAAAAACAATAATGGAAGCAGCCACCGTGTCGTTAGGCTGCTTTTTTTATTCTTAATGACAATGATCTTTTTTTCGACATAAAAGCGTCATGCAACTGTCATCTGACTCAATTAGCATGCCTGTCATTATTTGAAGCAATTACATATTTAATTTCTTTTTATTATTGGCAAGGAAATGGTTATGACAGGTCATTGCATGAAATCGATTTTAGCTGTTGCTGTAAGTACAATGATTTTTGGTAGTGCTATCCCTGTATATGCGGCAACGCCGACAGATGCGGTTTCACAAAATCGCGCAGCACAAGGTGATATCACTAAATTTGGCGGTGCTCGTCGCCTAGCACAAGAGCAAACCGATATTATGAAAGCGGCGCTCCATAATGGGCAGGCGAAAAACGTCATTCTGTTTATTGGTGATGGTATGGGCGACTCTGAAATTACGGTGGCACGTAATTATGCAGAAGGGGCAGGCGGTTTCTTTAAAGGTATCGACGCATTACCTATTACTGGTCAATATACTCACTACGCATTAGATAAAAAGACGAAAAAACCTGATTACGTAACAGATTCAGCCGCTTCAGCGACAGCTTGGTCTTCTGGCGTGAAAACCTATAACGGTGCTTTAGGTGTTGATGTGTTTGATAAAGACCATGAAACCTTACTTGAAATCGCTAAGCGCCATGGTAAAGCGACAGGTAACGTGACGACCTCTGAAATTCAAGATGCGACCCCAGCCGCGCAATTTTCCCATGTCACAGCGCGTAAATGTTATGGGCCAGAAGAAACCTCCGCAAAATGTGCGAGCAATGCCTTAGAGAATGGCGGTCGTGGTTCAATCACTGAGCAACTGCTGGTTACCCGTGCTGATGTTACATTAGGTGGTGGTGCGAAAAGCTTTAAACAAGTGGCGAAAGCCGGTGAGTACAAAGGTAAAACGCTAGAGGAGCAAGCAAAGGAGCGTGGTTTCAATATCGTGCGTGATGCCAAATCCTTAGATGCGGTTACTGTTGCAAACCAAGATAAACCTGTTTTAGGCCTATTCCATGATGGCAATATGGCGGTTGCTTGGGAAGGCCCTAAAGCAACGCATTATGGCAATATCAATAATCCACCGCTTGAGTGCAAACCGAACGCTAAGCTAGATCCAAATGCACCGACATTGGCTCAAATGACACAAAAAGCAATCGATCTGTTGCAAGTCAACCCGAATGGTTTCTTCTTGCAAGTTGAAAGTGCTTCGATTGATAAACAAGACCATATGGCTAATCCATGTGGCCAAATTGGTGAGACGGTAGCTTTGGATGAAGCCGTACAAGTTGGCTTAGAGTTTGCGAAAAAACACGGTGATACATTGGTGATTGTCACTGCTGACCACGCGCACTCCAGCCAAATTATCCCTGAAGGAACCAAGTCTACTGGGTTAACACAAGCATTGATCACAAAAGATGGTTCCGTCATGGTGGTTAACTACGGTAACTCTGAAGAAGAAGATTCACAAGAGCACACCGGCGCACAGTTACGCGTTGCAGCGTATGGCCCACATGCCGCTAACGTCATGGGGTTAACTGACCAAACCGATTTGTTCTTTACCATGCGCGATGCCATGGGATTGAAACAATAAACCAACCTGTAAGTGGAATCCTCTGCGATAGGAGATTGCGGAGGATTTTTTATTGCCCCTTCTTTTTAACCTCCCGCTATTTACGCTCTCTTACATTAACTTTTTTGCGTTAACTCAGCGATTCAGGTATAAAAAATGATTAGACGATTGAGCCTGCTTGATGCGTATTGTGGCATAGTGGGGAGAGTTTAATCGCTTATTCATACCATCCGCATTAAGGTTTATTGTTAACTTTTTGAATAATAATAAAAATAATGTATGATTGTATGATTTCACTTAATTCGGCAACGTTTTAAGTTATCTAATTAATTCATCCATCAAGCAAGAGTGAAAAAGGCGGTCTCCTTCCGTTTGAAATCACTCGTACAGTTTTATCACCATTGTCTTAAATATAACAAATATAACGTCATAGGGTTTCAATGCTGGCACTTTTACATCTTTTATCATCTGTCGCATTGCTAGTTTGGGGCACACATATTGTCCGTACTGGTATTATGCGGGTTTTTGGTGCAGATCTACGCCGTATTTTAGGAAAGAGTGTTAATAAGAGAACAAGCGCATTTCTTTCCGGCGTAGGGGTAACTGCGCTCGTGCAAAGTAGTAATGCAACGGCATTACTGGTTATCTCTTTTGTTTCTCAGGGGCTGATTTCATTAACGCCTGCCATGGTTATCATGCTTGGTGCCGATGTCGGGACAGCGTTGATGGCGAGGGTGTTAACGTTTGATCTCTCTTGGTTATCACCGCTGCTGATCCTTGTGGGTGTTTCAACCTTTTTAAGCCAAAAGAAAAATCGAACAGGGCAAATTGGTCGTGTCGGTATCGGGCTTGGGCTTATTTTATTAGCGTTACAGTTAATTGTGGCATCGGCAGAGCCGATTACCCATGCTGATGCGGTGAAAGCAATTTTTACCTCGTTAAGTGGGGATGTTGTTTTGGCACTGCTGGTGGGTGCTCTGTTTGCCATGGTGAGTTATTCAAGCTTAGCAGCGGTGTTATTGACTGCCACATTAAGCGCAACAGGCTTGGTGCCTCTTTATATTAGCTTGAGTATCGTTATTGGCTCTAACATTGGTAGTGGCTTACTCGCCATGATGAGTAGCCGCGGGCAAAATGAAATTTCACGACAAGTCGTTCTGGGGAGTTTGCTATTTAAACTAATCGGCTGTGTTGTCGTATTACCTTGGGTGAAACCACTGGCAGAATGGATTGGGGGCTACGGCTTTAATGAAGCCGAAATCGTGATCTATTTTCACGTGTTTTATAACCTAGCTCGTTGTCTTGTCATGTTGCCTTTTGTTGGGCCAATGGCGAGGTTATGTAATAAATTAATCCCTATTGTTCCTTCGATGGAGCAAGAGGTTGCCCCGCGTTATTTGGATAAAAGTGCATTAGAGACGCCATCACTGGCAATCGCTAACGCCGTACGAGAAACATTACGTATGGGGGATCTACTTGAATTAATGCTTCAACGTTTTACAGATGTTCTTAACGGTAATAAAGAGCAGAAAAGGGAAATTAACCGCTTGGATGAAGAGGTCGATATGCTGCATAGCAGCATTAAACTCTATTTAGCGCAGTTACATCAAAGCGAACTCAGTGAGGAAGATTCAAGGCGTTGGGCTGAAATTATTGATACTGCTTTTAATTTGCAGCAATCATCGACTATCATCCACCGAATGACTTCTGAGTTAGTCAAAAAATCGATTGATAATCGCCGTTCCTTCTCTAATGAAGGTTATAAAGAGCTACATTCTTTACTTGAGCGATTACAGACGAATTTGAATCTAGGGATGTCTGTTTTTGTTTCGGCCGATATTGATAATGCGAAACGTCTACGGCGTGCAAAACACCGTTTTCGTCTTATTAACCAACGCTTTGCTTATGCGCACGTTGAAAGGTTACACAAACAAAATATGCAAAGTCTAGATACTAGTAACTTACATGTTAGCCTGCTAGGCGATATGAAACGGTTGAATTCATTATTTTGTGCCGTTGCTTATCATGCGCTAGAAGGCGTAGCAGAAAGCCGTAAAGAACAATTGAGTTTAGAAAATGAGAAAAATACGTGAATTAACAAGGGATGAAGTTCCTTCGGTTTGGTCAATTGATAGAACAGAATTAATCGAAAATTTATATCTTCACCAAAATGGGAAATTAGTGTTATCCGCGCAACGCTTTGATATGAAAGGTTGGCCGGAAGGTGAACCTGAGGCATATACGCCACATTTACTCGAAAGCTATGATAACGGAGCGGTATTTATTGGCGTGTTTGATCATGACACACTAATTGCCGCTGCAAGTTTAGATAATGTATGGCGTGGTGAAGAGCGTAATTTACTTCAATTGTCATTCTTACATGTTAGCCACCGCTATCGGGGTGAGGGCTTAGGGGGCATGTTATTTAATCAGTGCTGTGAATTAGCCAAAGAGAAAGGGGCAGCTGGCTTATATGTATCAGCAACGCCTTCTGAAAATACAGTCCATTTTTATCAGTATATGGGGTGTGAATTGCTGGATAAGCCAGACCCAGAGCTATTTGCCTTAGAGCCTGAAGATATTCATTTTGTTTATTTATTTAATCAATAAATAGCTTTTATTTTTTCTTAAATCGGCATGGTTTCCTCAATAAAAAATATTGTATTTTGCCAAAAACAAGATATGATTGATAATCATTATCATTTAGATTGTTGAGGTCGCTATGCCAACTAGCGTAACAAAAAGCACTTATCTACGTCGCTCTACAGCAGGGTTATGGGGTGTTTTCGCGGTTATTTTGTTGAGCGTGATTTATCTACTCAGCAATATGGGGCTAAATAGCCTTAAAGCTGTCACGATAGTGACTATGCTAACCACCGCCGCAATGTTATTCAACCGCGGCTCTCGGCGCTTATTGATTATCCCCGCCGTGATAGCACTGTTATGCAGTCTAATGGCTTTAGTCTCACAACATAGCGTATAAGATAACCGTAGTTTACACGCCTACAGCGAATCTTCGGGTTATAGGGAAAGGGTTCGTTGATCGAGATAGGAAGTTAACAGTGGTGCGAAAGGGGGGACTTGAACCCCCACGCCCGAAGGGCACTAACACCTGAAGCTAGCGCGTCTACCAATTCCGCCACCCTCGCAGGTACTGTCAATTCATTGAAAGCTATCGATTTAATTTTTAACTTGGTGATTAAAAATTGTAGTCTGTATGGTGCGAAAGGGGGGACTTGAACCCCCACGTCCGAAGGACACTAACACCTGAAGCTAGCGCGTCTACCAATTCCGCCACCCTCGCAATATCAGACTCTATTTTGTGTCGATAGTACGCAGCGGATTTTAGGCTAATTTAGCCGCGCGTCAATAATTTTTTTATTATGCTTTTATTATTTGATGTAAAAACGGCCAACCATTTCTTGGTTAGCCGCGATAGAAATCATAGAGGTTTATGGATTAGCGTTTAATTGCTTGATAAACCTTAAATTTACCTGTTTTTGCTAATACTTCATGGCTGCCAAATGCCTTATCAAGCATGTCTGGATAAGGTAAAAAAGCATTGGCCACAATACGGAGTCGCCCACCTTTTTTCAGGTATTTCGGGGCTTGGAAAATCATATTTTCAGCTGCACTGTAGCTGGTATTTAACCCATCATGGAAAGGGGGGTTAGAGATAATCCAATCAAAGGTGTCATTGATATCTGAGTAGGCATCGCTTGCAAGTACTTTGCCAGTTAACTGATTGGCTTGTAATGTGGCGATAGAGGAGGCAATAGCAGCCGCGCTCACATCACTCAGTGTCAATGTTACATTAGGGTTTTGGCTTCCGACGACGGCAGCTAAAACGCCATTACCGCAAGCAATATCAAGTAGATTACCTGTAATAGGCTCATTCAGTGTAGAAAGTAGGAGTTCACTACCAATATCTAATTCATTGTGACTAAACACGCCAGGTAAGGCTTGGATCTGTACGTTCTCTACTTCATAGCGGCGCCACCAACGAGTTATATCAAAATCCGTAGGTTGTTCTAACTCACCATAATACAGCCCACAGCGTCTTGCAGAGTCAATTTTTTGCAATGTCGCGATGCCTTCCATGATAGATTCGGCACTTTTTACACCGCTACGGTTTTCGCCAACAATAAAAATTTGGCTACCTGTGGTCAGGTGAGTGCATAAATCATCCAGTTGAAAGCAGGCTTCTTGTTTATTTTTAGGCCAGAAATAGATCAGGGTATTGCAAGGACGTACAAAATCAGCATCTGCTACCGCAGCAAATTTCACACTGTCGCCCATTAAGGAGTGCAAATTTTGCCAACGATGGTATTGATTAGTGAGAACACGTACGCTCGCAGCTTCTAAGGTTGCTGCTAATTCATCTTGGATGTCACCCGCTAAAATGACATGGCGATCGGTAAAATGCTCAAGGTGGCGTTGGATAACTTCGCTAGCCGGTGTCAGTAGTGACATACTTTGTTGATCTCCTAAAATACCCTCAATCTTTCGAGCCATCGCGTTTTAGCGTCTAGCTACAATGCAAATTGTTTATGGTATGTATGTAAGCCTAATTATTTTGTGCACACTTTATCAGAAAATGGGGAAATAGCATTGCTCTGTTGGCGCTATTGATCCGCTTTGATAAGATGTCGTTGTTAACATAGCGACTGGAATGAAATGAATGGCACGACGTGACAGACTTTTAAATCAAATGGGTATCACTCAATGGGTAGTGAGAAACCCTGCTGTATTACGTGGTGAACGTGGTGTAAGAATTCCAGATTCGACTAAGCTTATTATTATTACTGATGAGAACCTTGATTTAAACAACCGTCTGTTAAAAGATATTTTTCTGGCGATGAAAATTTATCCAACGGATGTGGTTTGTATTAATTCAGAGCAATTGGCAATGCTTCCAACACCAATAACAATAAATTGTTGGGTCTTAGGCGGCCAATCTCATCCAGAAGGGTTAAATACAACCTTTATTTCTCCTGTATTAGATGAGCTGGCAGCCAGCAATAGCGCTAAACGGGCACTTTGGGAGCAGATTTATCAATATGACGAAAATTTCAGCACTAAAGCAGTCTGATCTTGCGACAGCTTTCTTAATCGAAAAGTTAAGTCATGATTTTCCTTGGACTGAGCGTGTTTTTTATGGAAACCAAGGGGAAAAGTATCATAACATCAAAATTACTCTTAATAATCAGATCGTTGGTTTTGCTATAACACAGTGTGTTCTTGATGAGGCAACACTCTTTAATATTGCCGTGCACCCCGATTATCAAGGAAAAGGGTATGGGCGTATGTTAATGGAGCAACTGATTAAGGATCTGGTTGATAAAGGGATTTTGACATTATGGCTTGAAGTTCGTGAATCGAATGCACCGGCGCTGCACCTGTATGATAAATTAGGGTTTCATCAAGTGACGGTACGTAAAGATTATTACCCTGCAAAGCAGGGGCGAGAAGATGCGCTTATTTTGGCATTAACCCTGTTTAATGACGCATAATGTGATTATTAAACCACGGCCGAATATGGGTCGTGGTAAATTTGCCTGCCGATTATTTAATACGAATACTTAAGCCATATTAGCCTTTTACAATGAGTGGGTCTTGGCTAACCATATTATATTCAGCATCTTTTCGGTAACCAAAAAGCCGAACCAGTGTGCGACGGTTATCTTTTACAATATCCCGACTATGTAAGCTTAATTTATTATTAATCACTATCATCCTATATGGCTGCAAATCGACGGCATCAAATTCCATATTTTCGGCAATAGAATTAAATTTATTATACGTTTTTTGGACGAATTCTGAAGCCGCGGGATTGAGTGAAAAACGCTCTGAATTATAATTCATATTCAATTTTCCATGCTTATCAAGTTCAAGGATAGAAATACATTTTCCACCGATACTTTTTCCTTCACTGGCTGTTTTCGCTTTACGGAAATCAAAGCTGGCTGTGGTTAAAGCAACGATTTCTTCAGGTGATAATTGGTCAATGATGCGCTTAATGGGGGCTACTTTTGTTGTTTCTGATAAAGGGTTCCACCTTGCAGTGAGTATCAGCGATGACGGTGAAGGGGAGTGCCCATCGATAACGTTAATTGCGGAGTAATAAGGGTCTTCAGTGTGTGGTACGACCGCTTTGCCCGAATGGGAACTGGCATCTGGGGCTTCATTTTGGCGTTTTTCAGCACCACCGCCATTAAAGTTAGCTACAATTCTAATAATATTTCCTAGGTTTTCAGTATCATAAGCAAATGTGGTTTCATTTAATAATGCTAAAATAATTTGCTCTTGTGAGGCCAATTTTAAAATTTCGATATCACTTTCTAATTCTTGGAGGGTCGGTAAGGCGCTTTTATTCGGAAGGTTAATCGGTTCACCATTAACGTCCGTATCCACAAACCCTTCAAAAACTAAATAAGGAATTTTTTCATTCCTATAGTCATCCAGTAGTTTCTTATCTTCATCATTGAATAAGTTGTATAACTGAGTTGCAACCTGCTCCGCTAATTTTTGACTTCCTGATATTTGAGGCCCACCATTTAAAGCGAATTGATAGGACTTTTCCTGTAAAAGCGTGGCGATCTCACTGCTGAGGAAAATGTGATTAATGGTTTTATTGTCTGGCATAATTTTATTATTCCTATAATTCAATTTGTTAGATAACGATTTTTAATGAATAAAAACTAATTCATTAATTAAGGAATAATAAAAAAATATTATTTTTTTTCGATTTCTTAATCTATTAGTGTTTGATCTTATAATCGGATGCTTTTTATTTGACGGCATGAAAAACCACAGTATCCAAACTGTGGTTTTATTCTAATAGGCTTTTAGAGGGTTATTTAGATAGCTTTTCAGATGCAGGTAGAATAGGGGGATTGATCACAACTTGGCTTTTTTTGCGGTACTTCTTTTCTGCTTTTTCTGTGCGGACCTCTTCATTAAGGCCTTTGTATGTCGAATAACACATCAATAGCATTAATATGGAAAGCGGGATAGCAGTGGCAACTAAAGCAGATTGTAAACCGGATAATCCACCTGTGATGATCAATACGATAGCAATAGCCGCGATAACCACTCCCCAAATGGTCTTCGTCGTATGGGTTGGGTTTGGGTTACCATTTTCACTGACCATTCCCAATACGAATACGGCTGAGTTTGCTGAAGTAATAAAGAAAACCATCACTAAAACCATAGCCAATACGCATAAGAAGGTGCTTGCAGGGAAATAGTCTAAGAATTTAAAGAAAGCAGAAGTCACATCTGATTTCACCGCTTCTGCAAGTGCTTTTTGTCCCATGTTTTGGATAAGATGGATGGCTGAGCCTCCCATCACGGCAAACCAAGCGAATGAGCCGAACACAGGAATAAAGACAGCGCCAATCATAAACTCTTTAATGGTACGCCCTTTGGAAATACGCGCCACGAAACTCCCTACTAAAGGCGCCCATGCAATCCACCAGCCGAAGTAAAAGAGAGTCCAGTTCGCAATCCAAGCACCATCATTATAGGGTTCAGTACGGAATGACATACTGACAAAGTTTTGTACATAGTCACCAATACCTTGAAAAAGAACTTTAAGGATCGTTTGTGTCGGGCCAGCAAAGAGAATAAAACCCATCAAGGCGAATGCTAATAGCATATTTAAGTTAGATAAATGCTTAATCGCACCTTGTAAACCAGAGATGGTCGACATGATATAAATGATGGTGACCACTGCAATAATCGCAATTTGGATCCAGATACTTACAGGGATCCCCCATAAGTAATTCATGCCACTGTTAACTTGCAGTGTGCCAAAGCCTAGCGAGGTCGCAATACCAATAACGATCGACAATACCACTAATACATCGACCCATTTCCCTATCGAGCCTTTGATACGTTCACCGATCAGTGGGTAAAACACAGAGCTCAGCGATGAAGGTAATTTCTTTCTAAATTGGAAAAAGGCTAATGATACACCGACTAAGGCATAGCAGGCCCAAGCTGAGACCCCCCAATGTAAATAGACATATTGCATGGCGGTTTTTGCTGCTTGTTCGGTATAGCCTGTACCAACTGGAGGGCTGATATAGTAAGAAACAGGCTCGGCAACTCCCCAAAACACGAGGCTAATCCCAATCGATGCACTAAATAACATTCCAACCCATGTTGCGGTACGATATTCGGGGCGATCACTGTCCTCTCCAAGCCGAATATGACCAAACTTTGAAAAACCGAGATACATACAAAAACTAAAAAAGATAAAAACGGCTCCGAGTATAAACCAACCTAAATTGTTATAGATAAAACCCAGAGAGTAATTTGAAAATGCTTCGAGTTTGTCAGGTATAAAGGCGCCTAAGCTGATTAATACCAGACTAAAGGCGAGTGATACGTAAAATACAGATTTCTTATTATTCATCATACCTCTTCTCCAGTTGCTCACTTATTTTTATGTCTTTTAATGAGAGTTGGTTTGCAGGGAATGCTACTTTTGGTTTACAGAGAATATCCATGAAAATATTGCGTGGTCAACAATTAATTAACCTGCAATTAACAAATGTATTTCACGGTATGTTGTTATCTATATGTTTTAAATAGGTAAATTATTATTGTTATAATAATGTTTAATATTTTGTTTGATCATTATTGAGATCTAGATTAACATTCCCAAAAAACATGTTAACTATAAGTTTACATAAGTGAGGCAATAATGATGAGCAATGCAAAAAAAGTCATTTCGATTAATGATCACCTTGATATTGATAATGCGTGGACCATTCCTGCACGCTATTACACGTCAGATGACGTATTTGAGTTCGAAAAAGAAAATATCTTTGCTAACTCTTGGGTTTGTGTTGCTCACAGTAGTGAGGTGAAAGAGAAAAATGCCTATATCACTCGCCAGTTGATTGGCGAAAGCCTTGTTATCGTTAGGGGGCGAGATGATGTTTTGCGGGGCTTTTATAATGTCTGCCCGCATCGAGGCCATCAGTTGATCAGTGGTGAAAGCGGTAAAATGAAAAATGTCATCACTTGCCCTTATCATGCTTGGGCATTCAAATTGGATGGTCAATTGGCACATGCGACAAACTGCGAAAACGTAAATAACTTTGAAGCCGATGCCATGTCATTGAGCAGTTTTCATGTGATTGAGCACGCAGGGTTTATTTATATTAATTTGACAGAAGGGGAGCCTCAACCTATCGAGGAGCAACTGCCTGGATTAGCGGCAAAAATGGAAGAAGCTTGCTCAGTGATCCGTGATCTGAAATTAGCGGCACGCTTTGTCAGCCATACGCCAGCTAACTGGAAGACGATTGTTGATAACTATATCGAATGTTATCACTGTCCAACAAACCATGTCAGTTTTGCTAGCTCGGTCGATGTGAATGTGTATGAGCACCAGTTGAATGAAAACTGGACGGTACAGATTGGTCAAGCCAAACCTTCAGAGTCGTCATATCAATTTGATGAATCAGTAGTCAATCCACGTTTCTTCGGCTTTTGGATTTGGCCTAGCACCATGTTTAATATGCCGCCAGGTGGCGATTTTATGACCGTCATTTATGAGTTTCCGGTTAGTGCGGGAGAAACGTTGCAGCATTACGATATCTATTTCTTAAACGAAGAATTGACGGAGTACCAAAAGAACTTAGTGGAGTGGTATCGGACGGTATTTCGCCCAGAAGATCTACGCCTCGTTGAGAGTGTTCAAAAAGGGTTACGTTCCCGTGGCTATCGAGGGCAAGGGCGGATCATGGCTGATAGGCAACGTAGTGGGATCAGTGAGCATGGCGTCGCACACTTCCATAAGCTGATTGCAACGGCACACACTGAGTGACGGGAGAAATAGCACATGAATAGGTTAAATAACCCAGCGCTATTCCGCCAGTCTTGCTATATCAATGGTCAATGGGTGGATAGTTCGAAGACTATTTCAGTATTGAACCCTGTGGATCAATCGGTGCTGGGTACTGTACCCAGCCTTTCACCAGAGCAGGTGAATGATGCGATTGTGAAGGCACATCATGCGATGGAGGCTTGGCGTCAGTTCACGGCAAAACAACGTGCTACGATTTTACATCGCTGGTTTACATTGATTGAAGCCAATATGGATGACTTAGGTTTGTTGATGACATTAGAGCAGGGCAAACCGTTGAATGAGGCTAAAGGGGAAATTCGTTATGCCGCCTCGTTTATCGAATGGTTTGCAGAGGAAGGCAAGCGAGTTTATGGTGAGACGATCCCGCAAACCGTAGCTAGCAACCGTCTTTTAACCATCAAGCAACCGATTGGTGTGTGTAGTGCCATTACGCCGTGGAACTTCCCCGCCGCAATGATCACGCGCAAAGCCGCTCCCGCATTAGCAGCGGGCTGTAGCATGATCATCAAACCCGCCAGTGAAACACCGTTTACGGCTCTCGCACTTGCTGAGTTAGCGCAACAAGCTGGCGTACCTGCTGGGGTGCTGAACATTGTGACAGGGGAATCTCGTGTTTTAGGGGAATTACTCACACGTCATGAATTGATCAGTAAATTTTCTTTTACTGGCTCTACGCAAGTTGGACGTCAACTGTATGAGCAGTGTGCCTCAACGATCAAAAAAAGCGCTTTAGAGCTTGGGGGAAATGCCCCTTTTATTGTGTTTGATGATGCGGATATTGATAAAGCGGTAAACAGTGCAATACAGGCAAAATTTCGTAATGGTGGGCAAACCTGTGTTTGTGTGAATCGTTTTTATATTCATGAGTCCATCTATGCGCCATTTATCGAGAAATTCACCGCAAAAGTAAGCCAGTTACGTGTTGGAAATGGGTTGGATGAGGGTACTGATATTGGGCCTATGATTACATCTCGAGCCATCGATAATATGAATTTATTAGTTAAAGATGCACTTGCTAAAGGTGCCAAGCAGCTAACGTTGGGGAATGAAATCACTGAGCAAGGTAATTTTATCAATCCAAAAGTGTTAGTGGATGTGGATGATTCAATGGATATCGTACACGAAGAGATTTTTGGCCCTATCGCGGTACTTATTCGTTTTCGTGATGAAGATGAGGTTATTAAGCGAGCGAATAATACGATCTATGGTTTAGCCGCCTATTTCTTTTCAAAAGATATTGGTCGTGTTTATCGCGTGGCAGAGAAACTGCAAAGCGGCATGGTTGGGATTAATACAGGCCTGATCTCCAATGAAGTTGCTCCATTTGGTGGTGTTAAGCAATCGGGCCTAGGCAAAGAAGGTTCCCGATATGGCATAGAGGACTACCTGACCGTGAAATATCTGTGTATTGACATCGCTTAGCCAGTAATCAGTAAAAGAGGGAATTGTGATGAGCCAACAAAAAATAGCCGTAAATGTTAGCCGCATAGAGCAACTTAGCCCAACCATTAAAATGTTCGAGTTCGTTGCAAAAGAGACCTTGCTTGAACCGTTTAGTGCGGGGAGCCATATTACGGTACACATGAACGAAGAGCTGGGATTACAGCGGGCTTATTCGTTAATTAGCGATCCTAAAGATTGCCATTGTTACCGTATTTCTGTGCTACGCGATGAGAACTCGAAAGGCGGCTCTGCTTATATGCATGAACAGTTAGCGGAAGGGGATTTAGTTTATTTATCGCCTGCTCAAAACTATTTTTCATTGAAACATGACAGTTCTTGTAAGCATATTTTGATTGCGGGAGGGATTGGTATTACTCCGTTCCTCTCATACCTTTATGAATTAGAGCAAACGGGTATGGAATTCGAGCTTCATTACTGTTTTCGCGATCAAAATACGGCTGCTTTTGTTGAACAGCTTCAAGAGCGATTGGGGGAGCGATTATATCTTTATGATAATGCGAAAGCGCAGCGCCTATCTGTCGAGCAGTTGGTTAAAGCGCAACCCAAAAATAGCCATGTTTATGTGTGTGGCCCTGAATCATTAATTAATGCGGTTATCGAACATGGCAATGCACATTTAGGTGAATCTCAAGTTCATTTTGAAAACTTTGGTGAAGTAGCAAATGAAGGCGAGGCTTTTGAGGTTTATTTCCAACGTTCAGGGTTTAGCTTAAATATCAGCGAAGATGTCTCCATTTTGCAGGCGATCGAAGCAGATAAACGTATTCAGGTTGAATGTTTGTGCCGCAATGGCGTGTGTGGCACTTGTGAAACGGCAATTTTAGAAGGCGAGGCAGATCATCGCGATCACTACCTTGATGATGATGAGCGTGCGGAGCAGAAGACCATGATGTTGTGTGTTTCGCGTGCTAAGACTAAACGGTTAGTGTTAGATTTGTAATGTATGCTAGCCCCGATAATGGGGCTTTTGTGTTATTTAAGCTGAAACATGAGGAATGGCTGCTGCTCATCATTGAGATGATAAGAGGCACTAATTTCACGGTCTTGGAAGTGAATGTGGCCGTGACCTTTACTATACACCCCTTCTAACCACGGCTTATGATTGATAGCGAGCTGATAGAGTAAGCGCTGTAATTCCAAATAATCGATATCCGCAGTTTGGCTTTCGAGATTACTGGCAAGTATTTCCCCCGCTTTATCGGTAAACACAACTAAATGGTTAAAGTGAGCGAGTAAGACATCAAAGTAGCACTTAATTTTACGTAGCCGTAGTTCTGTATTTTTACGTTCGGTGTTATCTAGGCTGATCCCTACCAATTTAGTCACTTTACCATTTGGACCTTTAACACCGGTTGCTCGTGAGGTGATCCATCGGTAGCCATCATCCCACGCAATTTTAAAATCCATTTCATGGGCGCCACCTTCACGAATGATCTTTGAGTAACCATTCACTAATTTATCTTTCGATTCTTGGTTCATTAAAGCCCAAAAATCATCATTAGTGGTGATTTTGATGCCGTAAACATCTTCAACATTATCCGAATAGTTCAGTTCGCCCGTGAGTAAATCCCATTCCCAAGTAACGATCTCAGTGGACTCTTGAAGATGCACTTCATTGATATTACGAACAATGGCTGGGTGTGAAGCGGTAGAGGCGTGATTGGTGTATTCACCATATTTGAGCCATATTTTATCAACATTCAGTAATTGTGCTAATTTCTCAAGGTTGTTTTCATCAATCATACCGCCTTTTGTCCACTTGTTGACGGCAGTCCGAGAAACACCAAGTGCTTCAGCGGCTTTTAACTGGCTCATTTTTTGTTGTTTCAATAAGGCCAGCAAACGTTGTCCAAATGTTTGCGTGTCTTTCATCGGCTCATGTCCACCTTTTGTTTATTCATCCTGAAATTGATGCGGTAAATGTTTTGATAAGTATTCTGTTAAATTTTCAATAAAAACGCGCAAGTTTGCATTATTGCGGGCGGTGCGTGAATAAACGGCATACACATCAGCAGGTTGGCTCCATTGTGGAAGTACGCGAATTAATTTTCCGCTCTCTAACTCCGGTAGTACACTCCATAATGAACGCAACAAAATACCTTCACCGCCGATACACCACTGTTTAGCGACATCACCATTGTTCACCATGAGCTTACTATTTGGTGCCACCGTCATACTTTCTGTTTGATGTTGTAGTTTCCATTGTGCAGGTGCTTGGTTGCGCTCTTTAATCGTAATGCAAAAATGTTGTTTTTCTAGCTCTTGAGGATGATTAGGGCTGCCATGCTGCTCTAAATAAGCAGGGGAAGCGCAGAGAATGCGTTTATTTTTGGCGATTTGCTTCGCAATGTAATGATCGGGGATTGTGCCACCAATATAAATATCGAGATCAATGTTTTCGCTGATAATATCAATGGAACGATCGGTTAAAGTAAGGTCGATCCCTAAGAGTGGATAGTTAGCACGTAATGCTAGGATAAAGGGGTTGAGATAGGCGCTACCAAAGCCTGTGCTGCAACTGACCCTTAACTCACCACGGATCTCCTCTCGACAGGCGTTTAACGCATTGTGCATATTGTCGAGTTCGTGTAATAGCCGCTCACCACTGCTCAGAACAATGCGTCCTTCATTAGTTAAATTAATTGAGCGGGATGCTCGCAGAAATAGCGTCTGTCCGAGATTTTCTTCAAGTAATTTTATGCGTTTGGAGACATAGGCGGGTGAAACAAGCAGTTGCTCCGCGGCTCGTGAAAAACTCATTAAGCGAGCAACAGTGACAAATACTCTAATGTCTTCCAATGCGGGTAGCTTGTTCATAGTTTGTAAACCCAAAGATTACACTTCGACGCTATACTTTATCACAGCAACCCATAAACTGGAGATCTTACTTACTCATAAAATTTATTGTTGTGGGAGTGCCGTGACATGTCACAATTTAATATCGCAGTCATTCCAGGTGATGGTATTGGAACAGAAGTTATACCTGAGGGATTAAAAGTCTTAGAGGCCGCAGCAAGTCAACATCAGGTAAAGCTTAACTTTACCCATTTTGATTGGTCCTGTGAAACTTACCATCGTACAGGACGCATGATGCCTGAAGATGGTTTAGAACAGTTAAAAAAATTTGATGCCATTTTCCTTGGCGCAGTCGGGTTCCCTGGTGTGCCTGACCATATTTCACTTTGGGGGCTGTTGTTACCCATCCGCCGTGCTTTCAACCAATATGTTAATTTGCGTCCGGTACGCCTATTTGAAGGGATCAAATCCCCTTTAGCCGATAAAAAACCCGGTGATATTGATTTCTATGTGGTACGTGAAAACGTAGAAGGGGAGTATTCGGCTATTGGCGGCATTCAGTATGAAGGTACTGAAGATGAAGTGGTGTCTCAGCAAAGTATTTTTACCCGTAAAGGTACGGATCGGATATTAAAATATGCGTTCGAATTGGCACAATCACGGGAGAAAAAACATTTAAGTTCGGCAACGAAATCAAATGGCCTTTTTCACTCAATGCCTTATTGGGATAGCCGTTTTGCGGCAATGGCAAAACACTACCCTGATGTGAAAGTGGATCAATTCCATATTGATATTTTCGCCGCCAACTTGGTCAGAATGCCTGAATTTTATGATGTGATTGTAGGCTCCAATTTGTTTGGTGATATTTTGTCGGATTTAGGCCCTGCCTGTACCGGAACCATTGCCATTGCACCTTCTGCGAATATTAATCCTGAAAAACAGTTCCCATCTATGTTTGAGCCAGTACATGGTTCAGCGCCTGATATTGCGGGGCAAAATATTGCTAACCCAATCGGCACTATTTGGGCGGCCGCAATGATGATGCAGCATCTCGGCTGCCCAGCAATGCATGATACCATTATGGATGCGGTTGAAACGGTGATCAAAGAGCGCCATCACTTGACTCGCGATATGGGCGGAAATGCAAGTACACAGCAACTTGGGCAAGCCATTGCTGATCTGATTTTAGCCAAATAGTCACTCTTCTTGGGGAGCCTACTGAGGCTCCTTAGTGGCTTTGGCGTGTCGTCCGTTCTGTTTTAATTAGTTTAATGGCAGTAACAAAAAGAGTCTCTTTCTCGGTAACAATCGCTATCAATTAAGTGACCTTTGATTGTTTATGACCCTAAGATCTGAGAAAATAGCCGCCAATTTCGATTAACAAGACGGATTTGCTGAGCTAAGAGCCACCTATTGCCTCTCCTAATGCATGTACAAATCTGTATTCAAACAAAAAAGAACGGTTAAATGGCAGATCAGAATTTTCTACATGAAGTCAACGCGCGCAGGACGTTTGCGATCATCTCTCACCCTGACGCAGGTAAAACCACCATTACTGAAAAAGTATTGCTATTTGGGCAAGCGATTCAGCGTGCGGGAACGGTAAAAGGCCGCGGTTCAAATCAACACGCAAAATCAGACTGGATGGAGATGGAAAAGCAACGTGGTATCTCAATTACCACATCGGTGATGCAATTCCCTTATCATGATTGTTTAGTTAATTTGTTGGATACCCCGGGGCACGAAGACTTCTCTGAAGATACTTATCGTACTTTAACGGCGGTTGACTGCTGCTTGATGGTCATCGACTCCGGTAAAGGGGTTGAGGATAGAACTCGCAAATTGATGGAAGTCACTCGCTTGCGTGATACGCCGATTTTGACTTTTATGAATAAACTTGACCGTGATATTCGTGACCCAATGGAGTTAATGGACGAAGTTGAAAATGAGCTGAATATCGCATGTTGCCCAATTACGTGGCCCATTGGTTGCGGTAAGTTGTTCAAAGGGGTTTATCACTTATTACGTGATGAAACGATCCTTTATCAAACAGGCCAAGGTCATACAATCCAAGAAGTCCGTATTATTAAAGGGTTAGATAACCCTGATTTAGATAAAGAAGTCGGTGACGAATTAGCGGCTCAGTTACGTGATGAGTTGGAGTTGGTAAAAGGGGCCTCTCATGAGTTCGATCATGATGCTTTCCTTGAAGGCGAATTGACTCCGGTTTTCTTTGGTACTGCACTTGGTAACTTTGGTGTGGATCATATGTTAGATGGTTTAGTCCAGTGGGCGCCATCGCCTCAGCCACGTCAAACCGATGTGCGTGAAGTTGAAGCTACAGAAGAGAAATTTACCGGTTTCGTCTTCAAAATTCAGGCGAATATGGATCCAAAACACCGTGACCGTGTTGCTTTCATGCGTATTGTTTCAGGAACTTATGAAAAAGGTATGAAGCTGCGTCAGGTGCGTACGAAAAAAGATGTCGTCATCTCTGATGCGCTGACCTTTATGGCAGGTGATCGCTCTCATGTCGAAAATGCGTATGCGGGTGACATTATTGGTTTACATAACCACGGTACGATCCAAATTGGTGATACCTTCACACAAGGGGAAGATCTGAAATTTACGGGGATCCCTAACTTTGCACCTGAGCTGTTCCGTCGTATTCGCTTGCGCGACCCATTAAAGCAAAAACAATTGCTTAAAGGGTTGGTTCAGTTGTCAGAAGAAGGGGCTGTACAGGTTTTCCGTCCACTGACCAATAATGATTTGATTGTTGGTGCTGTGGGGGTGTTGCAGTTTGATGTCGTTGTATCTCGTTTGAAGAGTGAATATAACGTTGAAGCCATTTATGAAGCGGTTAACGTATCAACGGCACGTTGGGTTGAGTGTGATGACGCGAAGAAATTCGAAGAATTTAAGCGTAAGAACGAGCAGAACCTAGCACTTGATGGCGGCGATAATCTTTCTTATATCGCTCCAACCATGGTTAACCTAAACTTGACCAGTGAGCGTTATCCGGAAGTCAAATTCCGTAAAACCCGCGAACACTAATTTTATTTTCAGGCTAAGCCCACTACAGAAAGGCCTTTTTTGTAGTGGGTTTTCCCAAATTAACCATCCATTTTCGAATGCTCTCCTGTTTTTTTATCTAAATATTGCAGATTACTCTGTCTTTTGCGTTTGAATACTTTATTTCAAGGGGCTTTTCCCATAGTCTATAGTTATCAATTGAAATAGCGACAGCGCTTAGGCATATGGCGTATGACGTCGATTATGGCGATACAGTGGGTATTTCAATACTTAAAACAGTAGTTGATAAGGAAGGTACCGATGAAACATTCAGCACTTTTACGTTCTTTAATTGTTATTGGGTTAAGTGGGACCTTATTTGCGTGTAGCTCATCGGCAAACTCCCCATTGAAAGAGCAAGCTGCTGAAACTTGGGATAGCGCAGTTAAAACAGCAGATATTGCAGGGAAAGATACCAGCGAAGCGATATCCAGTGGCGCGAAAAGTGTCGATAACTATATGGACGATTCCTCCATCACTGCTAAGGTCAAAAGTAAGCTGCTAACAACCAGTGGTATCGACAGTAATTCGATTTCGGTGAAGACAGTTAACGGCGTTGTTTACCTCTCTGGGTTTGTGAAATCGAATAACCAAGTCGATAAAATTGTTCAGGTTGTCTCGATGGTTGAAGGTGTAAAATCAGTACAAAATGGTTTAGTTGTGGCGAATTAATCGATAACGGCCAGCACAATAGCTCAAGTCAGCACATATTGGGTGAGTTGAGCGACTAAAATAATTTGCTCAAAGTTAAAAACTGAACCTCACTGAGAGGTTCAGTTTTTACATTGTTGATTCGTGACAATTTACTTTATGGGGCTGTGTTTATACATAGGCATCCTATCGCTATGTGTAGAAGGTTGTCAGGGGACGAAGATGGGAAAACATGTATCAGTAACACTTGGCAGTATTGAGCCTTTGGCTTTTTATGATGAGCTAAATAAAGGAAAAACAGCGCTTATCTGTGAAGGTGGAGGGCAACGCGGTATTTTTACGGCCGGTGTTTTGGATGAGTTTTTAAAAACAGGCTTTAACCCCTTTGATATCATGATTGGCACATCGGCGGGAGCACAAAATCTCTCTGCTTATATCTGTGGTCAATATGGCTATGCTAGGCGAGTGATCACGCGTTATACGACAAACCCACTCTTTTTCAACCCACTGCGTTTTATTCGAGGGGGGCATTTAATCGATTTAGATTGGTTAGTGGAAAGCACCTCGAAAGAGTTTCCTCTGCAAATCTCCTCTGGCATTGAGTTAATGGAGGCGGGGCGTGAGTTTTATATGGGGGCAAGCCGTAGCGATGATTTTGAAGCCGAATTTTTAAAGCCTAATGCGGATACATGGCTCGATATCATTCGGGCATCCAGTGCGATCCCCGGTTTTTATCGCATGGGGGTTGAGTTTGAAGGGACTTTGTATCACGATGGTGGGATCAGTGCGGCGATACCAGTTGAAGAGGCATATCGTCAGGGCGCTGACACGATTGTCGTCATCCGTACGGTGCCTTCACAAATGTACTTTACCCCTGAATGGGTCAAGAGAATGACTCGCTGGCTAGAAGGTGAAAAGTATGGTCTACAACGAATGGCAACCATGCTAAAAGTTCATCTGAAAAGTTATCGTCGTACTCAAGAGTTTATTGAAAATCCACCGGGTGATTTACAGATTTTTGAAATTTATCCACCGACACCGTTAAAAAGTAGTGCATTAGGAAGCCGCTTATCAGCACTTAATCAGGATTATCATGTCGGTCGTCGTTGTGGGCGCTATTTTATTGCCGCATTGGGTCACTGCTTTACAATGAATAATGATGCCGTCAATCGCTTTAGTTTTGAAAGTGCAGCCCATGAAGAGATGCAGATCCTCCAAGATTATGAAGAGGCGATATCTGATGCGCAGCATGATGGTGAATTAGTCGCTCAACGTAAAGCGAAAAAAGCGACCGATACAGCACAAGCCATTATGACGGGCGCAATTGTGGCAGCCAATGAGGAGCCGGCGCAACAGATCAACGAGAAAAATGACTAACCGATTTATTGATACACATTGCCATTTTGATTTCCCACCTTTTATTGGTGATATCAATAAAAGCCTAGAGGCTGCTCAAGCGGCAGGGGTCACTGATATTATTATTCCTGCTGTCAGTGCCGATAATTTTGAGCGTGTTTGGGGGTTAGCACATGATCATCAACAACTGCATGCCGCTATCGGCTTGCACCCTTTGTATTTAAATGTTTTTCAAGAACACCACTTGGAAACATTGGCTGAATATCTCCATCAACATAGCCCAAAATGTGTTGCAGTAGGGGAAATCGGTCTTGATCTCTATATGCAAGAGCCGTTGTTTGATTTACAACAACGTGTCTTGATTGCACAGCTAAAATTGGCGAAGCAATATGATCGACCTGTTATTTTACATTCGCGAAAAAGCCATGACCAATTAGCGGCAATATTGCGCCGTTATCCTGTTCCTGCATGTGGGGTTATTCACGGGTTTGCGGGGAGCTTATCTCAGGCTCAAGCCTTTATTAAATTAGGTTATTCGATTGGAGTAGGGGGCACCATCACCTACGAACGAGCTAATAAAACTCGCCAAGCGATAGCTCAGTTACCTCTTACTTCACTGGTGTTTGAAACGGATGCACCAGATATGCCTGTCTCTGGTTTTCAAGGCGAACCCAATCGCCCTGAGCGCATTCAATGGATTTTTCAGTCGTTATGTGAACTACGCCACGAAAGTCCAGATGAAATTGCGCAGCAACTTTACATAAATAGCCTATCATTATTTAATCTGCTCAAATAAAGGCCATCAAAATTCACTTAAGTGAACAGTTGGTTTATATTCCTCCATCGGCATATCTCGTTCGATTTTTCACCTATTTTTTGTGTTCTACGATGCTTTCCAGACTAAACTGATAATTAAATGTGATTTTGGTCACAAGAACTGAATTTTTGTTACTTTTTACACTGCGTATTTGTGACGTAGGTTGCGGGTTCTTGGAAGGGACTAGGTATAATCATCGCACAAAGAGTCAAGGGAACTTATGGGTTCTCTTTCTACATCAATCTAGCATTAAGTGAACAGGGATACTTCCATGCAACTCATTATGAGTCTGGTTGGGATGGCAGTACTGATTGGTATTGCCGTACTATTTTCCAGCAATCGTCGAGCGATTAAACTCCGTACCGTTGGCGGGGCTTTCCTTATCCAAATCGTTATCGGTGCATTCGTGCTTTATGTACCAGCAGGTCGTAGCGTCTTACAAGGGATGTCTGATGGCGTTTCTAAAGTCATCAGTTATGGCCAAGATGGGATGAACTTTATTTTTGGCGGCCTTGTTTCTGACAAAATGTTTGAACTATTCGGCGGCGGCGGGTTTATTTTCGCACTACGTGTACTGCCAATTATTGTCTTCTTCTCCTCTTTAATTGCCGTTCTTTACTACCTTGGCATTATGCAGCTGGTTATCAAGATTCTTGGTGGTGGCCTGCAAAAAGTACTTGGCACATCAAGGACGGAGTCTCTATCTGCAACAGCGAATATCTTTGTTGGGCAAACGGAAGCACCATTAGTTGTACGTCCTTATATCTCTACCATGACCAACTCTGAGTTATTCGCAGTAATGTGTGGTGGTTTGGCCTCTGTTGCTGGGTCTGTACTGGCAGGCTATGCTCAAATGGGTGTTCCAATGGAATACTTGATTGCAGCATCATTCATGGCGGCGCCAGGTGGGTTACTGTTTGCTAAACTCTTAGTGCCAGAAACGGAAAAAGCGTATGATAATGTCAATGCGACAGAGCTGATTGCTGAAGATGAGCGCCCTGCAAATATTATCGATGCAGCCGCTTCAGGTGCTGCTTCCGGTATGCAATTGGCCTTGAACGTAGGTGCGATGTTACTGGCATTTATCGCTTTAATCGCCCTAATTAACGGTATCTTAGGTGGTATTGGTGGCTGGTTCGATTACCCTGAACTGTCTCTTGAATTAATTCTAGGTTGGTTGTTTGCTCCGATTGCTTATTTGATCGGTGTGCCATGGAGTGAAGCAACAATTGCAGGTTCATTTATTGGACAGAAAATTGTTGTCAACGAATTCGTGGCCTTTATGAACTTTGGTGAATACATGAAAGCCGATGCGGATGTACTTGCAGCCGGTAAGCAAGTTCTGTCTGATCACACTAAAGCCATTATTTCATTTGCACTGTGTGGGTTCGCTAACCTATCTTCTGTGGCTATCTTACTTGGGGGGCTTGGGGGCATGGCGCCAAACCGTCGTGGTGATGTGGCACGCTTAGGTATGAAAGCGGTTCTCGCGGGTACACTCTCTAACTTAATGAGTGCAACAATTGCTGGTTTCTTCCTAACACTCGCAATTATATAACCTCAAATCTTTGAGAAAGGGCAAATGCCCTTTCTCTTTCATTATTATTTCATTATTTTCAGCTATATTCTTTCTTACTTTTTATTTCATCCTTCTATTTTTGAACTACGCTTAATCAAGTGTATTTATGGCGTGAAGTGACAAAAAAAGTCATAAAAAGCCATTTGAGAGAATAAAATTGAGACTAATTAGCGTATAATTGAGACATTGTTCACAAATATGTATTTAACAATGTAACTTTCAGGCAATTAATGTGATTTGTGGCACATAAAATAGCCGAGTTCCATGGTCAAATAGGTATAAATTAGCTGCTATGGACTGCTAGTTCTCAGAGTGCATACACTCTAGGGCATTGTGCGGTGAGAAGGAATTCAGCTGCTACATTCGGGTTTTCGAGTAGCATCTTTAAGGAACCAAGCCCGCTCGCCAACAAAGAACGTGTTGTTCTGACAGAATTCACAAAGTTGGAGAGTTTTTATGACTGATTTAACTGTAGCTGCGCAACGCGCACTAAATCTAATGGATTTAACCACCCTGAATGATGACGATACTGATGAGAAAGTGATTGCACTGTGTCATCAAGCGAAAAGTCCTGCGGGGCAAACGGCTGCCATCTGTATCTACCCTCGTTTCATCCCTGTTGCCCGTAAAGCACTACGTGAGCAAGGTACGCCAGAAGTGCGTATTGCAACAGTGACTAACTTCCCTCACGGTAATGACGATATTGATATTGCACTGGCTGAAACGCGTGCGGCTATCGCTTATGGTGCAGATGAGGTTGACGTGGTTTTCCCGTATCGTGCATTAATGGCTGGGAACGAAAAAATTGGTTTTGATTTAGTGAAAGCCTGTAAAGAAGCTTGCGCTGCTGCAAATGTACTTTTGAAAGTCATTATTGAAACGGGGGAGCTAAAAGATCCGGCTCTGATCCGTAAGGCTTCTGAAATTTCAATTAAAGCAGGAGCAGATTTCATTAAAACATCAACAGGTAAAGTACCTGTTAACGCCACCCTTGAAAGTGCTGAGATCATGATGCAAGTGATCCATGATATGGGCGTAGCAAAAACAGTGGGTTTTAAACCGGCTGGTGGTGTGCGTACCGCTGAAGAAGCTGCTCAATACTTAGCATTAGCAGATAGAATTTTAGGTAAAGATTGGGTTGATGCTCGCCATTTCCGTTTTGGTGCATCAAGCCTGTTAGCTAATTTGCTGAATACGCTTGGTTTTGAAACTAAAAAATCAAGCAGTAGTTATTAATTAGACCGCGCTTAAGCGATTACCTAGATTCTGTTTGAATTAAGGAGCATACCGTGTTTCTGGCACAAGAAATTATCCGTAAAAAACGTGATGGCAAACCACTGAGCGAAGAAGAAATTCGTTTCTTCATTAATGGTGTACGCGATAATTCAGTTTCTGAAGGTCAAATAGCCGCTTTGGCAATGACCATCTATTTTAATGATATGACCATGGCTGAGCGTGTTGCCCTGACGTTAGCAATGCGTGATTCAGGCACTGTTTTAAATTGGAAATCATTAAACTTAAATGGCCCACTCGTCGATAAACACTCTACGGGTGGCGTTGGTGATGTCACCTCATTGATGTTAGGTCCAATGGTAGCGGCATGTGGCGGCTATGTTCCGATGATTTCGGGGCGTGGTTTAGGCCATACCGGTGGCACACTGGATAAGCTTGAAGCGATCCCTAATTTCGATATTTTCCCTAATGATGAGCGTTTTCGTGACATTATTCGTGACGTTGGTGTTGCAATTATTGGGCAGACGAGTTCACTCGCACCTGCGGATAAACGCTTTTACGCAACACGTGATATCACTGCAACGGTTGACTCTATTCCACTGATTACTGCCTCTATTTTAGGTAAAAAATTGGCAGAGGGCCTTGATGCTCTAGTCATGGATGTTAAGGTGGGTTCAGGTGCATTTATGCCAACCTACGAAAAATCAGAGCAACTGGCCGAGTCCATTGTTAAAGTCGCTAATGGTGCGGGGTGTAAAACAACCGCACTGTTAACCGACATGAATGAAGTACTCGCTTCTAGTGCCGGTAATGCGGTTGAAGTACGCGAAGCCGTTCAGTTCTTAACGGGCGAATACCGTAACCCTCGTTTGTATGAAGTGACGATGGCGCTGTGTGTTGAAATGCTGGTGTCTGGTTCATTGGCGGCAAATAGAGAAGAAGCTCGCCAAAAATTACAAGCAGTCTTAGATAACGGTAAGGCAGCGGAAGTCTTTGGTCGTATGGTTGCGGCTCAAAAAGGCCCAAGTGACTTTGTTGAAAACTACAACAAATATTTGCCTACTGCTGTACTGAGCAAAGCGGTGTATGCAGAGAAAGCGGGTATAATTACCGCGATGGATACACGTGCGCTCGGCATGTCTGTTGTGACATTAGGTGGTGGCCGTCGTAAGGCAACGGATCCGATTGATTATAGTGTTGGTTTGAGCGATATCGCCGCGTTAGGTACTTCGGTTGATAATCAAACTCCACTAGCAATTATTCATGCTAATAGCGAGAAATCGTGGGAAGAAGCGGCAAAAGAGGTGCGTGCGGCCATGGTTATTGGTGATCAAAAACCAGAAACGACGCCAATGGTTTATCGCCAAATTAGTGAATAATTGACAAACAGTTTTATCAGTGGCACTTCCTAATTAGGAAAGATGACGCAGGAGAGAAGTTATGAAACGTACATTTATTATGGTGTTGGATTCTTTTGGGATTGGTGCAGCCGGTGATGCGCACAAATTTAATGATGAAGGTTCAAACACATTAGGTCATATTGCAGAGGCCTGTGCACGTGGTGATGCAGACAAAGGTCGTCAAGGACCACTGCATTTACCTAACTTAACCAAATTGGGTTTAGGTAAAGCGGCTGAAGCATCTTGCGGTAAATTCCCTGCTGGCCTTGATCCCAATTCAGAAATTATCGGTGCTTATGCTTACGCGAGCGAAATCTCGTCTGGTAAAGATACACCATCAGGCCACTGGGAAATTGCGGGTGTACCTGTGCTCTTTGATTGGGGGTATTTCGCGGATGAAGAAAATAGCTTCCCACAAGAGCTGTTAGATATCATTGTTAAACGTGCTAATTTGCCGGGTTACTTAGGTAACTGCCACTCTTCAGGTACGGTTATTTTGGATAAACTGGGTGAAGAACACATGAAAACGGGTAAACCGATTTTCTACACCTCCGCTGACTCCGTATTCCAAATCGCCTGCCATGAAGAGACTTATGGCTTAGACAAACTGTATGAGCTATGTGAAATCGCTCGTGAAGAGTTGACAAACGGCGGCTATAACATTGGTCGTGTTATCGCACGTCCATTTATTGGCGATAAAGCTGGTAGCTTTGAGCGTACCGGTAACCGTCATGACTTAGCCGTTGAGCCACCATCACCAACGATGCTGCAAAAATTAGTTGAAGAAAAACAAGGTGAAGTGGTTTCTATCGGTAAAATTGCGGATATCTACGCACATGTAGGTATCACTAAGAAAGTCAAAGCAACAGGGATTGATGCGCTGTTCGACGCAACCGTGAAAGAAATGAAACTGGCTGGTGATAAGACTATTGTATTTACTAACTTTGTTGATTTCGACTCCGCTTATGGTCACCGCCGTGACGTACCGGGCTATGCAGCAGCGTTAGAACTCTTTGACCGCCGTTTACCGGAACTGATGGAACTGGTCAAAGAAGATGATATTTTGATCTTAACCGCAGACCATGGTTGTGACCCAACTTGGCATGGTACTGACCATACCCGTGAGCACATTCCTGTTCTGATTTATGGTCCGAAAGTCAAACCAGGCTTTTTAGGTCATCGCGAAACATTCGCGGATATCGGTCAGACAGTCGCTAAATATTTCGATCTATCACCGATGGAATACGGCAAGCCAATGCTGTAATTGGTTAACATAAAAACTAAATAAGGCAGGAAACTGCCTTATTTATTGTTGATAGTATTGGGTCATTTGCCGTAGACAGCGAGTATTATCAGTCGCTACTATTATCAGGTAATGATGTTAAACCCTTTAATTTAATGATTTATAAGGAATAATAATAATGGCAACTCCTCATATTAATGCAGAAATGGGTGATTTTGCTGACGTCGTATTGATGCCAGGTGACCCGCTGCGTGCAAAATATATCGCTGAAACTTTCCTCGAAGACGTGCGTCAGGTGAATAATGTTCGCGGTATGCTAGGTTTCACTGGTACTTATAAAGGTCGTAAGATCTCCGTGATGGGTCACGGTATGGGTATCCCTTCTTGCTCTATCTATGCAAAAGAGTTGATCACTGATTTTGGTGTAAAAGTGATTATTCGTGTGGGTTCATGCGGTGCGGTAATGGATGATGTGAAACTGCGCGATGTTGTGATCGGCATGGGGGCATGTACTGATTCGAAAGTAAACCGTCAACGTTTTAAAGATCACGATTTCGCGGCAATTGCTGACTATGAACTTGTTCATAATGCGGTAGAAGCTGCGAAGGCAAAAAATGTTAATGTTCGTGTCGGTAACTTATTCTCTGCTGACCTGTTCTATTCTCCTGATCCAGACATGTTCAAAGTCATGGAAAAATACGGCATTCTGGGTGTTGAGATGGAAGCTGCGGGTATTTATGGTGTGGCTGCGGAGTTCGGTGCTCGTGCGCTGACCATTTGTACTGTTTCTGACCATATTAAAACAGGTGAGCAAACAACCTCAGCGGAGCGCCAAACAACGTTCAACGAAATGATTGAAATCGCATTGGATTCAGTGCTATTAGGCGATAAATAATCATTAAATGATTTTTAATTGAGTAATGCCACGTACATCACGTGGCATTTTTATTTGGGGAAAAATGAAGCTCATGGCACCCAAGTGGGTTTGATTACCCTCGATTTTTATTAATCCTACTCATCATAATCGCATCGACATATTGGCCATCACGGAAAGCGTAATCACGCATCACACCTTCTTGTTCAAAACCAAACTTTTTATAGAGCCCCAAGCCATTGTCATTAGTGGCATACACTTCTAATTCAATACGGCGGATGTTTAACCAGTTATCACAGTAGTCGACCATCACTTGCATAAGCTTCGAACCAATACCTTTTCCTTGGTGCATTTGACTGACCGTAATGCCAAAACTCGCGGCATGTTTACGCCGTTGTTGACTTGGTTGATGAAGAGTGAGGATCCCAACGACAGTATTATCAAGAGTAGCAACAAAATGCGTGACGAGAGGATCATTGGTAGCTAGACGCGCCTCCCAAGTTTCTGTCGATGGGTAGGGTAGCTGTAATGTATTAGCGTATGCCGAATAATCAATATGCATTTGAGTGACGGCGGGAATATCGTCTAAGGTTGCTCTACGGATAACGATGTCGTTCATCATGCTATTTCTCTTTTTTATTTGAAAACACGATCATTAATCATATAAGCCTAGTGAACGTCAAATAATTAAATGATCGTATTTTCGTGAGGCAGCGTTTTATCAGCCCGTATTTTAAGCGAATAAAAAGGGGGAATTAACCCCCTTCAATAGCTACGGTTATGGTGTCATCGTAAATACTTTCGGGTTTTGCCCCAGATATTGATTGGCGATACGGTTGAGATCATTGACCGTAAGTTGCTGGATAATGGCACGCTCTTGGTTTAGACGCTGATATTGTTGGTCATCGGCAGCGACCTGAGCTAACGCCTCGGTCCAATAACCTGAACTGTCGGTTATTTGTGCATTTTCCGTAAGCCAAATATTTTTTGCTTCAGTTAATTCTTTACTATTTACCCCTGAGTGACGTAGTTGATTAATTGTCTTTTGGGCGATCTGTGACATCTCCTCAGTACGTTCTGGTGAGGTGGTAAAGTTGAGGCGTGCAAAATAGTAAGGCTGCGGTTTTTTCGCCAGCATTTGTGAAAAACCAAGTGCATAGATACCGCTGGCTTTTTCGCGTAGTTCGCCGCGTAGACGTTGGCTCACAATGGTATCTAGCAGTTGCATTGCTAACTGATCTTGCTGTGTCCATTGTGCAGGGGCAGCAAATTGGATGCTGACCATACTTTTATCACTACTGCTGATCGGGTAATTTTTATTGAAGCTCGCCATTTTAGGCATGATCCCCTGATCACGCCATGCCAGCTGATGATGACTGGCAGGGATAGAAGCAACCCACTGTTCTAATAATGGTTTTAAGTCACGGGTATTCACTGCTCCGCTAATTACCAGTGTCATATTCGCCGTCGAAGTGAGTAACTGGCGGTTAGCTTGCTGTAATTGGCCCGCGGTGAAATTTTTCCAGCCACCTTGTGGGTTAATGACTAACAGTTCACCGTGCTGGTAGCTTTCCTTATTAATATTATCAAGGAAGGTGCGCTCAACAGGTGTTTTGGCAAGGTTCAACGCAAATGACTGTTTCTGCTGCTCTAATTTTTCACCGCTAAATTGCGGAACTGTCAATTTTAAGTGCAGTAATTGCAGGGCGGTTTCGAGGTTATCAACAGGGGCCTTACCGCGGAAACCATGAGTGAGCAATTCACTATAAGGGCGAAGCGAAATCTGATTTTGTTTCGCTAATAATGCCAAATCACGTGCGCTATATTCACCATAACCGCTACTTTCTGGTAGCTTTAATGCCCAATCTGTTAGCCCCGCAGTTTGCATGGTTTCAAGTGAACGGCCGCCGGGTAGCTGTAAATTAAACTGAATATCTTCTTTAAGATTTTTATCAGCTTTGACGATGACCTGAATACCATTGCTAAGTAGCCAACGTTCGGTTTTTGCGACAGGAAGTGCAGTCTGCTCAGTGATTGTGCCTTTAGCCACTTTAGGCAATTGCAGAGTGATCGCTTGAGAGCGTAAGGTGAATGGCCCCGGTGAACTTAGGCGGGTATTTTGCCACTGCTCACTAAAGTCTGCATGATTGACTTTATTTGCGTCAGTATCAGGACCAATTAGGGCTAAGCGTGGTGAAGCTTCATTTAAAAAGTTAGCAACGTGCTGTTGTAAATCGTGCGGTTTAACTTTTCCAATCAGTTGGTAGCTCTTATCCAATTGTTGGCGTTTATTCCACATTGGCATCTCATATTCAAGCGCGGTGGTTAATTGACCTGCCAAATAATCATTGCCATAGCGCTGTTCAGCGGCGGCCTGCTGGCTGAGTTTTTTCAATAGATTTTGACGAGCGCTATCAAGCTCTTCTTGTGTTACCGGCTCAGTCGCTAATCGCTGTAGCTCAGTAAATAAAACCTGAGTAGCGCCAATATAATCATCTCCTTTAGGGTGGATAATCATTAATTGTTGTAAGCGCTGGTTATCTAACATCGAGCCTTGCTCATTAATACTAATGGCGGGTAATACGCCATTATCCACTAAGACAGAGAAACGTTGATTTAGAATGGCGAGCCATAAGCTATCCATTAAATCTTCGTATTGCCCTTCTCGTGTGTTGAGAGGGGCGATAATGTCTTTTTGCAAAGCAAATTGAACATAACGAGCGCCTTGCTCTTTATCAAACACAGGTTGAACTAACAGCAAATTAGAGTGAGCAAACTGCTTCCATTCAGGATTGTCTTGAGACAAGGTTTCTGGCTTTGGTATAGCGAAAAGCGTATTGATTTCGTCACGTACTGTAGATTGATTGAAATCCCCAATCACCAGCAGGATCATACGTTGTGGCTGATACCATGTTGCATAATACTCTTTTGCTAGTTCAATCGGTGCTTGGCGAACAATATCGAGTTCCCCTATTGGGTTACGCTCTGCATAGCGGCTACCGTGGTAGCGTAAATGCTCAAGGCTATCATTAACACGATAGCCCATCCCTTGGCGCAAACGCCACTCTTCAATAATCACTGGGCGCTCTTTTTCAAACGCTTGTTGATCAAATGAGATATTGGATGCCCAATCCGCCATCACTTGTAGGGCTGTTGAGACTTGTGCTGGTGTGGCGTTCGGGAGTGATAGCTTATATAAGGTTGAATTGAGGCTAGTGATCGCGTTGACATGACTGCCAAGCTTCAATCCTTGCTGTTCTAACTGTTTAAAGCCTGTTGTGCCTGGAAAATGTTTTGTACCTTTAAAGGCCATATGTTCAGTAAAATGGGCCAATCCTAGCTGTAGTTCGTTTTCTTGCAACGAGCCACTTTTCACTAATAAGCGTAGCTCAACACCTGGTTGAGAACGCGGTAATAGGTAAACGTTTAGGCCATTATCTAATTGATAATGTTGCAAATCAGTACGGATAGGCAATAAATTCTGCCCCATCGTACTGGATGAAGCAGACACCCCGCAGCCTGTGAGGCTGAGGCCAATAAAAGCGGCGAGTAATATTTTACGAAGCATATTCAGGCAATCCTGTGGTTATATTGGCGCGAGTTTGCGCTTCTTGAAGCGGTAGAGTGTGTTCGGCAACTTGTGATAGGAAACGTTGATGGGTAACCAACACAATAGCGCTATCGTGTAGTTCATGTTTAATGAGTTGAATTAACTCAAGGGCGCTATTTTCATCAAGTGCTGAAGTGGTTTCATCCAAAAGTAATAATTTAGGGCGATTCAGAAGAAGTCGAGCAAACATAATGCGTTGTTGCTCACCACCTGATAATCGGTTATGCCAGTCTGTCTCTAAACTTAATTGATAGTGCAGTTTCTCTAGACCCACTTTGCTAAGTGCGAGTTTAAAATCAGCCTCTGTAAATTGCTTAGCATCTTGAGGGTATGCCAGTAAGCTGTCTAAACGGCTGATAGGAAGATAAAGGCGTTGTGGGATCCACATTAGGTGGTTTGTACGTTTAATCGCACCTTCAAAGAATGGCCAATGGCCACTTAAAGTACGTAATAGGGTTGATTTACCAATGCCGGAGCGCCCAGAAATTAAAGTGACTTCCCCTTGTTTAGCCACGACATGCACATGCTCAATTAAAGTGCGATTATCTGAGGTAGTCACTTTAACAGCGGCATCAAGTAAAGGTGGTTCTTCGGTGATTTCTACCTCAGCCGCTTTATCATTTTCCAATAAAATCACAAAATTATATAGACGTGAGACGGTAGCCTGCCATGCCGCTATTTCTTTATAGGCGAAAATAAACCAGCCTAATGAAGTGGCAACACTGCTAAAGGCTTGGCGTAACTGCATCAAACCGCCTAACATAATTTCGCCGGCGAGGAATTTGGGCAGCGCCAATAATACAGGGGCGAGAGCGGTCACTTGTTGGTAGCCAACGGTGTAAAAAGAGAGGTTCCGTTCGCAACGAATTAAACGGTTCCAATTACGAATAATTTCACCGAAGCGCTGCATGAGCTCTTTTCTATCTTGCGTCTCACCACGTTGCCCTGCTATTGCATCGCCATGCTGACGGCAATTGATCAAGGCGCTACGGTAATCGGCTTCACGGCGCTGCTTATCCATATTTAAGCGACGTAGAGGGAAACCTATCCATTGCGTTAAGGCGATACCAATAAGGGTGTAAATAATACAGGCCCAAAACATATAACCGGGGATAGACCAATCAGTACCCACCAAGTTGAATGAGAGGCTACCTGACAGTGTCCAAAGAATAGTGGCAAAGGAGACCAGTGTTAACATTGAGTGCAGGAAGGTGACCAGCAGATTCAGTGTCGATTCAATCAATAATCGAATATCTTCTGCAATACGTTGATCAGGGTTATCTGGCTCTTGTGAGGTTAATCGTAGCATGTAGTGTTTACTGTTTGGAGAAAGCCAGCGATTGAGCACTAACTCTGTCATGCCTTTACGCCAACGAATGATCAGCATTTGCTTGAGATAGTTCCCCATAACGACCACGAAAATTAATCCGCTTACTAACACCACAAAATATTGCAAGAGGCCATAGAGTGCCTGACCATCCAGTTTCTGTAACGCATTATAGAAATCACCGTTCCACATGTTCATTTTGACATTGAACCAGACCGATGACAGGGTTAGCCCCAGTGAGGCGGCAAGCAGTAGCCAGCAGAAAAGGGCAGCGCGCTGCCCCCAAAAAGGTTTAACTAAATAGAAAAATTGTTTCAGTGTCTTCATGACGTTCTTCGTATTGTTGTTGTAGATTGCTCACATTGCTAACAAGATTTAAAGGTCGTAATTGACCTGTAGCCAGAATTGGCGACCTGGATCGTAAGATTTCAACACCCTATCTTCGAACACAAAGCGGTCTGCGATATTTTTGTTATTCAAGATATTGTTCACTTCAACAGAGAAACCAAAGCCATAGGCAAAATCAGGTTTCCAGCCAAGGCGGGTATCCCATGTGTATTTACTGGAGAAGTGCTGTTTGGTGTATTTACGAACTTGCCCATACTCGGGATCAAATGCGTAGGCATTGTCATAGCGAACAGCTTGGTCGCGTGCGCCCCACCATTGCAGGCGGTTATACCAAGTTAGGTCGTAATCATCCCAAACACTGGTCAGTTCTAAGTTTAATTTGAATGGCGAGTTGAAACTGGTGGATGGCAGTTTCGAGGCATCAATGACTTTACCGTCATACCATACCTTGTTGAGGTTCACTTTATTGGCAGGATCAAACGAGTTATAGCCTGCATCTTTTGGCGTATTACTTTCACTTTGCTGCCATGTCAGTGAAGCGGTCATCACATGAGAAGCTTCTGCCCACTCCCAAGGTTGGCTGTTATTAACGGAAAGTGTCACGGTGTCATGTGAACTACGACCGCCATTATCAAAGGTGCGAATGCTACGTTTACTTGCATCACGAGTGTCGTATTTGGTACGCGTTCTTACCTCGTCATAACCTTCACGGTGGACATATTGTAGGCGCCATGTGGTTGATAAGATCTCCTGTTGCAGTGCAAGGGTTAGCTCATCGTTATAAGGGGTTTTAAGTGAATCAAGTCCTTCATAATCTTTTTTGTTATCCCAATCGTTTTTATTAGGATCTAGGGAGCAGCCATCATAACTATTGCATAATTGCATCCCATCATTTTGTGCGCCATATAAGGCATAGGTGAGCATTGAACGACCGTAATAACGGTTCGCACCTGCAATAATCTGTGTTTTGCCATCGCCAAAGACGTCGTAGTTACCGGATAAACGCGGTGCTATATTGGTACGATTAACGAAGTCGTCGCGATCTAAACGGATCCCCGGACGAATGGTTAACTTGCCGTATTGAATATTGTCATCAAGGAATACAGCATAATTAGTGTAGTCCGCAGCGTGGCTTCCTGCTTGGAATCGAGTGACATTACTGAGGTAACCGTTATACATGCCACTGTCATCTATGCTACCTGTGTATGTATAACGGAAGTAGTCTTTATCTCGTCGATAAGTGCCTTTGGTGTAATTGAGCTCTGCGCCTAAAGTGGGTTTATGAGTGAGGCCTATGCCATCTTCCATGGTATTAAAACGCATCACCCCCTTTAACCCATGATTTTTCTGTTTTGAGGTGAGATCGCCTAAACCGCCGCTGCTACTTTCCGTGGTTTGATAGGTGGAATAGTCAATAGCACGGACTGTGAGTGAATATTTTTGGTCATCAGTACGATCATCTTTGAGTGTTTGGGTGTTAGCGGTTAACTCGAATTGGCCAATATCAAATTGATGTTTAAAAACCGCGGTAAAACCCAGTCCATCATGGGTTGAATCATAACCTGAATTCATGACTGAAGCAGAAAATAGACGACTATCGTAAGAGGCATAGTTAGCTGAGAGATCTAATGTGCTTTTATCTGATAGGTCGAGCGAATATTTCAGGAAGTAGTTATCCGATGTACGGTGCTGCTTCTTTTCACCTGAAGCGAAATTAACCATTTCCACTTGATTATTTTCATCAAAGATAACGGAATCGCCGCCAGTTACCGTCATTGGTATCGTGGAACTGCGGCGTGACGCTGAAAATACGATACCTGAATTTTCACTGACACCTAATTCGAACCAACCACCAAAATCATCTTTATCGTAGCGATTTTGGAAACGAGCAGGGTTAGCGGTGTCATTCTTGGTCGTATCGATCCCAAGCGAGGAGTCATGAAATAAATTGTTCCAACCGGAGCGGGTTAACCGATAATAGGCGTGTGCGCTGTTTTCACCTTGCCAGCGGCGGCTATTAACCTCAACGGTTCCCCCCGTAAAGCCACCAAATTCGACAGGAATATTATTGTCATAGACCGCCATACTATCGATAAGACGACTATCGATATAGATCCCCTGATCGCTACTGCTTAAGCGGGTTGCTGTTTCACCAAGGCCATTATCTGCAGGGTCAAAGTCATTGTTGAAGCTAACGCCATCAAGACGATAAGCATTTTGATAACTGCTGGAGCCGTGAATTGAAATACGCGAAGGCTTTATTTCCCCTTGGTTCATTGAGTTGCTGTCATTATTAGCAAATTGAACGGCAGGGTTGGTTTTCATCAGATCCGTAATATTGCCATCGCCCGTGTTACGTTGGCTGATCTCTTCCGATGTCACATACTGTGGCGCAGACATAACATCTGTCGCTGGGTGATTTTGTTGTACGACCCCAGAAACCTGTGTTTCGGGGAGGACTAATGTGCCTTGATTAAGGTTCTGTGAACGGATCACGAAGATGCCATTATCACTGACTAACTCTAATCCGCTACCGATAAGTATTTTTTGTAATGCGGTTTGTGCGGTGTAGTGACCTGATAATGCAGGCGCGCGTAGGCCATTGAGTTGGCTCTTGTCATACAGTAATTGGATATTTCCTTGCTGGGTTATCTGTGCCACAGAAGTGGCTAGTGCTTGTTCTGGAAGTGAGAAAGCGACTTCTTGCGCAGCAGCAGATTGGCAAACTATTGCGCTACTAACGGCAACGAACAGTGCAAGCGGCTTAAACCGTTTGTGGGTGAATCGAATAGACATGAGTATCCCTTATTCTTAAGCGGCACAAAAAGTGTGCTAAAAATGGCAAAATAAATAACAACTGCTTAAGTAGAGGGGGAAATGAGAATTATCCTCACCTGTAAATCGAAATAATTTTCATTTATTTTTTTTATTTTGAATAATCAATATGTTATTTTTGTCTTGATAAACGACTTGTACAGGTAAAAGCATTGGAAGTGCTTGGAAAAATGACTCAGGTTGACGTAAATTGATCCGACCAGAGATTTTACTTTGCGCTAAAGAAGGCGGTGATAATTCAATGTTGACGGGTGAGTAAGCGTTAAGTTCAGAGAGCACCTCAGCCAATGGTTTATCAGTAAAGCTCAACTCACCAAAACGCCACCTTGCCACATCAAGAGGCGCAATTTTATTCATTTTGACAGGGCTATTGATGGCAGAGCTAGTCGCGCTATCCCCAGCAAACAGGTAAGTCGTTGCTTGCTCTTGCCCTGTTTTCAGACTCACTATCCCTTTGCTAACACGGACAGCGACTTGTTGCTGATGTCTATCGACTTCAAACTCAGTGCCAATGACTTGAATGCGCCTTTCATCGGCTAAAATCACAAAAGGCCGATAAGGATTGGATTTGACTTTGAAATAAGCGTTACCTTCATCTAGATATATCCGCCGAACCTCTGTTTCATAGGCTACCCGCACGCGTGTCTGGCGATTGAGAAATAATGCAGAGCCATCTGATAGAGTGACCTCTTTTGGCATATTAGTTGCGACGAGAGTCATATTGTTGAACAACATTGAGGGTAGCTGACTATAGGGTAAGAATAAAATAGCGGCAATAAATAGCGCTGCTAAGGTATTTCCCAATGGGCGCCATAACCGGAAAAAGAGCTGTTTTTTCGGGGGGAGTTCAATAGACGCTGGCCGTGGCATTGAATCGAACTCGCGCCAAACCCCTGCAATCGCTTCATAGGCTTTCGCATGCTCAGGAGATGCGTGTAACCAGATATCAAATTGCTTTGCTTGTTCAGCGCTCATCTGCTGACTGTGCTTGCGGGTGAACCACAGCGCTGCTTGCTCATCAATAGAATCTAATGTATCCGGCTCAGAGTATGTTGTACGTGTCATTAATTATTATTGCTCTGATTATCAAGGTGTTTTTTACAATGTACCAAAGCTGCTGCTATATGCTTTTCGACCATACTAATGGAAATTTCCATTCGTTCAGCAATCTCACTTTGTGACAAACCATCAAATCGGTAGAGCAAAAAAGCTTCGCGACGCCGTGGAGGGAGCGACTCGATCGCCTCACTAAGCCACTGGATACGTTGTTGATGCTCCAGTATTTCACTGGGATCAGCTTGTGTCTCTTCGAGCTGCTGTTCAAGTAAAGCATCATCAATGTTTGTTTCAGACGTGGATTGGCGTTGATGACGTCGCCAATGGTCAATTAACACATGATTGGCGATTTTGAACAAATAAGCACGGCTCTCTTTAATCGGAGATTGCTCTTTTCGATTAAGCCATAGTGTAAACACATCCTGAGATAAATCATCAGCATCGTTACTATTACCTAGCCGATTGCGGAAAAAGCGGACAAGTTGGCTATACGTTGACTGATATGCGCCGCTAATTTTACGGGCAAGGGATTTATCAATAGTCATTTTTCGCTGGTGTTAAAAGTTAAATTACACGCTTAGGCGTGATAAAGATTTGCTCAAATCGCTTTATTGTTTTATTTCAAATAGTTATTTTAACTTTAGAATGTTATTAATAATAATGAATATCATTTTTGTTTGTATTATGCCTATAATCTGCAAAAAATAAAGTCGTGAGGCAGAATATGAGCAGTATCGCGGGTAAGTTAGAGCGCCCGATTTTCCGTCCACTGGGCGGTTTATTTTTAAGTCTTCTTTTCCACGGAACACTCGCAGTGATATTTATTGGCTGGTTTACGGCGTCAATACCGACAACAGGGGTATTGCCACCCGCAATATCATTACAACTAGGCGTTTATCAGCTTGAACAGCATTCAGAGCCTGAAGTGAATCATGCTGCGAAACAGCAGATGGCGACACATGAGGAAGTTTTACCTGAATTAGTTGAAAAAACAGAAAAACTACCCGAAACACCGTTAGTTAATAATGGAACCTTAACCAAGGTCAGCGAAAAGAAACACCCACCTAAAAAGAAACCTACACAAGTCAAAAAAGTCGTTGAAGAGGCGCCTCTCAGTACGCAAGAGTCAGCAGTGACTTCGGCACCAGCAGCGGGGAGTGAAGCAAGTAGCAGTGCGAACTTCTCCAGTAATGCCTCGGTGGCGGTGAGTGGTCATCAAGGTTGGCACAGTGAGGTTCATCAGCGTTTAGCAAAAGCGAAACGTTATCCAAGGGCGGCGCTACGTTTTCGTTCAACCGGTGTCTCTCAGGTCAAAGTGATGGTGGACAGTCACGGTGAGGTGATTAGTGCCAGTTTGATTAATTCATCTGGAACCAAACTGTTAGATAAAGAGGCGATTGCGACCATAAACCGCGCAGCGCCATTCCCAGCCCCTCCTGAAACGCTATTAGTGGATGGCAAAGTCGAATTCGTTGCACCGATTGTTTTTGATACTTATTCCATGTAATTGAACTGCTGAGGGGAGATCCTCAGCAGTGTGAGTTCGTGGCTTAATTTTCAGGGGGTTTGGGCTTATTCGGCTTGCTTTTAGCACGACGTCTTTTAGGGCGATAAGGCCGATGTTCGCTTCTTTTTCGGTCGAAATGAGGTTTTTTGGCAATGTTTGGTGCCATATTTTCATCATCTTCATTGCCGCTGTCTTCATCAACAACGAGCTGAGGCGGTACATTTTTGCCTTTCTTTTTCTTGGTGCGGAATAAGGTATTTGCCAGCACAATCCCAATACAGAGTGCTAATAAAATAAAGAAACGTAATACATTGGTACTGTTATCAGCTTGCTGAATTTCTGTGGTTAGTAGCTCAGTATCAATGGTAAGCCGTAAATAACCTTTTGGCTCTTCTTTTCCGGGAATAGGTACAACCAGTTGATATTGAAAAGGTTGTGTTGATTGTTTGCTATCAATGGCAAGGCGTTCACGTACCGGAACTGACTCTCCCGCACTCGCAATTAAGGTTCCTCCCGCCGAATAAATACTGGCATCCAAAATGTATTTGTCTTTGGTGACATTGTTTAAATTGGCGATAATGCGTTCTCGATTAAAATCTTTGCTGCCGGAAACGATATAATCGGATAAGCTGAAAGCCACTTGTTCGGCCAAAACTCGAGTTAGCTGTTTAAATTGTTCGACTCTGTTTTGGTTTTGGCTGTTACCTAAATAGGTTATGCCATGCATTAATAGGGCGATTAATGCGACACAGATAATAATTATCACTGTTTTGTGAAGCTTAAAGGTCAGTTTCATAGAAATCACTAAGTGCTCTTTATCCATTCTCTGGCATCATGTTGCCAGAGCTTGTACAGATAAGGTAGTTTTGGGGCATATTTTTATTATAAAACGTTGAGTCGATTACAGGAGCTAATTTTCATGTCAACGAGTTTGACCTATTGCTATTTACCCGATGAAATTCAAAAGTGGCCTGGGTTACCGCTGTCATTGAGCGGTGAAGAGGTCATGCCTTTAGATTATCGCGCTGGCGACAGTGGTTGGTTATTATATGGACGAGGGTTAGATAAGGCACGGATCAGCGATTTTCAGCAGCGTTTGGGGATAGCGATAGTGATCGTTTCATCATGGCGAATCGATGACTATCAAGTGGTCAGAATTGCGGGAAGCATTACTCCTCGCATCAAAAAATTAGCCGATGAAAGTTTATTAGATGTTGTTCCATTAGGGCAAATTCCCCGTTTACGTTCACCGGGCCTGCTGTTAATGGATATGGACTCTACGGCAATTCAAATTGAATGTATCGATGAAATTGCACGTTTGTATGGCGTGGGCGAGCAAGTATCGGAAGTGACTGAACGAGCCATGCAAGGTGAGTTAGATTTCACGGAAAGCTTAAGAGCGCGTGTGGCGTTACTTAAAGGGGCCGATGTGATGATTTTGCAGCAAGTCATGGATACGCTGCCATTGATGCCTGGCTTAACCAGCCTTGTTCGTAAATTACAAGCGATGGATTGGCATGTGGCGATTGCATCAGGAGGATTTACATTTTTTGCCGATAACTTACGTCAACAATTAAAATTGGTCGCCGCTGTTGCGAATCAGCTAGAAATCAAAGACGGCAAGCTCACCGGTAAAGTCAAAGGGCCAATTGTTGATGCCAAATTTAAAGCACAAACGCTGGTTAAGTTAGCAGAGCGTTTAGAAATACCGATTGAACAAACCGTGGCAATCGGCGATGGCGCAAATGACTTGAAAATGTTGCGTAAGGCGGGGTTAGGAATAGCTTATCACGCGAAGCCAAAAGTCTACGCACGTGCCAAAGTGGCTATCCGTCATGCTGATTTAATGGGGGTTATGTGCGTGTTGAGCGGGGGGCTTAAACACGAAGAGCGGTAATATTCATCATACAGGGCAGCCGTAAAGCGACGGGGTATTTTAAGTATTACGGGCAGCAACTATGCGGATTATTGAATAGCATATACTTTGAATTAAAGGCAGTTAGTTAAAAAAGGGTTAATAGGAGCAATATTGTGGCGAAAGGTGCAAAAAGAGCGTTTGTCTGTAATGAGTGCGGTGCGGATTATCCGCGCTGGCAAGGGCAATGCAGTGCCTGTCATGCATGGAATACCATTACAGAAGTGCGCCTCGCCTCAAGTCAATCATCGCCACGTCATGATCGCTTAACGGGGTATGCCGGAAATGCTGCTGGCGTAAGCCGTGTGCAAAAGCTATCAGAAATTAGCCTTGAAGAGCTGCCGCGTTTTACCACAGGATTTAAAGAGTTTGACCGCGTACTTGGTGGTGGCGTCGTACCGGGGAGCGCGATTTTGATTGGCGGGAACCCAGGGGCTGGGAAAAGTACATTGCTACTACAGACCATGTGCTTACTTTCACGCGAAATGAAAACACTGTATGTCACAGGGGAAGAGTCGCTGCAACAGGTTGCTATGCGTGCACATCGCCTTGGTTTGCCGACGGATTCGCTAAATATGCTATCTGAAACCAGCATTGAGCAAATTTGTTTAACGGCAGAGCAAGAGCAACCTAAATTAATGGTGATCGACTCAATCCAAGTCATGCATATGGCTGATATCCAATCTTCCCCCGGCAGTGTGGCTCAGGTGCGTGAAACCGCCGCTTACTTGACGCGTTTCGCCAAGACGCGCGGTGTCGCTATCATTATGGTCGGTCATGTGACGAAAGATGGCTCTTTAGCTGGTCCTAAGGTGCTAGAGCACTGTATCGACTGTTCGATTATGTTGGATGGGGATGCCGATAACCGTTTTCGTACTTTGCGTAGCCATAAAAACCGTTTTGGTGCGGTTAATGAGCTAGGTGTGTTTGCGATGACGGAACAGGGTTTGAAAGAGGTAAATAATCCTTCGGCTATTTTCTTAAGTCGTGGTGATGAAATCACATCGGGTAGTTCCGTCATGGTGGTATGGGAAGGCACACGCCCACTGCTGGTGGAGATACAGGCATTGGTCGACCATTCAATGATGTCAAATCCTCGTCGAGTTGCGGTAGGGCTTGAGCAAAACCGTCTTGCGATTTTATTGGCTGTTTTGCATCGCCATGGTGGCTTACAAATGTCAGACCAAGACGTTTTTGTGAATGTGGTTGGCGGCGTTAAGGTCACTGAAACGAGTGCGGACTTGGCGTTATTGCTTTCTTTAGTCTCCAGTTTTCGGGATCGTCCTTTACCACGAGACCTTGTGGTATTTGGTGAAGTTGGCTTAGCCGGTGAAATTCGCCCTGTGCCGAGTGGGCAAGAGCGTATTTCAGAAGCGGCAAAACATGGCTTTAAACGGGCGATTGTTCCCCATGCGAACATGCCCAAAAAATCACCTCCCGATATGAAAGTGTACGGTGTGAAAAAGTTGTCAGATGCTTTAAGCGTAATGGATGAATTTGATTAATCGTCTCGTCATATTTCGCACTTTCGTGGCGTTCGATAACGCTACATTTCGAATTATTGAGAGCAAATAAGGGAACTAAATGGCTGAATTTGACTATCTTAAGAATGCAATTAAGCAAGCTGGCTATACATTACAGCAAGTTGCTGATGCCTCTGATATGACCAAAGGGTATCTCAGCCAGCTTATCAACAACAAAATTAAAAGCCCGAGCGCACAAAAGATCGCGGCACTTCATCGCTTTTTAGGGCTGGAATACCCAAATAAACAAAAAAGCATTGGGGTCGTTTTCGGGAAATTCTATCCCTTACATACAGGTCATATCTACTTGATCCAGCGTGCTTGTAGTCAAGTTGATGAGTTACATGTCATTCTTTGCCATGATGAGCCGCGTGATAAAGACCTATTCGTGAATAGCTCCATGTCACAACAGCCGACAGTCAGTGACCGTCTACGTTGGTTATTACAAACATTCAAATATCAAAAAAATATTCATATTCATTCATTCGATGAGCAAGGTATCGAACCTTATCCACACGGTTGGGAAGTGTGGAGTGAGGGAATGAAGGGCTTTTTGAAAAAGCACAATATTCACCCAAGTTTTATCTATTCGGGTGAAGCCAATGATGCACCGCGCTATAAAAAGTACTTAGGGATAGAAACTATCTTAATCGATCCTGAACGGACCTTCATGAATATCAGTGGTAATCAAATTCGTCAGGCCCCTTTCCGATATTGGGATTATATTCCGACAGAAGTGAAGCCCTTCTTTGTACGTAAAGTGGCAATACTCGGTGGTGAATCGAGTGGAAAATCGACACTCGTCAACAAACTGGCCAATATTTTTAATACCACCAGTGCGTGGGAGTTTGGGCGTGATTATGTGTTTTCTCATCTTGGTGGTGATGAAATGGCATTGCAATATTCTGACTACGATAAAATTGCATTAGGCCATGCTCAATATATTGATTTCGCGGTTAAATATGCCAATAAGGTCGCTTTTATTGATACTGATTTTATTACCACTCAGGCTTTTTGTAAGCGCTATGAGGGCAAAGAGCATCCTTTCGTACAGGCCTTGATTGATGAGTATCGTTTTGATCTGGTGATCTTATTAGAAAATAATACCCCATGGGTAGCCGATGGTTTACGTAGCTTGGGGAGTGAAAAAGACCGGCAAGAGTTTCAATCTTTGTTAATTGAAATGCTAAAGAAAAACAACGTGGAATTTGTTCATGTTGATTCTCCTGACTATGATACCCGTTTTCTCACCTGTATTTCGTTAGTACAGCAATTGCTGATGTTAGACGAATAATATAATGGGTTATTGAAAGTGAGAGATTGGAATAACACAAATACCTCATCATGAGGTATTTGTGTTTGTAGGAGGCTTGGCTTATTTGCTCATGCGCTTATATTTCATGCGATGAGGTTGTAGAGCTTCGGCACCCATAGTCCGTTTTTTGTAATCTTCATACTCAGAGAAGTTACCTTCAAAGAAGGTGATATTACCTTCATCTTGATAATCAATAATATGAGTTGCAATACGGTCAAGGAACCAGCGGTCATGCGAGATAACCATTGCACAGCCCGGGAACTCTAACAAGGCGTTTTCTAAGGCACGCAATGTTTCAACATCGAGGTCGTTCGTGGGTTCGTCGAGTAACAGTACGTTACCGCCAACTTGTAGCAGCTTAGCTAAATGCAGACGTCCACGCTCACCACCGGACAACTCGCCAACACGTTTACCTTGGTCAACGCCTTTAAAGTTAAAGCGACCCACATAAGCGCGGCTTGGGATCTCAAAGTTACCAATACGCATGATATCTTGTCCGTTCGAGATCTCTTCCCAAACCGTTTTGCTGTCGTCCATGGAGTCACGGAACTGATCTACAGAGGCAATCTTCACCGTATCACCTAAGGTGATGGTGCCTGAATCTGGCTGCTCTTGGCCTGAGATCATACGGAATAGGGTTGATTTACCCGCGCCGTTAGGGCCGATGATACCGACAATGGCTCCTTTTGGAATGGAGAAACTTAGGTTGTCGATAAGAACACGGTCACCGTAAGATTTGCTGAGGTTTTCAACTTCAATAACCTTATCACCCAAACGTGGACCTGGTGGAATAAATAATTCACTGGTCTCATTACGTTTTTGGTATTCAACGCTGTTAAGTTCTTCAAAGCGAGCCAGACGTGCTTTACCTTTCGCCTGACGGCCTTTTGGATTTTGGCGGATCCACTCTAACTCTTTCTCAATCGATTTACGTCTTGCCGCTTCCGTTGAAGCCTCTTGCGCTAAACGCTCATCTTTTTGTTCCAGCCAAGAAGAGTAGTTACCTTCCCATGGAATACCTTCACCACGGTCAAGTTCGAGGATCCAACCTGCAACGTTATCAAGGAAGTAACGGTCGTGGGTGATCGCCACAACAGTGCCTTCATAGTCATGTAAGAAACGTTCTAACCAAGCAACGGATTCCGCATCCAAGTGGTTAGTTGGCTCATCAAGGAGCAGCATGTCCGGTTTTTCTAACAGAAGACGGCAGATAGCAACACGGCGACGCTCACCACCGGATAGGTTTTCGATTTTAGCATCCCAAGGTGGCAAACGCAGTGCATCGGCAGCACGCTCTAGCTGGTTATCCAAGTTATGACCATCTTGCGCAGCAATAATGGCTTCTAACTCGCCTTGCTCTTTAGCTAACTTATCGAAATCCGCATCAGGATCGGCATAAGCGGCATAAACTTCATCTAAACGCGTTAATGCGTTTTTAACTTCAAAGACTGCCTCTTCAACCGCTTCACGAACAGTGTGTTCAGGGTTGAGCTTAGGCTCCTGTGGTAGATAGCCAATTTTGATACCGGGTTGAGGGCGTGCTTCCCCCTCAATTTCCGTATCGATACCCGCCATGATGCGTAATAAGGTTGATTTACCCGCACCGTTAAGACCTAAAACACCAATCTTCGCCCCAGGAAAGAAGCTCAGAGAGATATTTTTCAAAATATGACGCTTCGGTGGAACAATTTTTCCGACTCGGAGCATAGAATAAACATATTGAGCCAATTTTTTTACCTATTGTTTTATAAACGAAAGTTCAATATTTGATAGTGTTTTTAGCAGACATATGACCGTCTTATCACGCGATTATACCTTAGGCGACTTTTGCTGCTGTAAACGTTACTTTCTATCTTAAAATTTTTCTGAGCTTCACTCTAATTGTTCCTCACTCTAAGTCAATAGTTGCGTGTGTTTCCGATACTTTCTTGTGAATTAACCCCCACTTAAGACGGGATCAAAATTAAGTAAAAACGCGCATGTTTCATCATGGGGTAAATGACCTTTTACATTGTAAACAAAAAATAATCATTAACAGGAGGGAGCGGGGGTTGTTGGCTATTTTTTAATACGGGGGCTGTTTTGTTTTATAGATAAACATATCGATTAGTCTTGTTAGGGTGAATTTAGTTTAAGGCTTAATGGAAATTTCTTTTCGTTTAGCTTTGATGAAGGTATTTATTGGATCATGGTAGAGTGACATGCCATTTAATATTTCATTAATAAATCTGATATAAAAAAGATTATTTAGGGTTAATACTTTTACCTCTATTACTTTTTCTTCCGAGTTACCTAAATTTTGTGAAGATGATTTTGACGATAAGCTAAAGATGTCTATCAAAGCCCAAGAACCAACGTGTAAAGCAGACGCTTAACCATTTGCAAGATGCAGCAAACGGCGACTGTTCAATAAAATAGGTTTTCCTGTTTTTATGTTTTGAAGATTACTGAGAGCTTATTATTTGATATTAATATTTAAATAGCGATTAATATTAAAAATCACATAGCGATTAAAATAGATTATTAGTAAATTATTAGCATAATAAATCGACATCTAAATATGTTGTAGATGATATTAATTCTATAGCAGAGCGATGACCACTATAGAATTAATTTTTAATATCATTAAAGCCTGAAAATAAATAGATTTTATTGATTAGAAATAGGCGCTGATTCTAACTTAACGATATCAGGTTTTTTCTGTTTAAGCTCTCTTTGTACATCACTGGCCTGTATTTTTTTATCTGTTCTTTCAGAGGTTCCGGTGAATACCCCACCTTTCTTAATGGTTAGGTTTTTAGTTTGGCAGATCCCATCGAGCTGACCATTTTCTAGAATATCCAAGTTTTCAGAGACACATAAGCCTCTCATAATGCCGTTGATTGAAATGGTTTGAGCATAAATCTCGCCTTCAACAACCCCTTCTTTTTGGATTGTGACAATACCGTCATTGCTACGAACACTCCCTTTTATATGACCGAATATTTGGATGTCTTCATCTAAAACAAGGTCACCGGAAATGTTGCAACTACTTGAAATAGAAGTGCTCTTGCGTGCTGAAGGTGTTGAAAGCACTTTTTCTTCTTTAATTTCAACCGTTTCTTTTTCGGGCGTTAACTCATGCGTTTTTGCCGCTTCGATAACGTTATCTTTATCTTTACTTTTTTTCGCAAACATCCTTTTATTCCTTGTAGAGAGTATATAAAAAACAATGAAGAATATGATTAGGAAAGGCAGAGATACAAGAGAAGAGTGAATATCTGTTAATGTGTATATTAAAAGATATGCCCATCCGCACCCAAGAATAGAAAAAAATAAATTTTTGAAATCCATATCATATCTCATTTTAAAGGGAGTTTAGATTATTCCAAATGAGCTTCATCATATTGACAAAATTAAATAGTTTTTACATCCACTGATATTATTTAACAGTAAAGATCAAGATTTGTCTATTTTTACTGAAAATAATACATCAATATTGAGTAATTTAAGCATTCATACCTATTAATAAACATGGCTCACTGATTTTTATCTATTTAACAACCATTTTTATAGATAACTCATCATGTTACTCAACGATGTGCCATAAAGCCGACGATTATCAAATCCATCATTTTACGTGATTCAGCGTAGTCTATTCGGTGGATTAACCACTATTTTACTAGGTGTTTTGACGTATAGAAAGAGGCTGCTCTCTATCAAGGCGTTAATTTCAAGAACACTCCTGTTGCTTTCAACCTAAAGATTTTATATTGATAAAAATCGTTTAACAAAGTTGTATCCACCTGATACGCATTATATTTCAGGCCATATCAATACAAGTTGTGTTTAGTGACTCAAACCGATGAGTTGATGGGGGCTTTTGGGAAAACTTCACTGAACACCTACATGCAACTCGAATAATTTCGAGTATAGTTATAGAAGCGAAAAATTTAGAGCAGCGCGGGAATAGGGAAATAGTCAGTATGAAAAAATTCTTGATGGCAGTGCCGATTGCCATGATGTTGGTATCGACGACGGTATGGGCAGACTCTTTACAGGCTCAGCGAGAGCGTTATCAAGCCATCAAACAAGCTTGGGATGCCAAGCAAATGGATGAAGTTGAACGTTTATTGCCGACATTACAAACGTATCCATTGTACCCTTATTTAGAATATCGAGAGTTAACGCAAGACCTCGATATTATTTCGCCGAGTCAAGTACAAGCATTTATTGACGCTCACCCGACATTACCAGTCGCAAAAACGTTAAAAAATCGCTTTGTGAATGAACTTGCTCGTCGCCAAGAGTGGCAATCTTTGCTGGCATTCAGCCCTAAAGAGCCTATGCCTGCGGAGGCGAAATGTAACTATTTCTATGCTAATTGGGCTACAGGCAATAAAACGCTCGCTTGGCAAGGGGCGGAGAAATCTTGGCTTAATGGGCGTTCAATGCCTGCCGCTTGCGATAAATTGTTTAATGAGTGGGAAAAAGCCGGCCATTTAACACCGGAAATGATCCTTGAACGGATCCACCTTGCCATTGATGCAGGTAATACCTCAATGGCTACCTATTTAGCGAAGCGTCTGCCACCAAGTTATAGGACGATTGGTGATGCATTAGTGAAGCTGCAAAATGATCCTGCATCGGTTACCTCTTTTGCTAAGACGATGACACCGACCGATTTTTCACGTCAAGCCACGATAGCTGCATTTAGCCGTTATGCGCGCCAATCGCCAGATCAGGCACGAGCCGCGTTAAAGGGGATCAGTAACGCGCAAAAAATGAATTTTGCCGAAACTCAAAAATTAAAAGATAGTGTTGCTTGGCAATATATGGGGGCGGTCACACCTGAGCAAGAAAACTGGCGCGATGAGGTGATCAGTGAAACTGATTCAACAGCCCTAAAAGAGCGCCGTATTCGCTTAGCACTTGGTGCTGGGGATAAAGCAGGAGTGGCAAAATGGCTGAAACAGCTTCCCGCTGATGCACGGCATAAAGATGAGTGGCAATATTGGCAGGCCATCACCTTAATGAATGAAGGCAAAAAAGCAGAAGGTGAAGCCATTCTACGCAAACTCATCGAGGGCAGAGGCTTCTACCCAATGGTGGCAGCACAAAAATTAAACACAGAATACCCTCTGTATATTAAAACGGCTGAAAAACCGGATAGCCAACAGCTAGATAAGTTAGCAGAAATCCAGCGTGTACGTGAATTAATGTATTGGGAAATGGACAATCTTGCTCGTACCGAATGGGTAAGTTTAGTCGCTTCACTACCACCAAATCAGCAAGAGCAGCTTGCCCGTTATGCGTTTGATAACAATTGGGCGGATTTAAGTGTGCAAGCAACTATCCAAGCGAAGTTGTGGAATCATTTAGAAGAACGTTTCCCATTAGCGTGGGAAAAAGAGTTTGAACACTACACAAAAGGTAAAACGATTTCTAAAAGTTATGCCATGGCGATTGCTCGTCAAGAGAGTGCATGGAACCCACAAGCCAAATCCCCTGTTGGGGCGACGGGGCTAATGCAGCTCATGCCAGCGACGGCGAAGCATACGGTACAGAAGCAAGGAATTGATGGTTATGTCAATACAAGCCAATTGGTGAACCCAGTTAAGAATATTGAAATCGGTACGGCTTACTTAGATGATGTTTATCAGCAGTTCTCTAATAACCGTATCCTATCAAGTGCGGCTTATAACGCTGGGCCATCAAGGGTCACGCGTTGGTTAGGTAATAGTAGCGGTCGTCTTGATGCTGTTGCCTTTGTCGAGAGTATTCCTTTTTCAGAAACACGAGGCTATGTGAAAAATGTGCTCTCTTATGACGTATTCTACCGTTACTTTATGGGACAACATGGGCCTGTATTGACCGATAACGAGTGGTTAATGAAGTATTAGTAGGTTTTACAGGTGATTTGCCAAATAGTGTGTTATCATTTGTACTAGTTAAATAGTATGGTTGGATAACATGACTGCAAATCACCTGAATGACCCAGCACTCACTACCGATGAGAACGATGATTGGCAACGCTTTGTTAAATTGCTACAGCTTGCGTTTGAGCAAGACTTACAACATCCCATATTACAATTGTTGCTGACACCCGATGAACGAACGGCGCTTGCGACTCGAGTCAGAATTGTGCAAGAGTTGATGCGTGGTGAAATGAGCCAAAGGGAATTAAAAAATGAACTTGGGGTGGGTATCGCTACCATCACACGCGGCTCAAATAGTTTAAAATCGGCACCTCAGCCTGTAAAAGAGTGGTTAGAAGCGCAATTGCTAAAATAGCCACTGCACATTCGTTGAACACAGAGCACTCTATACACGTTACTCCATGACAGGGAGCCGAGTTGAGCATCAGTCCATACTGACTCAAGATGATGAGTTGTCAGTGTTAATTGTGTGATTTGTGTCATTAATATAGACAAATAGGGGCAAAGACTGCCCCTATTGTTATTTTTTCGTTATAATTAATCTTCTATCTGGTTTAGCTCTTTATAAATTTCATGCTTAATGGGAACCAGCGCCAGTATCAGTGCTTGTTGGTAGACACTGGTGCGTGTTAGTACCCCGTTAGTAAAAAAGCCGATGGCACCGCCTTGTTGTTTGATGTTATCGATGCCAGTTAAATCTGCCATTTCGTCACCAAGCTCACGCCCTTCACGGATACCCGCAAGGATTTTTTCTGGGATCATGATACTCGCTGAACGTGATTCACCACGGATCTGTTTATGTTCAATAACAATCCATGCAAAGGTCATATCTTCATCAATGCCAGCTTCAATCCCGACCCAAAAATCGGCCTCTGGGCGAACTTGCCTTGATGCCATTACACGTTGCCTTGCGCCTGTGCGGGTTTCATTATTACCGATAGGTTGCTGTGGAACGCTGCTATCAACGTTAATATCTTCTACTTGATAAGTGCCTGGCCCAAAAACAGCATCGAAAGCAAGATGAATCGCTTTAATTTTGGCAGGATTAGTCGTTGCAGCTATAACTTGGTACATTAATTATTTTCCTTTGAACACATATTTCGCAAAGTAATAACGGAACACATCTATGTTACAGGTTTATCTTGTTCGCCACGGTGAAACCGAATGGAACGTGGCACGTCGTATACAGGGCCAATCTGATAGCCCACTCACGGCCACTGGACGTCTGCAAGCAAGGCAAGTTGCCGAAAGGATGAAATCAGAAGGCATTACTCATATTATCACTAGTGATATGGGACGCACACGCGAAACTGCACAAATAATTGCGGATGTTTGCCGTTGTGAAATTATCATAGAACCTCGTCTTCGTGAATTAAATATGGGGGTTCTGGAACAGCGCGAAATAGAAAGCCTGACAGAGCAAGAAGAGCAGTGGCGTAAAAGCCTTATTGATGGCACAGAAGGTGGGCGTATTCCAAACGGTGAATCGATGGAAGAGCTGTATCAGCGTATGTATGCCGCTCTCAACAGTTGCCTCGATCTACCAAAAGGGAGTCGACCACTTTTAGTCAGCCACGGGATCGCATTGAGTACGCTAGTTAGCCGTATTTTAGGGGTTCCAGCTTATTCAGAACGCCGCTTGCGCTTACGTAATTGCTCAATTTCACGCGTGGATTACCAAAACAGCCCTTGGCTCGCAAATGGTTGGATCGTTGAAAGTACTGGTGAGGTTACCCACCTTACTCAGCCTGCGTTAGATGAACAGCAAGCGTAGTTGAGACCGTGTAAATTTGGAGTTCCAACAATGATAGATTCTAACTTATTCGAGTTGCAGCTAGGAGACTAACGGAGATAGTCGGGAACATAAATAATATGTGACTCGGCTAGCTAGGACAGTCCATGATGCCACAGCTTGGAAAGATAACGAGCCATTGAAACTCCAAATTATTAACGTTTTATCGGCACATAGTAATCAAAGGCCGCAACATGCGATTTCGGGTCATCATTTTTATGGTCTATATGACGTAACTCAACATTTTTGAGTTTATAGTGTTCGATATCATAGCCAGGTCGGCGCGTGATATTGAGCTTAGGCAGATAGACGCCATAAATCTGATATAAGAACTCTTGCATTGCTGCGCGCGTTGCTTCACCGCTAAAGCTAAACTTCACATATTCTCCAGCGGGAATAGTGAGATGGCTATATTCTGCATTGTTAAAACTTGCATCTTCAGGTTTTACTGCGGTGGTATAGAACACCGTCTGCTCATCTTCTTTATCGGCGTTATGAATCGCGTGGTGTAAGCCGAAGACCTCAGAGGCAATCGAGGTTGTATGTTCTAAATAGTAGTGCCAGAAAGTTTGGCGCATCTGTGAACAGGCGGTTGACCACTCTTCTAGCGCATAAGAACAGCTTTGCTCAAGCCCCACTAAAGGCTGCTCCTGCATCTCGACGAACTCATAATCTAAATGTTTATGTTCATCTAAAATAATAGGTGGACAAATACCCGTGGCACACCACTCATCGCTACGACGATAGTAAGCAGGGGTGATGTTAAATTGTTTCTTAAACGCGCGGGTAAAAGTTTGCTGTGAGTCAAAGCGATATTGTAACGCGATATCAAGAATCGGACGGCTGGTCAGTCGTAAAGCTACAGCAGCGCGAGATAGCCGTCGAGCACGAATATAGGCGCCAATTGCTTGGTCAGTCACCTCTTTGAACATCCGTTGTAAATGCCATTTGGAGTAGCCAGCTTTTGCCGCAACATTATCGAGTGATAGAGGTTTATCTAGGTTATCATCGATCCAGCGAAGAAGGTCACGAATAATATTTGTTTGATCCATGTATATCCCTAGTCAATAAGACTTAAAAAACAGATATAGGTTATCAAGGAACGCCTATTCTATATCAAGTTACCTTTTTCGTTTATAGTAAAAGAGTTGTATTTACCATTTAGTTGTAAAGAAAATGATTAACTTCTTTTATACTTGTCATATTTCAGGCTGCCTTATGGTTAATAATGGCTGAAATGTCACTCGAATTGTTTAAAAAGTATATAACAAAGAGGCTAAGTCTTCTGGTTGAAAAGGAAATTTGTATGCATTTTTGCAAGTTGAAAAAGATCGTATTGGCATCACTGTTGTCTGCATTACCCTTTGCGACGTTTGCGGAAGAAATTGGCTCGGTAGATACCGTTTTTAAAGTATTTGGCCCTGACCATAAAATTGTTGTTGAAGCTTTTGATGATCCCGATGTTGAAAATGTGACCTGCTACTTAAGCCGTTCGAAGACGGGGGGGATTAAAGGTGGGCTTGGTTTAGCAGAAGATACTTCTGATGCGGCGATATCTTGCCAACAAGTTGGTCCGATTGAACTGAATGAACGGATCAAACGTTCACCGAAAAAACCGCACGTTGTTTTCCAAAAACGGACTTCATTAGTATTCAAAAAGTTGCAGGTAGTACGTTTTTATGATCCCAAACGCAATGCGCTTGTTTATTTGACTTATTCAGACAAGATGATTGATGGCTCACCGAAGAATGCACTAAGCGCTGTACCTATTATGCCATGGTAAGTCTTTAAGTGGGTCTACAGGTGCTCTTCCCGCATAAAATAACCCCCAATAATGAAATTATTGGGGGTTATTTATTCATCGGTCTTTATCGAACGATGGCGGGATTATTCGTCGAGATCACCACAAAAGCGATAACCCTCACCGTGGATTGTTGCGATGATTTCTGGGGTATCAGGCGTTGATTCGAAATGTTTACGAATACGACGGATAGTGACGTCGACCGTTCTATCATGAGGCTTAAGCTCACGGCCTGTCATTTTCTTCAACAAATCGGCGCGAGTTTGAATTTTGCCTGGGTTCTCACAAAAATGTAGCATAGCGCGGAATTCGCTACGAGGTAATTTGTAGTGTTCGCCAGCAGGGCTGATCAGTGAGCGACTGTTGATGTCGAGCTCCCAACCATTAAATTTATAGCTTTCGACTAAACGGCGCTCTTCAGTGCCACCAGCTAAATTCATAGTACGAGATAGCAGGTTGCGTGCACGGATAGTCAGCTCGCGAGGGTTAAATGGCTTGGTGATATAATCATCCGCACCAATTTCTAGGCCAAGGATCTTATCCACCTCATTATCACGGCCTGTTAGGAACATCAGTGCAATACTTTCTTGCTCACGTAATTCACGCGCAAGGAGAAGGCCGTTTTTACCGGGTAGGTTAATATCCATGATAACGAGGTTGATGTCATGCTCGGACAGAACATTGTGCATCTCTTCGCCATCAGTGGCTTCGTGAACTACATAGCCTTCAGCCTCAAAGATACTTTTCAGCGTATTGCGTGTGACAATCTCATCTTCAACAATTAAAATGTGTGGGGTCTGCATATTTGCTACCTAAAGTTTTAAAATAAAATTGTGAACTCATAAGCCGCTTCCAAATTAGGTGGTTTTGATTTTATTTTACTGGAACGACGCGTCTATGGGTTATAAATATGTTTTCGAGTCAAGGTTATTTTGTCGCCTCTATCGTCATCAGATTCTAAATTGAATCAAAATTTAGGCACCTTCCCAACGTTGGGCTGTTAACAGCAATATAACAGCTAATACTGCATTTACCACCTAAAAAAATAACTTTTGTTGATACATATCAAAATCAATTGTAGCACGTTAACAAAATTTGTTAGGAAGAAAATCTTACCGATTCAATGGCTGTTTAACTATCAGATAAAGAGTAAAAGTTTTTTATTCTTTGTTTACTCAAACGATGCGTTTGGGTGAAAAATGGCCAACTATTCAAGCTAACGCTAAAAAAAAGTTTATGGATATTTTAATCTGACAATTGTTAATTTTTTGGTTTTTTAAATTAGCAAATTGTGAGGCCTATTCATTTGTGATTAAATTTTGTTGAGAAAATAGGATAATTTTTGATAGGTCACGCTTTGAATAACGGGCTTTTTTTGCAAATAAATTTGACATTTTTGGGCAATTGCTTTAACCGTATAGGGAGCAAGTAACGAATCAAGAGACAGACAGAAATCTATGCGTAACATCAGCCTGACTACGATTATTATTACCACCACCGTAACCACAGGAAACGGGGCGGGCTGACGCATCCAAAAAATAAAAAACGAAAAAGCCCGCATCCAATCAGATGTGGGCTTTTTTTTGGTGTTAAATCAGGAGAGAAATACCATGCGTGTGCTTAAATTTGGCGGTACTTCGGTTGCAAATGACGAACGAGTACTGAATGTTGCTGACATCGCTGAAAGTAAATTGGCCGATGGGCAAGTGGCGTTGGTGCTATCTGCACCAGCAAAAATCACTAACCATTTGGTCGCAATGATTGATAAAACGGTTGCAGGTCAGGATGTCATCACGCATGTGAATGATGCAGAAATGATTTTTGCGAACTTATTAAAAGGATTAAAAGAAAAACAACCCGGTTTTGATTACGATAGACTGAAAAAACTCACTGAACAAGAATTCGCACAGATCAAACAAGTACTGCATGGTATTACTCTTCTAGGCCAATGCCCTGATAGCATTAACGCCTCAATTATTTGCCGTGGTGAAAAACTCTCTATTGCCATTATGGAGTCTGTGCTAACAGCACGCGGGCACAAAGTCACGGTGATTAATCCTGTCGAAAATTTATTAGCCGTCGGTCATTATCTTGAGTCCACTGTTGATATTAATGAGTCAACTAAACGTATTAAGGAATTAAACATCCCTAAAGACCACTTTGTATTAATGGCAGGTTTTACTGCGGGGAATGATAAAGGCGAATTGGTCGTATTAGGGCGTAACGGCTCCGATTATTCCGCGGCAGTATTAGCGGCTTGTTTACGTGCTGAATGCTGCGAAATTTGGACCGATGTGGATGGGGTATATACTTGTGACCCACGTTTAGTGCCTGATGCACGCCTATTAAAAGGGATGTCCTATCAAGAGGCGATGGAGTTATCCTACTTTGGTGCAAAAGTACTGCACCCGCGCACCATAGCACCAATCGCACAATTCCAAATTCCTTGCCTTATCAAAAACACCACTAACCTCAGTGCTCCGGGTACATTGATCGGGGATGGACAAACAGATGACAGCACTCCTGTTAAAGGGATCACCAACCTGAATAACATGGCGATGATCAACGTTTCAGGCCCCGGCATGAAAGGAATGGTTGGTATGGCTGCACGTATCTTCTCTGTGATGTCACGTAAGGGGATCTCGGTTGTACTTATTACGCAGTCATCATCGGAATACAGCATTAGCTTCTGTGTGCCTCAAGGGGAATTAGTACGTGCACGTGCTGCCTTGGAAGAAGAATTCTATTTAGAATTAAAAGATGGCGTCTTAGACCCTCTTGATGTCATGGAGCAGTTAGCCATTATTTCGGTCGTTGGCGACGGCATGCGTACTCTAAAAGGGATTTCAGCGCGTTTCTTCTCGGCATTAACACGCGGTAATATCAATATTGTGGCGATTGCCCAAGGTTCGTCTGAACGTTCAATTTCGGCAGTCATTGCCAATGAAGCAGCAACCACGGCGGTTCGTTTATGCCATCAAATGCTATTCAATGCTGAGCAAGTCATTGAAGCCTTCATTATCGGTGTGGGTGGGGTAGGAAACGCACTGATTGAGCAAATCCATCGTCAACAGCAATGGCTGAAACAAAAGCATATCGATTTACGCGTTTGTGGGATCGCCAACTCACGAGCAATGTTGACGAATATGCAAGGCATCTCTCTTGATAATTGGAAAGAAGAGTTGGCGCAAGCGACCGAGCCATTTAGCCTGAGCCGCTTGATCAGATTGGAGCGTGAATATCACTTTCTCAATCCAGTGATCATCGATTGTACTTCTAACCAAGAAATTGCCCAGCAGTATGTCAGTTTCTTAAAAGACGGCTTTAACGTTGTGACACCTAACAAAAAAGCTAACACCTTATCAATGGAGTATTACCGCCAATTACGCTCCGCGTGTGAAGTATCAAAACGTAAGTTCCTTTATGACACTAACGTTGGTGCGGGGTTGCCTGTGATTGAAAACTTACAGAATCTCCTGAATGCGGGTGATGAGCTAGTTCACTTTAGCGGTATTCTTTCTGGATCACTCTCCTTTATTTTTGGCAAACTCGACGAAGGGATGTCTTTATCTGAAGCGACGGCTCTAGCTAAAGAGAAAGGGTTTACCGAGCCAGATCCTCGCGATGATTTGTCAGGCATGGATGTCGCACGTAAGCTGTTGATCCTCGCGCGTGAAGCCGGTTATGAATTAGAGCTAGAAGATATTGAAATCGAACCCGTATTACCTGCGGAGTTTGATAGCAGTGGCGATGTGACTGAATTTATGGCTCGCTTACCGCAACTTGATCAGCCGTTTGCTGAGCGTATAAAAGCAGCAGAAGCAGAAGAAAAAGTGTTACGCTATGTCGGATTGATAGAAGAAGGACGCTGCCAAGTGAAAATCGTTGCGGTTGATGGCAATGATCCGCTCTTCAAGGTCAAAAATGGCGAAAACGCATTGGCTTTCTATACGCGCTATTACCAGCCAATTCCTTTAGTACTCAGGGGCTATGGAGCAGGTAATGATGTTACCGCAGCCGGCGTATTTGCAGATATGTTGCGTACTCTATCATGGAAATTGGGAGTCTAATAAGTGATTAAAGTTTATGCGCCCGCTTCAATTGGTAATGTTAGTGTCGGGTTTGATGTATTAGGCGCGGCGGTATCGCCAGCAGATGGAACGCTGTTAGGGGATTGTGTCACTGTTGAAGCGGCTGAGAGCTTTTCTTTGACGAATAAAGGCCGCTTTGTCGCAAAATTACCGAAAAAAAATGAACATAATATTGTTTACCAATGTTGGGAACTGTTTTGCGAACGCTTTGGTAAACCGCTTAATGTTGCGATGACTCTCGAAAAAAACATGCCTATTGGTTCAGGGCTTGGCTCCAGTGCATGTTCTGTTGTTGCGGCACTGATGGCACTGAATGAGTTTGCCGGTCAGCCTTTTGATGAGACCACGTTATTAAGTATGATGGGGGAGCTAGAAGGGCGTATTTCAGGCAGTGTACATTACGATAATGTGGCTCCTTGTTACCTAGGTGGCTTACAACTGATTATTGAGCAAAACGGAATTATTTCTCAACCTGTTCCCGCTTTCGAGAATTGGTATTGGGTGATGGCGTATCCGGGGATCAAGGTTTCTACCGCGGAAGCGCGAGCTATTTTGCCAAATAGTTATCCTCGCCATGATATTGTTAATCATGGGCGTTATTTATCGGGCTTTATCCATGCTTGCCATACAGGCCAACCAAAGCTTGCCGCGGCTATGATCCAAGATGTCGTAGCTGAACCTTATCGAACACAGCTACTTCCTGGGTTTGCCGAGGCGCGTAAGAATGCTTATGAAATTGGTGCACTTGCATGTGGTATTTCTGGTTCTGGGCCGACACTATTTGCCATTTGTGATGATAAACAAATCGCTGAAAAAATGGCCGATTATCTACAACAACATTATGTTCAAAATGATGAAGGCTTTGTGCATATCTGCCGTTTGGATCTCACAGGGGCAAGGACAATAGGGTAAACAATGAAACTGTATAACTTGAAAGATAATAGCGAGCAAGTGAGCTTCGCACAGGCAGTAAAACAGGGATTGGGCAAACAACAAGGTCTATTCTTCCCACAAGATTTGCCAGAGTTTAGCGCTGCTGAAATTGATGAGCTACTAAAACTGGATTTTGTCACTCGTAGTAGCCGTATTTTAACGGCATTTATTGGTGATGAGATCCCTGAAGCTGAGCTGGCGGCTCGCGTCAAAGAAGCTTTTGCATTCCCTGCTCCTGTTACTCAAGTTGAGCAAGATGTAGCGACACTAGAGCTATACCATGGTCCAACACTCGCCTTTAAAGACTTTGGTGGCCGTTTTATGGCTCAAGCACTTGCCCAAGTTGCTGGTGACCAGCCTGTGACTATTTTAACTGCAACCTCTGGGGATACAGGGGCGGCGGTTGCACATGCATTTTACCGTTTAAATAATGTGCAAGTGGTTATTCTCTATCCAGAAGGTAAGATCAGCCCACTACAAGAAAAGCTCTTTTGTACCCTAGGTGAAAACATTCACACGGTTGCAATCAAAGATGACTTTGATGCCTGCCAAGCCTTGGTCAAACAATCTTTTGATGATGAGGCGCTGAAAAAAGCATTGCATTTAAACTCAGCGAACTCAATCAACATTAGCCGTTTGTTAGCACAAATTTGTTACTACTTTGAAGCGGTTGCTCAAATCCCTGCTGAGAAGCGTGAGCAACTCGTTATTTCTGTTCCAAGTGGTAATTTTGGTGATTTAACTGCGGGCTTACTTGCTAAATCACTGGGCTTACCGATTAAACGCTTTATTGCTGCAACTAACGTCAATGATACGGTTCCTCGTTACCTTGAAGGTGGGGAGTGGAAACCACATCAAACCGTTGCGACTTTATCGAATGCGATGGATGTGAGCCAACCTAATAACTGGCCGCGTATTGAGGAGCTATTCCGTCGTAAAGGGTGGTCTCTGAAAGAGCTTGGTTATGGAGCGGTGACCGATGAGGTGACTAAAGAAACGGTGCGTGAGTTAGATAAAAAAGGGTATGTATCTGAGCCGCACGCAGCTGTCGCTTACCGTGTTTTACGCGATCAATTACAAGATGGTGAGTATGGTTTGTTCTTAGGAACGGCGCATCCTGCTAAGTTTAAAGAGAGTGTAGAGGCGATTTTGAATAAACAACTTCCTCTACCAGAAGCTTTAGCTGAGCGTGCTGAGCTACCTCTGCTATCACACTTTTTGCCGTCGGATTTTGCGAAGCTAAGGGCTTTCTTAATGGAACGTGCACCTAAATAGCGATTTCTGGATCCATGAAACGGAAGCGATATGCTTCCGTTTCTATTTATCGTAATGATAATAGTTCATTGATTCAAATATTGATGACACGATGAGATCACGAAAGTCGGTATAGTAGAGGACTAGTGCGTAGAGCGATTTGAACTTGCACCATCTAGGCCGTTTCTGCCACCATTTGGTCCACCGAGACCTCCTTTACCCCCTTTTCCTCCTTCTGGGCCTGCATCTCCACCGTTGCCGCCATTGCCACTTCCTGAACCATGACCGCCGTTACCACCGTTGCCACCATGACCCCCATTCCCCCCGTTTCCACCGTGACCATTTCCTGTACCATTACCGCCATTCCCCCCGTTACCGTAGCCGTCACCATTACCGCCTCGGCCCCCGTTCCCGCCATTGATTCCGCCACTACCGCCATTACCACCATTACCGTTACTGCCGGGCTGTGCATGGCCCCCATCTCCTCCATTACCATTATTGAGTCCATTGCCCCCATTACCGCCGTTGGCACCATTACCTCCATTTCCACCATGATTCACATAAAAGATATTGTGCTCACTCGAAATCGCATGTGGTGGCGTTGTGCTGTGTAGTGGATTGTTGTAACTGAGTGAATGGCTTGATATTGCGGGAGTTAAGAAAAATAGCGTGCTGATAGTGAGAAGCCATTTTCGTTGCATAGTTTCCTCCGACCCCCCTCCATTTAGAAGGGGGGAATAATCATATAAGATTACGAGTTAATTACCGACCATTACCACCGTTGCCGCCATTGCCACCGTTACCACCATTGCCGCCGTTACCCCCGTTTCCGCCATGACCACCGTTACCACCATTGCCAAAGTATTGGCTCGATACTGAGGTCGGATCCATTAGCATATCAAGGAGTTGATATTGAGTAAGAGAAGCGAAAGATAATGCAGGGGTAAACAGAGAAGCGATAAGGATATGTTTTATTTTCATATAATATTCTCTTGGTTAAATGAATTAAACAAACTGCTATTTCAGCTTATTTGTTCATTTTTATTTATCAATAGAAGTGAGCTTTTAGAATGTGCTGTATTTAAAATATCCTGATTTATAAGAGGTTATTTATTTAAACGGTGAATTAATTTAATATATTCCTTTAAATAATATTAAATTAATTTATTGACCTGCGATCAGCAAAAAAGAAGCCACGAGACAGTTAATCACTGTTTTTGTGTTGAGGGGGGAAGTTGGTATGGCGCTGCCACTTCATACTCGGAATACAAAGGAGCAGCGGATAAGCGCTAAATGGCGTCTTCTAAGATAAGTTCAATGGTTTTTAGCTCTTCAGGTGTAAATTCGCGGTTTGCCATCATACCGAGAGCGTCATCAATTTGGCTAACTCGACTTGCACCAATGAGCACAGAGGTGATCCTATCGTGGCGTAATACCCAGGCTAGGGACATTTGGCTCAATTTTTGGCCTCTTTGCAAAGCAAGTTCATTCAGTTTTTTCACCCGAGCGAGTACCGCGGAGGTTAGCCTTTCTGGGGGAAGAGAAGGGTTGCTTGCCGCCCTTGAATCGGCAGGAATACCGTTTAAGTAACGGTCGGTAAGTATGCCACCTGCAAGCGGCGAATAAGCTATGGAGCCGACGCCTTCATCTTCAAGCACATCAAGTAATTCATCTTCTGGATCACGGACTAACATGGAATATCTAGGTTGATGGATTAGGCAAGGCGTACCTAATTGGTTAAGGATCTCAATCGCTTCTTTTGCAAGCTCGGCAGGATAGTTAGAGATCCCAACATACAGAGATTTACCTTGGCGTACGATCAGATCAAGGGCGCCCATTGTTTCTTCAAGAGGAGTATCAGGATCTGGGCGATGGTGATAAAAAATATCAACATAATCTAGACCCATGCGTTTTAGGCTTTGATTAAGGCTGGCAATTAAATATTTTTTACTGCCCCAATCACCATAAGGGCCATCCCACATGGTAAAGCCAGCTTTTGATGAAATGATCATTTCATCTCGGTAAGGTAAAAAATCTTGTTGGAGTATTCGTCCAAATAGGTTTTCTGCTGCGCCCGGCGGAGGACCATAATTATTGGCGAGATCAAAGTGGGTGATCCCATGGTCAAAAGCATACCTTAACATGGCTCGGCAGTTATCCGGGGATTTGTTGTAACCAAAATTGTGCCAAAGACCTAAAGAGATTAGTGGGAGCCTTAACCCGCTGCGACCACATAGGCGATATTCCATATCCGTGTAACGATCAGTATTTGCAATATAAGGCATACTTCACCTCCAAATAGTTGGCAGAGACCTAAACGATACTGACACAAATGTCATTTTCGCTATGGTGAATCAATGCTAATTTTTAACCAAAATACAAATTTTTAGTAAATATGTGATGGAGGATAAAAAAGAGACAATATTGCCGAGTCGTGAGTTAGGTGATCACACTAGCGACCACCTTATTTTAAGGGATTAATGTTGTTCAGGACGGGTAAAGACCAGCTCATTTCCTTTGGATTGGCTCTCATCGAATTGGTAACCTTCAAGGTTAAAATCAGCCAATTGATCTGTTTTGGTTAGCTTATTTTGAATAATAAAGCGGCTCATCAAACCACGTGCTTTTTTAGCATAGAAACTGATCACTTTATATTTGCCATTTTTTTCGTCAAGGAAGACCGGTTTTATGATGACACCATCTAATTTTTGGCTATTAACGGCTTTAAAATATTCATCTGAGGCAAGGTTGACTAATACATGATCGCCTTGATCCGCAAGCGCTTTGTTGAGCTTGTCGGTGATGATATTGCCCCAAAATTCATACAAATCTTTGCCTCGAGGGTTTTTTAGGCGCGTTCCCATTTCAAGGCGGTAAGGCTGCATTAAATCGAGAGGGCGTAATAAGCCATATAGCCCTGATAAGATACGCAAATGCTGCTGGGCAAACTCAAAGTCCTGTGCAGAAAATGTTTCAGCTTGCATACCTGTATACACATCCCCTTTAAATGCAAGAATAGCTTGGCGTGCATTTTCAGGCGTGAAATCCGCATGCCACTCACCAAAACGTGCAGCATTGAGGCCAGCCAGTTTATCGCTAATTTTCATTAAGCTTGAGATGTCTGCTGGAGATAGTTTGCGGCAAACCTCAATCAGTTGCTGTGACTCATTCAGTAATTCAGGCTGTGTGAAAGAGTGTGTTGCGAGCGGGCTTTCATAATCTAATGTTTTGGCAGGTGAGATTGTGATGAGCATAGCAAGATCCCTATAATAAAATGATGACGACCACTTTAACAAAAATTGCCATTAAATAGCTAATCGGTGAGATAAGTAAAAACAATTTTTCTATTTTGTCGTACTGTGATTATGCTTATTCGAAGCTAAAAGGATTCAGTTTTAATTTAAATTGCGAAAACGATTGCATATCAATTAGTTGCTATAGAATAGTTTTAGTCGCTTGCAGCAACTTGGATGCGTGATATTATCATTGTACGGTGCGGCGTTTGCCTCAATTCCTTTATAACAACGAGATTAAAGAAATGACCGATAAATTAACCTCCTTACGTAGTCTGACCACCGTTGTTGCTGATACTGGCGATATTGAAGCGATGAAGCTTTATAAACCACAAGATGCGACAACTAACCCATCTTTGATTCTAAATGCAGCACAAATTCCTGAATATCGTAAACTGATTGACGAAGCGGTCGAGTGGGCCCGTAAACAAAGCAGTCATCGTGAACAGCAGGTTGTTGATGCTTGTGACAAATTGGCAGTCAACATCGGTTTGGAAATTCTAAAACTGGTTCCAGGCCGTGTTTCAACGGAAGTTGACGCACGTCTGTCTTATGATGAAGAAGCGTGTATCGCTAAAGCGCGTCGTCTGATTAAGCTGTACAACGAAGCGGGTATCAGCAATGACCGTATTCTGATTAAGTTGGCTTCAACTTGGCAAGGCATCCGTGCAGCTGAGAAATTAGAAAAAGAAGGCATCAACTGTAACTTAACCCTACTTTTCTCTTTTGCGCAAGCTCGTGCATGTGCGGAAGCAGGTGTTTATCTGATTTCACCATTCGTTGGTCGTATTCTTGACTGGTACAAAGCGAATACCGATAAAAAAGAGTATGCACCGCAAGAAGATCCAGGTGTTATTTCTGTGACTGAGATCTATAACTACTACAAAACCCATGGTTACAAAACCGTCGTTATGGGCGCAAGTTTCCGCAACGTTGGTGAGATTTTGGAACTGGCGGGTTGTGATCGCCTAACGATTTCACCTGCACTGTTAAAAGAACTCTCTGAAGCGCAAGGCGAAGTTGTTCGTAAATTAACTGACTCTGGTAAGACAAAAGAGCCAGAAGCTAAACTGACTGAATCTCAGTTCTATTGGCAGCATAACCAAGATCCGATGGCAGTAGATAAACTGGCTGAAGGTATCCGCAAATTTGCTATTGACCAAGAAAAACTGGAAAAAATGATCGCAGAGCTACTGTAATTTCTGCCTTCACTTTTTATGAGAACCCAGTGTCTTCACTGGGTTTTTTGCATTTTGGAGCAGTAAGTACCAAATACAAAAGAGCCCCTGATAAGCAACCTGAATATTATTTAACTAAATGAAATCATTGACGACGCGGCTAATGCTGAACGGCCTACATTTCTTCATGTATTTTCACTAAGCAATATCGCGATACTTAGCACTGAAACCTTATATTTCCCATGATATGATAACCTACGTATTAATGCGCGTGATTTGCGGGGGCTGCCCGCAATGAGCACTTTTTATTGGTTATTTATTGAGGTTTGTATGGATGAATTGCGCATAGGTTTGGTTTCAGTTTCTGACCGTGCTTCAAGTGGTATTTATGAAGATAAAGGGCTCCCATCCTTAGAAGCATGGCTTGCGAAAGCGCTGACAACACCTTTTCGTATTGAAACTCGCCTGATCCCTGATGAGCAAATCATGATAGAACAAACATTATGTGAGCTAGTGGATGAGTTTGCCTGCCATTTAGTACTGACAACTGGTGGTACAGGCCCCGCACGTCGTGATGTCACGCCAGATGCAACATTAGCGATTGCCGATCGCGAGATGCCTGGTTTTGGTGAACAAATGCGTCAAATTAGTTTAAAATTTGTGCCAACGGCCATTCTTTCTCGCCAAGTGGGGGCGATACGCAATCAAGCATTAATCCTCAACTTACCGGGTCAACCTAAAGCCATTGCAGAAACACTGGAAGGGTTAAAGGATGCGGAAGGGAATGTCATCGTCTCTGGGATTTTTGCTAGTGTGCCTTACTGTATTCAACTGCTCGATGGGCCTTATGTCGAAACGGATCCGAGTGTTGTGAAGGCATTTAGGCCAAAGTCGGCGATCCGCTCTTAAATCATGATTATTAAGTCAGGTGAGGTTCACTCACCTGACTTGCTTACGACGACGATTAACAGCGCTGCCCTATTGGTAAAACAGTTTTGCCATATTGCTCATTCAACACTTCAGCCATTGCTAAGTAGAATGCACTTGCGCCACAAACAATCCCTTCAAAGCCTGCGATCGTTAAAATAGTGCTATTGCCTGTTAAATTACCGATGGCTAACAATGCAAACAGTATGGTTAAGCTGCCAAAAACAAATTGCAAAACAAAATTGGCTTTTAATGTTCCAAGGAACATAAAGAAGGTGAAGATTCCCCAAATCAGTAAGTAAACCCCTAAAAATGCAGGTCCGGTTGGCTCTGCTAAGCCCAGCGTGGGCAAAAATAATAGGCCAACTAACGTTAACCAAAACATCCCGTATGAGCTAAAGGCTGTTGCGCCAAACGTATTTCCTTTCTTATATTCAATAAGTCCGGCTATCACCTGAGCAATACCACCATAAAAAATCCCCATGCTCAAAATCACTGATGAGAGAGGGAAAAAACCTGCATTATGGAGATTGAGCAGAATTGTAGTCATACCAAAGCCCAATAAACCAAGTGGACCCGGATTAGCAATAGAGCTGGATTGCATATAACCTCTGGTGAAAAATGATTAAAATTCAAAAAGATATAAAATTTTTTGCCAGCTTGTTTAGGTTGGCGGCGAATCATACGCAGTTTTTTTTGCTGAAACAATGATCGAAAGACAGGTTTTTTTGCAAAAAATATGAAATTTTTTTAAGTCATCCCCTTGATGAATGAATTTACGACCCCATCTTTAAAGCATCACTCGTTATCAGTCGAATAATTGTGTAAAGCAAAAAAATTGAGCCTCGGAGTAAAAACTCCCTTGAAAATGAAATATTGAGCCTCATATAGATTGGTAATGAAATTGAACAAAAAAGAATTCCTTTGGAGGCGTTTTAGATGGGTAAAATTATTGGTATCGACTTGGGTACAACTAACTCATGCGTTGCAATTATGGATGGCACAGCTGCTCGTGTTCTTGAGAACAGCGAGGGTGATCGTACTACTCCTTCCATCATTGCGTACACACAAGACGGTGAAATTTTGGTCGGTCAGCCAGCAAAACGTCAGGCAGTGACTAACCCTGAAAATACATTATTTGCGATCAAACGTCTGATCGGCCGTCGTTTCCAAGACGAAGAAGTTCAGCGCGACGTGGCTATTATGCCATACAAAATTATTGCGGCAGATAACGGCGATGCTTGGTTAGATGTAAAAGGCCAAAAAATGGCTCCACCACAAGTTTCGGCTGAAGTTCTGAAAAAAATGAAAAAAACAGCAGAAGATTACTTGGGTGAGCCAGTAACAGAAGCTGTTATTACTGTTCCTGCATACTTTAACGATGCTCAGCGTCAAGCGACAAAAGATGCTGGCCGTATTGCTGGTCTTGATGTTAAGCGTATCATCAACGAACCAACAGCCGCAGCATTGGCTTATGGCTTAGATAAAGAAGTGGGTAACCGTACTATCGCAGTTTATGACTTAGGTGGTGGTACATTTGACCTATCAATCATCGAAATTGATGAAGTTGATGGTGAAAAAACATATGAAGTGCTGGCAACCAATGGTGATACTCACTTAGGTGGTGAAGACTTCGATAACCGTTTGATCAACTACTTAGTTGAAGAATTCAAAAAAGACCAAGGTGTTGACCTACGTAATGACCCGCTGGCAATGCAACGTCTGAAAGAAGCGGCTGAGAAAGCGAAAATCGAACTTTCTTCTGCACAGCAAACAGATGTTAACCTGCCGTACATTACAGCAGATGCAACAGGTCCTAAACACATGAACATCAAAGTGACTCGTGCGAAATTAGAGTCACTGGTAGAAGATTTAGTTAAACGTACCATGGAGCCTGTTAAGGTTGCGCTACAAGACGCTGGCCTAAGCGTAAATGACATCAACGATGTTATTTTGGTTGGTGGTCAAATCCGTATGCCTTTGGTACAAAAAGCAGTTGCTGATTTCTTTGGGAAAGAACCACGTAAAGACGTGAACCCAGATGAAGCCGTTGCAATAGGTGCAGCAGTTCAAGGTGGTGTGTTAGCGGGTGATGTTAAAGACGTGCTGTTACTTGACGTAACGCCACTGTCTTTAGGTATCGAAACAATGGGTGGCGTGATGACTCCGTTAATTCCGAAGAACACCACTATCCCAACGAAACATAGCCAAGTGTTCTCAACAGCAGAAGACAACCAAGCTGCAGTAACAATCCATGTTCTGCAAGGTGAACGTAAACGTTCCGGTGATAACAAATCACTGGGTCAGTTTAACTTAGATGGTATTCAACCAGCACCGCGTGGTATGCCACAAATCGAAGTTACGTTTGATATCGATGCTGATGGTATCTTGCATGTATCAGCGAAAGATAAAAACAGTGGTCGTGAGCAAAACATTACCATTAAGGCTTCTTCCGGTCTGAACGACGAGGAAATCGAAAAAATGGTACGTGACGCGGAAGCGAACGCTGAAGCAGACCGTAAATTTGAAGAGTTAGTTCAGGTTCGTAACCAAGCTGACCAACTGATCCACGGTACGCGTAAGCAAATTGAAGAAGCAGGCGATAAACTGCCAGCAGAAGATAAAGCGAATATCGAAAAAGCAACATCTGAGCTAGAAGTAGCAATCAAAGGCGAAGATAAAGCAGATATCGAAGCGAAGATCCAAGCTTTAGTAACTGCTTCAGCTAAACTTCTGGAAATTGCACAACAACAAGCTCAAGCTGGCTCAGCAAATGCTGGCGCAGGCGCAGAAGCGAAGAAAGATGACGATGTTGTTGATGCTGAGTTCGAAGAAGTTAACGATAAAGACAAAAAATAATGCCCTTAGCGGGCGCAGTGACCTTGCTAATGGTTATTAATGGTTACTGATACCGAACACGGGCGTCGAGGAAACTCCACGCCCGTGTCGGCATGTTAAGGGTAAAATAAATGGCGAAAAGAGATTTTTATGAGGTCTTAGGCCTCGAAAAAAATGCTTCAGATAAAGACATCAAACGCGCATATAAGCGTTTAGCAATGAAGTATCATCCTGACCGTAATCAGGATAAAAAAGATGAAGCAGAAGCTCAATTTAAAGAGATAAAAGAAGCTTACGAAGTCCTGTCCGATGAGCAGAAGCGCGCAGCTTACGACCAGTATGGCCATGCTGCCTTTGAGCAAGGTGGCATGGGCGGCGGCGGTTTTGGCGGCGGTGCTGATTTTAGCGATATCTTTGGTGACGTCTTCGGTGATATTTTTGGAGGCGGCCGCAGACAGCAGCGCCCAAGCCGTGGTTCTGATTTACAGTACAACATGGAGCTGACCCTTGAAGAGGCTGTCCGTGGAGTGACCAAAGAGATCCGTATCCCAGCTTTGGAAACCTGTGATGTCTGCCATGGTAATGGTGCTAAACCGGGAACCAGCGTAGATACTTGCCCAACATGTCATGGTATGGGTCAGGTACACATGCGTCAGGGCTTCTTCTCTGTACAGCAACCTTGTCCAACGTGTCATGGCCGAGGCAAAATTATTAAAGATCCATGCAACAAGTGTCATGGTCATGGCCGCGTTGAACGCTATAAGACCCTATCAGTGAAAATCCCAGCAGGGGTAGATACTGGCGACCGTGTTCGTTTATCCGGTGAAGGTGAAGCTGGGGAAAATGGGGCACCAGCAGGGGATCTGTTTGTTCAAGTTCGTGTGTTACCACACAGTATTTTTGAACGTGATGGCAACAACTTACATTGCGAAGTTCCGATTAACTTTGCGGTTGCGGCATTAGGTGGTGAAATAGAAGTCCCGACCCTTGATGGTCGCGTCAAACTGAAAATCCCAGCAGAGACCCAAACCGGTAAAATTTTCCGCATGAAAGGCAAAGGCGTGAAATCTGTCCGTGGTGGTATGCAGGGTGATCTCATGTGCCATATTGTCGTTGAAACACCAGTTAAATTGAATGAGAAGCAAAAAGAGCTACTCAAAGAGTTTGGAGAATCACTCGGTGGTACGAGTGGCGAAAAGAATAGCCCACGCTCAAAAAGCTTTTTAGACGGCGTGAAGAAATTCTTTGATGACCTAACTAACAAATAATAAATTAAATGGCCCGCTTAGTTGCGGGCTTTTTTTTGAGATTAGTGCCTTTCTTTGTATTAATGGCTCAGCTTCGCGAGTAACACACCAGCTAAAATAATCACACAAGCAGTAACGCGCATGAAGTTGAACCTCTCTTTTAAGAAAACGATAGATAAAAACATCGCGAAAAGTACGCTGGTTTCTCTTACCGCAGCAACCAAAACGATGGGGGCTTGGCTCATTGCCCAGATAGCAATGCCATAACTCACTAACTGCATTAATCCACCAATTAAACCAGAGCGCCAATACTGTTTGATACCTTGAAACAGGGTTTTTTGATATTTCAAAGCGCCCGAGAGAGTAAGTACTATGCCGTTAAGCAAAAATAGCCATAACGTATACACGATAGGATCTTCGCTAGCCCGAGAACCTTGCCCATCGGATAAGGTATAGCAGGCGGTAAAAAAAGCAGTGCACAGTGCGTAACAGAGTGCTTTTCCTGTGATATTGAGCGTCAGCTTTCTTCCGGCAAACGCAATAATAATCACCCCACTCATAATGAATAGGAGCCCAAGTAGCCCAATTAAAGAGATCATTTCATGGAAGATTAGCAAACTGAGTAAGGCAGTAATAAGCGGTGCAGAACCTCGAGAAATGGGATATATCTGCCCTAAATCACCATGTGTATAGGCTTGGCTTAAAAAATAGGCATAGCCAAGATGAAAAAGGAGTGATAAGGCTAACCAAGGTATGGCATGAACGGAAGGCAACCCCAACACAAACAGTGCCGGTATTGCTAACACCGCAGAAAATAATGAGATCATGACTAAACCGAAAAAACGGTCATTACCGAATTTTACGATGGCGTTCCAACTGGCGTGACAAAATGCTGCAAATAATACAGCGAGCAAAACATAGGTTGTCATAATACGAATAGGTGAAATAGGTTGTCATTCAGTATTACGTAATGAGGCTTTTTTGTGAAGGGCTTACGAGGTTGATTGTGACTCACTGGATGGTGAAGCTTTATTTTGTGAGTCGGTACGTAAAAGAGCGTTTACTCTAAAAAAGTGGCTAGTGGTTGATCTGTTAAGCATATTATCTTAAGAAACGGGATGTGTACTGCGATTGCGTAAAAAAGAAAAATATGGATTCAAATAAATTTGTCTATATTTAAATTTAACAATAATTAAACAAAAAGAGTGAGTAATTTCTCATATTGCTCGAGAATATCGAATCATTACTGATAAATAAACGACTTTTTACGAACTAATGATTAGCATAATATTAACACTCTGTTTATTTTGGGGTTAAATATATGACAGCAATCATCCGTAAATTTTTAAGGTTAGAAGCAGCGGGAGGGCTACTCCTAATTATTGCTGCCATAGTCGCATTAATTATGGCGAATTCGCCAGCTCAGGGACTATACCAGCAGTTTTTAGATATACCTATCTCCGTTAAGATCTCATCACTAGAGCTCGATAAGCCATTAATTCTATGGATTAATGATTTCTTGATGGCGATTTTCTTTCTTGTCGTCGGTCTTGAGGTTAAACGAGAACTGCTTGAGGGGTCGCTTGCAGGGAAAGATAAAGCTATTTTTCCTGCTGTTGCAGCGCTAGGTGGGATGTTAGCACCTGCACTCATTTATTTGTTGTTTAATGGCGCTGATGATATTACACGCCAAGGTTGGGCAATACCCGCAGCAACAGACATCGCCTTCGCCCTAGGGGTTATGGCGCTTTTAGGTAAGCGAGTGCCAACAGAGTTAAAAGTCTTTTTATTGGCGCTAGCGATTATTGATGACCTTGGTGTCATTGTGATTATCGCATTCTTCTATACCAGTTCGTTATCTTTAGTCGCGCTTGGTTTAGCGGCTTTATGTGTGACACTACTGGTTATCATGAATTGGCGGCGAGTTGAAAATACCGCAGCTTATTTAGTTATCGGGCTGATCCTTTGGGTTTGTATTCTTAAATCAGGCGTGCATGCAACTCTCGCGGGGGTCATTGTCGGTTTCTTGATACCACTGCATGGCACAAATAATACAAAACCGTCAGAAGAGCTTGAGCATGTGCTACACCCTTGGGTTGCTTATATGATTTTACCGATATTTGCTTTTGCCAACTCAGGTGTTCAATTAAACGGCGTCACGTTTGATGGATTGATGAGTACATTACCTTTAGGGGTTGCGGCAGGTTTACTTTTTGGGAAGCCTTTAGGGATTTTTCTCTTTAGTTGGGTTTCGGTAAAACTTGGGTTTGCAAAATTACCTGAGTCCATTAATTTGAGGCAAGTATTCGCAGTATCTGTTTTATGTGGAATCGGTTTTACTATGTCTATCTTTATTACCGGACTGGCATTTGATGGGTTGGATGATAGCTATAGTACCTATTCAAGACTAGGAATTTTACTTGGATCAACATTAGCTGCCTTTTTAGGTTACTTTTTGTTAAAGGTAGTGTTACCGAAACCTCAACAAAAATAGTGATTGTCTGAATTCCAATAAATTCAGAAATAAATAGTAAGAAATTCCGAGTTAATGGACTATGATATACCCGCAACACACCTTTTTTGTGTTGTGGGTATATCTATATAACTCCTGCAAAAGGAGCAGTGAAAAATAGTATGGTCAGTATTGATTATTATTGGCGGTACAGAAGGAATCGATATGCGGGTTTCACACCTTAATTTTAACCACCTTTATTATTTTTGGCATGTCTGTAAAGAAGGGTCTGTCGTTGGGGCGGCTGAAGCGTTGTATTTAACCCCTCAAACCATTACCGGGCAAATAAAAGCATTAGAAGAGCGGCTAGGCGGTAAATTATTTAAGCGCCAAGGGCGCGGTTTAGTTCCCTCAGAGCTTGGGCAACTCATTTTTCGCTACGCTGACAAAATGTTTATGTTAAGCCAAGAAATGCTTGATATTGTCAATTATAGCCGAGAATCAAATTTGTTGTTTGATGTCGGTGTTGCTGATGCCTTATCGAAACAGTTAGTAAGTCGAGTTTTAGAAACGGCAGTCGTTGAACATGAGCAGATCCATCTTCGCTGCTTTGAATCGACTCATGAAATGTTGCTTGAGCAACTGAGCCAACACAAACTTGATATGATTTTATCTGATTGCCCAGTCGATTCATCACAGCAAGAAGGCCTATTTTCTGTGAAGTTAGGCGAGTGCAGTGTGAGTTTCTTTTGCCGCGACCCTGCACCTAAAAAGCCATTCCCTGAATGTTTAGAAGAGCGTCGTTTGCTGATCCCAGGTCGCCGTTCAATGTTAGGACGCCACTTATTGACTTGGATCCGTAATAAGAATTTGCAAGTTGAAGTACTTGGTGAATTTGATGATGCTGCTTTAATGAAAGCCTTTGGTATGCATCACAATGCAATCTTTGTTGCTCCCTCATTATATGCCGCGGATATTTTGGGAGGGGAGGATGTTATCGAACTCGGTCGGTTAGATAGCGTTAAAGAAGAGTATTTTGTCATTTTTGCGGAACGCATGATCCAACATCCTGCGGTTCAGCGTGTCTGTAACAAAGATTTTTCCAATCTGTTCTCAGCGCCATTTGATAAGCTTGAGAAAAAAGTTTAACAGACAAAAAAACCGGCAGAAGCCGGTTTTTTTAGCTAATCAAGAAGCAAAATTACATAGCTTTGATTTGAGCTGCTAAGTTAGCTTTATGACGCGCTGCTTTGTTTTTGTGGATCAGGCCTTTAGTGGCGTGACGATCAACAATAGGTTGCATGTCATTGAATGCTTTCTGAGCCGCTTCTTTATCGCCAGCAGCGATAGCAAGGTAAACTTTCTTGATAAAAGTACGCACCATAGAACGACGGCTAGCGTTGTGCTGACGACGTTTCTCAGATTGTATAGCGCGTTTCTTAGCTGATTTGATATTAGCCAAGGTCCAACTCCCAAATGTATTCTATTGAGGACAATTCAAAGGTCGAGGAATATGCCCTTTCGCCCTTCATTTGTCAATGGATTTGTGCAAATAAACGTCGTGTACATCGACGTAAGTGCGTTTGTGAATGGTGCAAGATTCTACCAGCAAATGCTAGAGGAATACAGATCTTCACGCGAAAAAAAAGCGTATTTGATGGCACATAATAAAAAATTTTTTTACTGAAAAAATTTTTGAGTTGAAGATAATAGCAGTTAGTATAATTATCACGCAATAATTGTTTGTTTATTGGTCATTGAGAACAATGGCTTGCATAAGTCTGGACGAAAATCAGAAAAATTTACGATTTTTCGAGACCTCAGCGCAATTTTGTTGTATTGATAATCCATTGGTTATCCCTATATTTTGATCTTTATATTCAGCAACAGCTAAATTTTTTTCGTTAAAACCGCTTAGTCGGGGTTTTATTCAGGCTAAAACTGGGCTGTAGTTTGTGTATTGATCAAAAAATGGCGATTGAATGAAACCTTTTACGAACTTGGGTTAACCTTAAGCGTCGTACAAGGTATAATCCAGCAATTTCCTCGGTATTGAGCCTGTTATGGAGCTAATTCGCGGTATACAAAATATCCGGGCGTGCCATCATGGTTGCGTGCTGACTATTGGTAATTTTGATGGTGTCCATCGTGGGCATCAGGTTTTACTTCAAAATTTGAAGCAAAAGGGTGAGCAGTTGGGGTTACCCTCTGTCGTGATGATTTTTGAACCACAACCCCTTGAGTTTTTTATTGGTGATAAAGCGCCTGCTCGTTTGACGCGTCTGCGAGACAAAGTGAAATACTTGGCAGACAGTGGGATTGATTACCTACTGTGCGTTGAGTTTAACCAACATTTTGCCTCTTTAACGCCAGATGAGTTTGTCGCTGAACTACTGGTAAAAAAATTGGGCGTAAAATACCTCGCCATAGGCGATGATTTTCGTTTTGGTAAGAATCGTATGGGCGATTTTGCTTTCCTACAGCAAGCAGGTAGCCAGTATGGGTTTCAAGTCGCGGATACAGAAAGTTTTTGTGATTCGGGGTTGCGTATCAGTAGCACTGCGATTCGCAAAGCAATACAAGATAACGATCTGGCATTAGCAGAAACGTTATTAGGCCACCCATATCGTATCAGTGGGCGTGTTGTGCATGGAAACCAACTTGGGCGTACCATCGGTTTTCCAACGGCAAACCTGCCATTAAAACGATTAGTCACACCAGTGACGGGTGTGTATGCTGTAGAAGTTTACGGTTTAGGGGATAAGCCCTTGCCTGGTGTAGCAAATATAGGTACTAGGCCAACAGTATCTGGTAAAGGGCAGCAATTAGAAGTCCATCTGATTGATGCCAATATGGATTTATACGGACGTCATATTGATGTCGTGTTGCGTAAGAAATTACGCGACGAACAGCGGTTTGCTTCATTAGACGCGCTTAAGGAGCAAATCGCTAAAGATGTGATTGCGGCTAGGGATTACTTAGCGGCAATAAATGTCAGATAATTTAGCGGAAAATGGAACTGAGAATCGATGAGTGACTATAAAAATACCCTGAATCTACCAGAAACAGGGTTTCCAATGCGTGGCGATCTCGCCAAACGCGAACCACAGATGTTAGAGCGCTGGTACAAAGAAGGTTTGTATCATGCTATCCGTAAAGCAAAATCGGGCAAAAAAACATTTATTCTGCACGATGGTCCTCCGTATGCTAACGGCAGTATTCATATTGGTCACTCAGTCAACAAAATTCTCAAAGACATTATTATTAAATCCAAAGGGTTGGCGGGCTTTGACTCCCCATACATCCCTGGTTGGGATTGCCATGGTTTACCTATTGAACATAAAGTTGAGCAAATAGTAGGCAAGCCAGGGGAGAAAGTTTCCGCCGCTGAATTCCGTGCACAATGCCGTCAATATGCTAAAGAGCAAATTGAAGGCCAAAAAGCTGACTTTATTCGCCTTGGTGTTTTGGGTGAGTGGGATAAGCCGTATCTGACGATGGACTTCAAAACAGAAGCAAACATTATCAGAGCATTGGCGAAAACTATCGCTAATGGTCACCTAGTGAAAGGGGCAAAACCAGTTCACTGGTGTACTGCTTGTGGGTCTTCACTTGCTGAAGCAGAAGTTGAATACTATGACAAAACGTCACCATCTATCTACGTTCGTTTCCCTGCCGTAGATAGCAACGCGGTGTACGAAAAATTTGGCGTAGTGGGTGATAAAACGCCAGCGCTAGTCATTTGGACCACAACGCCTTGGACGTTACCAGCTAACCGTGCTATCTCACTGAACCCTGAGTTTAAATACCAGTTGGTTGAAGCCAATGGTGAAGTCGTTATCCTTGCGGCTGATCTCGTTGAAGATGTCATGAAAACAGTGGGCATTGAGTCATGGAAAGTGCTGAGCGAATGTGAAGGCAGTGCCCTTGAATTATTGCGCTTCGAGCATCCATTTATGGGCTTTGATGTGCCTGCTATTTTAGGGGATCACGTTACTCTTGATGCCGGTACAGGGGCAGTGCATACCGCTCCAGGTCATGGTCCAGAAGACTATGTAGTCGGTCAAAAATATGGCCTAGAAACTGCAAACCCAGTAGGTCCAGATGGTTGCTTCCTTGCGAATACCTATCCAACCTTGGATGGTGTGTTCATCTTCAAAGCTAACGATGTCATCGTTGAGTTACTGAAAGAAAAAGGCGCATTGCTGTATAAGCAAGCTATTTCACATAGCTATCCATGCTGTTGGCGTCATAAAACCCCAGTCATTTTCCGTGCTACACCACAATGGTTTATTGGCATGGATAAGAACGGCTTGCGTGAGCAATCACTAAAAGAGATTGATATCGTTCAGTGGATCCCAGGTTGGGGTCGTGCACGTATCGAATCAATGGTTGAAAACCGCCCTGACTGGTGTATCTCGCGTCAACGTACGTGGGGAACACCAATGTCACTGTTTGTGCATAAAGAGACCGAAGAGTTACATCCTCGCACGTTGGAGTTGATGGAAGAAGTCGCTAAACGTGTTGAAGTTGATGGTATTCAAGCATGGTGGGATCTGGATGCTGCTGAGCTATTAGGTGATGAAGCTGAAATCTACCGTAAAGTGCCAGACACACTGGATGTATGGTTTGATTCAGGGTCGACACATTTTGCCGTTGTGGATGCACGTCCTGAGTATCACGGCAATTCAGCAGATATGTACCTTGAAGGTTCAGACCAACATCGTGGTTGGTTTATGTCTTCATTGATGCTCTCAACGGCAATGAAAGGCAAAGCACCTTATCGTCAAGTACTGACTCATGGCTTTACTGTCGATGGTCAAGGCCGCAAGATGTCTAAATCTTTAGGTAACACAATTAGCCCACAGGATGTGATGAACAAACTGGGTGCTGATATTTTACGTCTATGGGTGGCATCTACCGATTACACTGGTGAAATTGCGGTATCGGATGAGATCTTAAAACGTGCGGCAGACTCTTATCGCCGTATTCGTAACACTGCACGTTTCTTACTGGCTAACCTGAACGGCTTTAACCCTGAAACTGATATGGTTAAACCTGAAGAGATGGTGGTGTTAGATAGATGGGCAGTAGGGCGTGCACTTGAGGCTCAAAAAGAGATCACTAAAGCCTATGATGAATATGACTTCTTGTCAGTCATTCAGCGCCTTATGCATTTCTGCTCTATCGAAATGGGCTCATTCTATCTGGATATCATTAAAGATCGCCAGTATACCGCGAAGAGTGATAGCCTTGCTCGTCGTAGCTGCCAAACAGCGTTATTCCATATTGCGGAAGCCTTGGTTCGTTGGATTGCACCAATACTGTCGTTCACTGCGGATGAAATTTGGAACGAGCTGCCAGGTGAGCGTGCTAAGTTTGTATTAACCGAAGAGTGGTATGACGCATTATTTGGTTTGGCAGAAACAGAAAGCATGAATGATGATTTCTGGGCTGAGCTACTTGCTGTTCGTGGTGAAGTTAACAAAGTTCTTGAGCAAGCACGTGCAGATAAACATATCGGTGGCTCATTAGAGGCCTCTGTCACCTTGTATGCGGATAAAGCGCTTGCAGAGAAGCTCAATAGCTTAGCGGATGAGCTCCGTTTTGTGTTGTTGACCTCTCAAGTACGAGTTGCTGATATTGCTGAGGCACCAGCGAATGCACAACAATCAGAGCTAAGTGGCTTGAAAATTGGCTTTAGCAAGGCTGCTGGTGAAAAATGTCCTCGCTGCTGGCACTATGCTAATGATGTAGGTTCCGTTGCTGATCACCCTGAATTGTGTGGTCGCTGTGTCACTAACGTAGCCGGAAACGGTGAAATACGTAAGTTTGCATAATGAAGAGACCTATTTGTTCTACTGGGTTACGTTGGTTGTGGTTAACCGTTGTGCTGATTGCATTGGATTTAGGCATTAAACAGTTAGTCTTGAAAGAGATGAACCTGCATGAATTATATCCAATCATGCCTTACCTCAACTTGATGTATGCACAAAACTTTGGTGCCGCATTTAGTTTTCTTGCTGATGAGGGAGGCTGGCAACGTTGGTTCTTTGCTGGCATCGCGGTGACGATATCTGTCATTTTAATGGTAATGATGTATCGCCAAAGCGCGCAAAAACGACTAAGCAATATCGCTTATGCGTTGATTATCAGTGGAGCAATTGGCAATCTGAGTGATCGTTTAATACATGGCTTTGTCATTGATTATATTGATTTTTATATAGGCAATTGGCATTACCCAACATTTAACCTTGCAGATGTTACGATTTGTATTGGTGCCGCTTTAGTGATCTTAGAAGGCTTCTTGCCTGACAAGGACAAAAAGAAAGCAAATTAACTGATATAATAACCCTCAGCCCGGTTCTGCCGGGCTGATTTTTATAATAGAAATAGGTTCGATTTATGTCTACTCAGGTACAACCACAAAGCGCGGTATTGTTGCATTTTACGTTGAAACTAGAAGATGGTTCGACAGCCGATTCTTCCCATAGTCAGGGTAAACCTGCGTTGTTTAGTTTAGGGGATGGTTCACTTTCACCTGAATTAGAAGCGCAATTAGTTGGGCTGAATGTGGGTGAAAAGAAAAGTTTTTCATTACCGGGTGATACGGTCTTTGGTAAACATAATCCTGATTTAATTCAATACTTTTCTCTGCGTGATTTTACGGAAACAGGGATACCTGAGATTGGCACAATCATGCTTTTTACTGCAATGAATGGCAGTGAGATGCCTGGAGTAGTAAAATCAATAGAAGGTGAATCTGTGACGATTGATTTTAATCATCCGTTAGCAGAGCAACAAATCACTTTTGATATTGAAGTACTTGAGATTGACCCGCAATTGGAGAGTCAAAATGCAAATATTAATGGCTAACCCTCGTGGCTTTTGTGCAGGGGTAGACCGTGCGATCAGCATTGTAGAAAGAGCACTTGAGCTTTATGGTGCACCTATTTATGTACGCCATGAGGTTGTTCACAACCGTTATGTGGTAGATGATCTGCGTCAGCGCGGTGCTATTTTTATTGAAGAGATCTCTGAAGTACCCGATGGCTCGATCCTGATTTTTTCTGCTCATGGCGTCTCTCAAGCTATTCGTCAAGAAGCGCGCTCACGTGATCTGACGATGTTATTTGATGCGACTTGTCCATTGGTGACCAAAGTGCATATGGAAGTGGCGCGTGCTAGCCGAAAAGGCAAAGAAGCTATTTTGATTGGTCACGCAGGCCATCCAGAAGTAGAAGGTACCATGGGGCAGTACAGTAACCCAGAAGGTGGAATGTACCTTGTTGAAAGCCCAGAAGATGTCTGGAAGCTGCAAGTAAAAGACGAAAATAATTTGTGCTTTATGACCCAAACAACGCTCTCGGTTGATGATACCTCTGACGTTATTGATGCATTAACTCAACGTTTCCCAAGCATTGTTGGCCCGCGTAAAGATGATATCTGCTATGCGACGACCAATCGTCAAGAAGCAGCGCGTGAACTTGCTGAGCGTGCAGATATTGTGTTGGTTGTGGGGTCTAAAAATTCGTCAAACTCGAATCGTTTGGCGGAATTGGCTTCCCGAATGAAAAAACCAGCTTATCTCATCGATGGTGCTGAAGACATTAAAACAGAGTGGCTAGTCGATAAAAAAATTATCGGTTTGACTGCGGGAGCCTCAGCGCCTGATATTTTAGTTCGCCAAGTGATCGATAAACTGAAAGAGTTTGGCGCTGATGAGGTTGTAGAGCTTCAAGGCCGCGAAGAAAATATTGTGTTTGAAGTACCTAAAGAGTTACGTGTTGAGGTTAAGCAAATTAGCTAATGGCAAGGCGCCTAGTTATTTATTATAGAATACCTCTGATCTGCCTAATAGAGGCAGGTTGGAGGCAACGCAGCGTTTTTGGAGTTTTCATTCGTGCCCAACAATACCGCCCATGCCGTTAATGTACTTTCTGTTTTTGATTTCGATGGCACATTAACATATCGTGACAGCTTTATCCCATTTTTAAAATTCGCGTTCGGGAAATATCGTTTTTCCCGCAAAATTATTAGATTGGTTTTGCCTACTTTGCAATGTGCTAGGCGCAAGCTCACGCGTGACGAATTAAAAGAAGTGCTGATTAAGACCTTTCTCACGGGGGTTGACGAGAAGTGGCTAAAAGAGAAAGCCGAACAATTTTGTAAGATTTATTGGACGAAATTGATGCGCCCTGAAGGGGTGTTAGGTGTTGCCGCTGAAGTTGAAAGTGGTGCTGAAGTGACGATTTGTTCCGCCTCACCATCTCTGGTCCTTAAGCCGTTTGCAAAAAGGTTAGGCATCAAGTTGATCAGTACTGAACTTGAAGTGGTGAATGGTAAATTAACGGGGAATTTGGTTGGCCAAAACTGCCGCCGTGAACAGAAAGTAAAACGTTTAGAGCAGGTATACGGTGACTTGGGTCAATATCACCTACGCGCTTGGGGTGATACTCGTGGGGATTTTGAATTATTGCAAGCCGCGCAAGACGCACACTGGCGCCATTTCCATAAAAAGCACTACCGATATAAACATAAACAGGTGGTTAGTAGAGACTGATTTTATTATCAGTCTCTTGGGAAAATAAAGTCATCAAGAGAGAGATGAGAGCTTGATGACTGCCAGTAATCTTTATAGATGAGGGCAGTGCTCATCTTAGTTAAGGTGAATTAGATATTGACACCGTGTTGAGCTGCTAATGCACTCAAGCCACCCGCGAAGCCTTGGCCTACCGCTTTGAATTTCCACTCGTTACCATGGCGATATAGCTCACCAAAAATCATTGCTGTTTCAGTTGACGCGTCTTCAGATAGGTCAAAACGTGCAATTTCAGCATTGGTATCGTTGTTGTAAACACGCATAAAGCTGTTGCTTACCATGCCAAAGTTTTGTTTACGTGTTTCTGCATCATAAATCGTGACAGAGAAAACCAGTTTTTTCACTTCAGCAGGAACTTTAGTCAGGTCGATTTTGACTTGTTCGTCATCACCGTCGCCTTCCCCAGTACGGTTATCGCCTTGGTGTTCAACAGAACCACATGGGCTTACTTTGTTGTTGAAGAAGATAAAATTTGCATCAGAGAGAACTTTACCGTCTTCTCCAACCATAAATACAGAAGCATCTAAATCAAAATCTGCGCCGTCAGTAACACGAGCATCCCATCCCAGACCGACCATAGCAACATTCATTGTCGGTGCTTCTTTAGTCAGGGATACATTACCACCTTTAACGAGGGAAACTGCCATATAAAGCTCCTTTGCTGTTGAAAATTGGTAGCGTTTTTTCGCTACCAATACTTATCACTGATTTTACTGATATCAAGATGCATTGATGCCGTATTGAGCGCATACAGAGGCTAGGCCACCTGCATAGCCTTGACCGACGGCACGGAATTTCCACTCATTGCTATGACGGTATAATTCACCGAATAGCATTGCCGTTTCCGTTGACGCGTCTTCAGTCAGGTCATAACGAGCGACTTCAATTTGGTTGTCATCATTGACTAAACGGATAAATGCACCAGAAACTTGGCCGAAACTTTGGCGACGAGCTTGTGCATCATGAATAGTGACAACGAAGATGATTTTATCGATGTCCGCTGGGATCAGGTCTAATTTGATTTTCAGCGCTTCATCGTCACCATCGCCTTCACCAGTACGGTTATCACCGGTATGAGTTACTGAGCCGTCGGCAGATGCTAGGTTGTTATAGAAAATAAAGTCTGCATCACCACGTACTTTTCCGTTAGCGGCTAATAAAAACGCAGAAGCATCTAAGTCAAAGTCCTGACCGTCTGTTGAACGAGCATCCCAGCCAAGTCCAACTAGGACGTTTTTCATCGTTGGTGCTGCTTTGCTTAACGAAACATTGCCGCCTTTAGATAGAGAAACGCTCATTGTTATAACTCCTTGAAAATTTATGCAAAAATATGTTGTGAAAGAATGTTAGCTATGCTTTTCATCCTCAGATTTATCTTTTTCTGGAAAAAGTACGCTTGCGATAATGCCTAATGCAAGTACCCCAAGTACCACAAACAAGCTTGTGCTAGCAGAGATACTAAAGCCATGATGCCAAATATGATCTGTTGCATTCAAGCCAAGTTTAACGGCAATAAAGAACAGAAGAACGATGACGGCTTTTTCTAAGTAGACAAGATATTGCTTCAATGCTTCCAGAACGAAATAAAGCGTACGCAAACCTAATATTGCAAACATCATTGCGCTGTAAACAATCAGTGGCTCACGGCTTACCGCGATAATAGCGGGTACAGAGTCAAAAGCAAACATCACATCAGATAACTCAACGACAGCCACACATAACATAAGTGGGGTTGCGTAAAGTGCTGCTTTTTTACCGCGGCCGATTGTCACATCTTTGTTTTCAGGTTTGGCTAGCTCTGCATCAACTTCTTTTTGTGTTAATAAGAATGCGTGCCCCGTTATTTTAGGCCAAATTGGGAAGAAACGTTTGACTAAACGATAGGCTAAGTGCTGAGAATAATCCTCAATTTCATCACTGTCATCGCCGCTACGTAACATCATTACCGCTGTCCAAGCAACCACAAGGGCAAAGATGATTTCAACGTATGGTCCTAAGCTGAGAAGTCCTGTACCGATGGCGACGAAGATCCCACGGAAAATAATGGCACCGATAATCCCCCAGTATAGAACCCGGTGGCGAAAGCGATCCGGTACGGCAAACCAAGAGAAAATCGCCATCATGACAAACAAGTTGTCGACCGAGAGGACTTTTTCCAACGCATAACCTGTTACGAATAGGCTGGCAACTTCCGAGCCATGATGGATATATAGGAATCCAGCAAATGCCATAGCAATGGCAACCCAGAATATGGACCAGAAAATTGCATTTTTTAATGTGATCGGTTTATCAGCACGGTGCATAAATAAATCGATAAAAATAGCTCCGATTGCTAATACCACAAACACAATTACGGTTTCAGTCGGAAAGCCAATATGAGTGGATACCATAATAATTCCTAAACGGGGTCCTTAATTAAAATTACAGACCAAAGTCTGCTGGTGAAAAGCCTAATGCAGTTGCAATATCACGTACCGCGGCTTTCTCATCATTGTCAAAATCACCATCACTTTTGGCGACCGCAATACCAACGCGGATAGCTAACTGAGCGGCTTCAGGTTGATCTTTTAGTGCAAGGATGTATTTCATTGTTTCACCCTTGCCAATTTCTGAGTCGAAATCAAAGCTTGTAATGAGCTTATTAAAAAACTCAATCACTTCAGTGGTATCAAAAACTTTTAACTCATCAGAGGCTTTTAAGAAGCCAAGCATTTTCTGCTTCTCTTCAGAGCTAACGCCATCGCTGGCAATAGCAATACGAGCACAAACAGCCACGGTGCCTTGCATAAATTTTTTGTTTTTAAAACGACCGACTTGTTTGGTTAACTCTGCTCGGCCTGTATTCAATGCATCTTTAACTTTATTGAAAAAACTCATGGTATATCCCCTAATTTCCTTTTGATTATTTAGAACCGGCAGTCCAGCGAAACCCCCAGCCAAAGGCGTTATCCATATCTTTATGACCTTTAAAGAACTGGTTGATACGCTCAACTTTGATAGCGCCTTGCTCGTTCACGAGTCGCGCGATAGCGCACATGCCGCGACCATTATTTCCTTCGGTTAAACGTGTTTCAATTGGTGGTTGATCTGGTACATGAATAGTGACCACACCGTCCGTTTTATCCCAGCTTGGTACACCTTCGTAAATAAAGGCGTAAATCAGTATTTGCTTGATATTTTTCCACTCACGACCATTGATATATATCCATTCGCCACCTGAAACATCACCAGTGCGGTCATCCCCTTGTAACTCGACGAACGGTGGAGAATTAAAGAAGCCGAAAGTGTTTCCAAGCGCTTGGATAACCCCTTTTTCACGGTTCTGTAGCTCAACAAATGCACCTAAATCAAGGTCAATTCCTTTATTTCCACCACCAAATAAGCCACCTAAGAAGCCTGTTGACCCAGTATTACTACCACGGTGCCAATCAAGGTTGATCCTTATCTTCCCAAAATCGTCTTTTTTAACGAGGCTAATTGAAGGTTTTTCTTTAGTTAGAGACACTTTGCTCAGATTCACGGAGGCCGGAGCAGGGGGCGGTGTTGGTGTTGAGGCTGGCGCTGGAGTGGCTGTCGGCGCGGGTGTCGGTGTATCTTCAACATCAACACCAAAATGCTCAGCGAGAGGTTTTAGTCCACCATTAAACCCTTGAGCAATAAAGCGGAACTTCCAACTGTCATTACGGCGATAGAGTTCACCGAGAATTAATGCCGCTTCTTGGCGTCCATTAGTTTCCACCGTGCCGTTTAACAAAACTTCATTATTAGCATCAACTTGAATAGCAAGACGCTGCAAGCCAGCAATGGTTTGGTTGCCGTCACAAGTTGCTGTAAATGCAACTTTTTGCACGCTAGGATGTAAACGATTTAAATCGACGGTAAAGAGGCTATTGTTGCCTTCAGGACGAAAGCTAATGGTTTGATCATCATTCGTTGTTTGACCATAAAAAACCATATCCGCATCGTTTTTAACTTTACCTGTATCGTATAAACGGAAAGCCGAGGCATCAACAGCCATGCCAGATTGAATACGGATCGTCAGGGTTTGAGAAGGAACGGTAGCATTAGCACCTGGAGTCATATTCATGGGCGTACCACCACATTAACGATGTCAGATTGCATATCTTGAATAGTGCGACCTGTAGAAGGCGAACCGTGAGCGGTGAAATCCCACTGACCGTTATTACGACGCAAAGAAGCAATAATGATCCCTGTATGCGAGCCTTGTTCCGTTAATTTATAGTTTGCCAGCTCCTTTTTAGTAGCGTGATCAACAACGCGGCAAAATGCGTTTTCGACTTCATTGAAGGTTTGACCACGGAAGCTATTGACTGTGAATGCGAGGTATTCGGTATTGGCTGGCAGTTTATTGAGTTCTACAAAAATGGTTTCATCATCGCCATCACCTTCACCGGTAAGGTTATCGCCTGAATGAATGACAGAGTTGCAGCTTGATTTTAATTTGCGGAAAGAGACTACATCAATTTGCTTTCCTTGTGCATCAAGTAAAATGCAGCTAGCGTCCAAATCGATTGAATTACCGCCACCAAAAAGCCCACTTAAAAATCCTTTTTTCTTAACCTGAACCGGATCCCAGCCCAAACCAAACATCAGATGATTCAACGCAGGTGCTTGCTTGCTCAGGGAGATGGTTTGATTTTTGCTTAATGAAACCATAATAAAATTCCTTCAAAGTTACGATGAAATAGTGGTTTTTACATAACTAAAATCCAAAATATAAAGTTAATCATATCATGATGAAGTAGTTGGGCAACGCTATTTTTTTCAATATTATTTCTTTTTATTTTAACGTGTTGAATATAAATGATTAATTCATTTTTAGTATATTGATTAATGAGATTTTTCCGAACTAAATGTAAATATATGTAGTTCTAAACTATTAACGGTAATAAATCACAATATGATTGACATGTTGCGGTTTAAATCGCATTATTGCCGATCTTATTATTGGGTGCTTCGGATGGATGTAGGGATTGATGAACAGTAAAATATGGTTTATGGAAGGCTTGTCTTCGCAGCGAGACCTTATTCAAGGTGCTCGTGAGTTTGCTCAACAACAACTGAAAAACATAACGATATTTGCTTCTCATCGTCATGCCCGAAATGAAATTTTATCTCAGGCCGACTATGCACGATTAGAGCCAGAAGATAGTACTGAGCGATTGGCATTTATCACTCGGCTGGTTGAAAAAGAGAAAATATCGGCAATCCAAGCTGGCCGAAATAGTGAATGGTTTGAATCTCACCGCCAGCAAATTGAGTCTCTTGGCGTTAAATTAACAACGGGGGCGATGAGTGTTAGTGCACTTCAGTTAGCCGATGATAAATATGCTTTTGCACAATCAATGGAAAAGCACGGTTTGCCCGTTGTCCCCTCTATTCAGATTGACTCAATTGATGAATTAAAAGCATTTATCGTGAATAACCCTTTTAAAAATGTGCCATTATGTGTGAAACCTATTAAAGGGATTTATGGTATGGGATTTTGGCGTTTTGATGATTCCGTTTCTGCTATGGCGGCATTTACTCACCCTGAGAGTCGTCGAGTTAACCCTCGCCTCTATTTGCAAGCGATGGAACAAGCAGACGGCTTTGAACCTTTAGTCTTAATGCCTTATTTGCCGGGGCCTGAATATTCGGTAGATATGGTTGTCGAACAAGGTCGTGTTATTGCTGCGGTTGCTCGCCGTAAAGAAGGCTCTTTGCAGCACTTAGAAAACTCAGGGGAAGCTTATGAGTTAGGCTGTGCTTGCGCGCAAGTGATGCAAGCCGATGGGATTGTTAATGTGCAAACACGCAATGATGCTCAGGGGAACGCCGTTTTGCTTGAAATCAATATGCGTCCTTCTGGTGGAATAGGTTACACACAACATAGTGGTATCAACCTACCTGGTATTTTTGCTTTGCGGCAGCTTGGTCTAATTAGCCAAGAGGAAGTCGTTGCTGAAAAAGCAAAATTCACACCTTCGATTATACGGCCTATCACAAATTCAATCAGTTATAGTTCAATAACAACCAATTTAATCAGTACGGATAAAAACTAATAATGAAGAGTACGACTGAGCCTGTAGTTTACCGCCGCAATCTGACGACTGGCACTTTGAGTGTTATTCCCACTTGTTCTTTGGACACGCTAGATGAACTCTTTGAAATCGCAGAGAGACGTAACCCGAAACGTGCCTTTCTATTTGTGAGTAAAGTGTTGGGCAGGCATATTCCTGTCCAGCCAAAATTGATGCGTAAAACATATCAGCAATTATGCCAACAATTTCCGTCAACACTTGAAGGGCCTGTTTTATTTATAGGCATGGCAGAAACCGCCGTGGGGTTAGGGGCTGGCGTGTTTGATGAGGCGAGAAAACATTATAAAGATTCTGTCTATTTGACGTCGACTCGTCATCCTGTTGAAGGGGGTGAGTTATTGTGTGAGTTCAAAGAAAATCACAGCCATGCGACGGATCATCTGCTTTATTTACCCCATGACCCTGAATTAAGACGCCGTGTATTGCATGCGCAAACCGTTGTCCTTGTTGATGATGAGGCAACCACGGGAAATACCTTTATTAATTTACTTTGTGCTTTACGTGACGCTGGCGGTTTGACTGAGATTAAACAGGTGATAGCCGTCACCTTAACCGATTGGAGTGGTGACGCTTTACAAGAGCGTAGCCCCTTACCGATACGTACTCTATCGTTAGTGCAGGGGCAATGGCAGTGGCAGCAAAATAAAGATGCGCCTGTCCCCATCATGCCAAATGTGAATATTACAGGAACAGGTCATTTCCCAATTACAGGTAAGCAAAGTTGGGGAAGGTTGGGGATAGCAGCACCGGCTGGAGATTTGGGCCGCCATATCCAAGCCTCTTCCGATGAAAAAATATTGGTGCTTGGCTCAGGGGAATTTGTTTGGGAACCCTTTTTGTTAGCAGAGAGGTTAGAGCAACAAGGTGCGGAGGTAAAATATAGCTCCACAACGCGTTCACCAATTTCTGTTAATTATGCAATTCAATCTGCTATTGCCTTTAAGGATAATTACGGCTTGGGGATCCCTAATTTTGTTTATAACGTTGCCCATCAACATTTCTCACGCATCATACTGTGCATCGAAACACCCAAAGAGAGTGTGGACCCCGTACTACTTGAAGCACTGAATAAAGTGGCCCCAATAGTTGAGGTATTAAGTTATGAGTAGGCCGGTGATTTTTACCGATTTAGATGACACTTTGTTTCAGACCCGGCGGAAAATGGTTGATGAGCTAGACTTAATGCCTTTTCAGGTTGGCGCCTTAGACAGAGACCTAGAGCCACGTAGCTTTATGACCCAAGAGCAAGCCATGCTAGTGGATTGGATGATTGAAAATGCTGATCTGATCCCTGTTACCGCGCGTGGAACGGAAGAGATCCGCCGTGTCACCATCCCCTTTCGTTCTTGGGCCATTACGACACATGGGGCGGTGATCTTAAATCCACAGGGTGAAGAAGATAGGCAGTGGCGAACACAAATATTAGCGAGCCTGCAAAATTACACTGAACAACTGATCCAGATGCAGCAAAAGATCACCGCGTTAATGGCTGAACGCAATATCGATGCTTGGGCACGAATTAATTATGAATATGATAATACGCCCATTTATTTGGTTATGAAGCACCGCGATAGCACTAAATTAGATGAGCTGTATGCCATTGGCGATGAAATTGAGCAGCTATTTTCAACCAAAGGTTTCTATATTCATCGTAACAGTAACAATATTGCTTGGTTGCCTGAGTCGATAGAAAAAGGGCATGCGGTGACTTATTTACTTAATAAATTGAGAAGTGAACGAGGCGTTTTTCCTGTGATTGGTTTAGGTGATAGCTTAAGCGATCATCGTTTTATGAAGCTGTGTAGTTGGTTTGGAATGCCAAAACAGAGTCAGTTTGCTGCTCAAATTAATACAAAGATTTTTGAGGGATTAGACGATGCATGATTTTGAACCTTTTTCTGGTAGCTATTTGCCTGATGATGTCCATTTTTTGTTGCAGCCCGTCACCATCGAAATGACACCTGTTGAGCTAAAAGAGCAACTTATACAGTCAGGGGCAAAGCACTATTCAGATATGCTAAGCCAAGAGCCTGAACCGACTCCGTGGCACCTTGATTTATTTGCGAAAGCCCTTGATTCAGGCGCGGCACGTTTAGCTAGCGAGGTTGTGATGCTAGCCAAAGCGCTAATTCAGCAGTTCGATAAGACCCCAATTGTGCTGACGAGTCTTGTGAGGGCAGGTGTGCCGTTAGGTGTTATGTTGCAACAAACACTACGTGCGATGGGGAAAGAGTCTTATCACTATGGTATCAGTATTATCCGCGATAGAGGAATCGATACCACGGCATTAGAGTGGATTGAGCAGCGTCATGGCACCGAAGGTATTGTGTTTGTTGATGGCTGGACGGGAAAAGGGGCCATAACCGGTGAATTAGTGCGCTCATTAACGGGGCGTGAGGGCTATCCTGCGCAGCCTAGACTCGTCGTACTAGCAGATCCTTGTGGGTGTGCATGGTTGTCTGCGAGCCATGATGATTGGTTGATCCCATTTGGTATCATGGGAGCACCTGTCTCAGGGTTAATTTCACGCTCAATATGGACTGAATCAGGCTTTCATGGCTGTGTTAAATGTGATCATTTAAGCCAATTTGAGTGCAGCCGCCTGCTTGTCGATACCGTTGCCAAACAACGAGATGCTTTAGAGATGGCTTCAATTGCCACACCGTCTCCAAACTCCCCATTATGCGCATCGCTCAAACAGCGTAGCGAGCAGGTAATCAACACGTTGGCAGAGCAATACAGTATTACCAATATTAACCGTATCAAACCAGGGATTGCAGAGGCAACTCGTGCGGTATTACGTCGTGTTCCCGATCATGTTTTAGTGCGCAAAATGAGTGATCCTGATGTCGCTTTGTTGGTTTATTTAGCACAACAGAAAAATATTACTATCACTGAGGTTGGCAATGACATCGGCCAATATCGTGCAGTAACGATTATTAAGAAGGTAAAGTAATGGAGCAGAGACTCTCACCTTGGAAACTAGGTGCTACGCTTTATATGCCAGCAACACGTACTGATATTGCTGATGTTATTTTGAATCACAAAATAGCAGGACTACGTTCATTAATCATCTGTTTAGAAGATTCGGTGAGTGAATCGGATATTCCTCTGGCGCTAAATAACCTGCAAGCTTTACTACTTGAATTATCTGAAGTTAAAAAACAAACGGGTAATCAGGCGTGGCCGTTAGTGTTTATTCGCCCAAGAGAGACGGAAATGGGTGAATGGATAGTGCAACATCTTGATCTCAGTGCAATTGACGGTTTTGTACTGCCAAAATTTACCCAAGAATCACTCCCGGTCTGGTGGAATATCATCGAAAATACACATTTGTGCATGATGCCGACACTGGAAACAGAAGAAGTCTTTGATGTAATACAAATGACTGAACTTGCAAATCATTTACTAGTACACCCTTGTCATGAGCGAATTATTGCGCTACGAATTGGTGGAAATGATTTAATGAATGTGATTTCATTGCGACGTAATCGCCATTTTACGTTATATGATGGACCGATGGGGTATGTGATCAAAATGCTCGTTGCGGTTTTTGGCTCCCGTAATTTCTTTTTAACGGCTCCAGTTTGCGAGCATATCGACGACCATCAAATCATGGAAAAAGAGTTGATGCTTGATATTGCTAATGGCTTAGTGGGGAAAACGGCGATCCATCCTAAGCAGATCAGTAAAATAGAACAAGCACTGATGGTCTCTCAGTCAGAACATTCGGACGCTTTACGTATTTTGAACTCAACTCAAGCGGTGTTTAAATCTCAGGGCGCTATGTGCGAGCCTGCGACTCATCGGCGTTGGGCAATCGGTATTTTAGCTCGTTCAAAAATCTACGGTATCGCACAAGAGCAAGGCAAAATAGGTTCACCACGTTTAAATGCAACACAATGATGAAGTTGATGATTGACGTTTTAAATAATTCGATAGTATAGGAAGTATGGCTTGTGTTATCGACATTATTTTAAGTAAAATCGTTAGTTGGGTTGAAAATGGTTATCATACATGGATTTTCGCATGTTATCGCCAATAGGTGAGTTTTCTTTTGATATAATATATGTTATTAATATTTAAAGATATTATCATATATAAGTATCAAATCTATTTTGTATCCTTAATTTTCGATTTTATTCAAGTAAGTGACAACAATCATGCAACTCAGTACTCGCCAAATCAGAGTTTATACATTAGCCGCGCTTTTAAGTCCGGGGAAGCCAGTTGCTACGACAAAAATAATCTCTTCGCTAGAATGCTCAGAGCCAACGTTGACACGCGTATTGAAAGAGCTGCGTGAAGCTTATGGCGCAGAGATAAAATACAGTAAATCGAATCGTGCTTATCAAATGACCGAAAGAGGGCAATTGGATAATAAAACGATCCGTCGCATGCGCGAAGCATTAGTGGCTAATGAAGAAAGAATGCATCAAGAAATTACTAGTCGGGTAAGATTAGATAAAGACAAAAAGAAGTCAGTTTCATTGTCATTAAAAATGCTTACGTTAAGAAAGATTGACCGACTATCACGTTTAAATAAATCAACTCGTAGTGATGCCGTTGAATTACTGGTTGATAATTTTATTGAGCAGCTTATTCAAAAAATCTCCGCAGAAAATAAAAAAAGCTAACTTATTAAGTGTATCTATTCGTTATGCTTTAAGTTATCGCATTGTTAATGATGCTTTTCCCTAATGTGGGCGAGAAATATAGTCGAGGCGTATCATTAGCATTCATTGAGATTTACTGAATTATGATTAATCCGAATAATAGCCGACTAATTTTAGTCGGCTATTTTTTTACTTAATTTTCAACTATTAACGGGATTGTTCTGATTGCCTTGCTACGAGTACTAAGTGCAATATTGATTGAATTCATGTTGAGATGCATTAAGATATTGTATAAATAAAAAACATAATTTTGAATAGGACTCATTCATGCGCCGATTGCCCGTTTATCTTTTACTTGATACCTCTGGTTCTATGCACGGAGAGCCGATTGAAGCGGTGAAAAATGGTGTGCAAACGCTGTTATCGACACTAAGACAAGATCCTTATGCACTCGAAACAGCCCATGTATCCATTATTACCTTCAACTCAACGGCACAACAAATTGTTCCATTAACCGACCTTATCAATTTTTCCTTACCTGATTTACAAGCGAGTGGCACGACAGCATTGGGAGACGCTCTCTCCGTTGTGGCTCACTGTATCGAAAATGAAGTGCAAAGAACAACCGTAGAGTCAAAAGGTGATTGGCGTCCGTTGGTATTTATTATGACGGATGGGGCACCAACTGATGATTGGAAGGCCGGATTAAACAAATTTAAAGCAGCAAGAACGGGGCTCGTCATTGCTTGTGCAGCGGGGCAATCAGCACAAACAAAAGTGTTAAAAGAGATCACCGAGGTTGTTCTTCAGTTAGATACCGCGGATTCAACGACGATTAAGTCTTTCTTTAAGTGGGTATCTGCAAGTATCTCCGTAGGTAGTCAGAAAGTGGATTTGAGTAAAAAAGATATTGCTGATCTCAATGACTTACCACCACCGCCACCAGAAGTTAATGTGGTACTTTAAAAAGGATTAATTTATGTCAGTTAGCTTAAAGAAAGGCCAAGGCGTCAGTTTAAAGAAAAGTGAATATGATCTTTCCTCTGTCACCATTGGGCTGGGTTGGGATATTAAAGAAGAAAAAAAAGGTTTTCTAGGAAGTCTTTTCGGTAAACAAGAAGAGTACGACTTAGATGTCATTGCTTTTTTATGTGACGCTAATGGTAAGGTTGCAGATTTAGGCAGAATGGAAGGCGGTCAAGCATCTCTTGTTGATGGCGACATTATTTTCTTTAATAGCCTAAGACATAAATCAGGGCAAATTTGGTTGACGGGTGACAACCGTACAGGCGCTGGTGATGGTGACGATGAACAGATTATCGTAAAACTGAACACCCTCGATGACAAATATGCCAAAATTGTCTTCATTGTGCAGATTTATAACGGTAAGCAGTTACAACAACATTTTGGCAAAGTACAAAATGCGTTTATTCGTGCAGTCGATGCGAAAAATGTTGAAATGGCGCGTTTCGATTTATCTGGTGGTGCAGAATTTAATCACCAGCGCTCTATGCTTTTTGCTGAGTTGGTCAGAGAAGACTCTGGCTGGAAATTGAATGCGATAGGTCAACCTTCAGACTCAGATTCATTCGTCTCTTATTTGAAGGATTATTGCTAAATGAGAAGGTTACCCGTTTATCTTTTGATTGATACATCTGGCTCAATGCGAGGTGAATCAATACATGCCGTAAACGTTGGGATCCAAGCTATGCTTAATGCACTAAGGCAAGATCCTTACGCATTAGAGAGTGTTCATATCGCGATCATCACCTATGATAACGAAGCACGTGAATTTATTCCTCTTACCGCATTAGAAAACTTTCAATTTACCGATATTGTCGTGCCTAGCTCTGGAGGGACCTTCACTGGCGCTGCATTGGAATGCTTAATTCAATGTGTTGATAGGGATATTAGACGTACTGACGATACGCAAAAAGGGGATTGGCGACCTTTAGTTTTTTTAATGACAGATGGTACTCCGTCAGACAGCTATGCTTATACCGAAGCCATTAAAGAAATCAAAAAGCGTTCTTTTGGTTCCATTATTGCTTGTGCCGTGGGGCCAAAAGCAAAACATGACCACCTGAAACAGCTAACCTCTCAAGTCGTTGCACTTGAAACACTCGACTCGAATGCCTTTTCCGGTTTCTTTAAATGGGTTTCAGCGAGTGTCTCTTCAGGGAGTTCCAGCGCAGGTATTAATAGTAATCAGGATACCTTGCCTCCTCCACCTCCTGAAATACAACTTGTATTATAGGAATAAAGCAAAGTTTCATTATGAAACTTTGCTTTTATTGGGCTATCCACTGTTTGATGAACAACAGGACAGCTTGAAAGGAATTTACTTGTAATAAGGTTTAGTGATGAGAAGACTGCCTATTTTCTTCGTGCTTGACTGTTCTGAATCCATGGTGGGAGAAAACCTAAAAAAAATGAATGAGGGTCTACAGATGATCGTCAACGATCTCAGAAAAGACCCTCATGCATTAGAAACAGCTTGGATTTCCATTATCGCTTTTGCGGGTATTGCTAAAACAATTGTGCCGTTAACGGAAGTTGTTTCCTTCTATCCACCTCAATTGCCCATAGGGGGTGGAACCAGTCTTGGTAGCGCCCTGAAAGAATTATCCTATCAAATAGATACTCAAGTCCAAAAAACCACTTATGAAAGAAAAGGGGATTGGAAGCCTGTGGTCTATTTACTGACAGATGGGCGACCTACCGATAATGTGGCACCGGAAATTCAGCGTTGGAAAGAAAAATATGCCTCTAAAGTCAACTTAATTGCGATTGGCTTAGGCGCCTCTGCTGACTTAAACGTATTATCGCAATTAACGGAGAACGTTTTATTGTTCACGGAAGCTCAGGAAGGGGATTTTACTAAATTTATCAAATGGATTACGGCATCCGTTGTTTCCCAAAGTCGCAGTGTGGGCGATGAAGCACCACCACTATTGCATAAGACAGAGCAAGTGGTGCGGTTAGCTAAAGATGAAATTGCGGCAAGTTATGATGATACTTGCGTCACTTTTGTCGGGCGTTGTAACCGTTCTAAACGGCCTTATTTGATGAAATATGAACGTCCACCAACACATCTACCTAACCTGAACTTCAAATTGAACCTCAGTCACTTTAACCTTACAGGGTGTTACACAATTGATGAAAGTTATTTTGCGTGGAGCGATGATAGCGCGAATATGTCACAAGTGAACACTAGCGAGCTAAATGGTACGCCAGGTTGCCCATATTGTGGTAATGCGACCGCTTTCGCCGTCTGTGCCTGTGGCAAATTACTCTGTGTCAATGGCCCTGAATCTGTCATCTGTCCTTGGTGTGAAAGGGGGATCTCTTTTAACAATAGTGATGACCAGTCTGATTTTGATGTGACTAGAGGAAAAGGGTAATGGATCAAAATGCACTATTGATTAAATTGCTGCTAGAGCACGCAATTAGAAATCGTAATATGCCTATTTCTGAAAGCGCTTTGGTGGCAATTTATGAAGATAAACAGATAGCTGAAGCCATTTTTAACATTCTTGAGCAAATCCAAGAAAAATGTGCAGATATTAAAGAGCAGGCACAGTTTGCTGATAGGTTAAATGAGTGCCAATTCAGTGATTCACAACTGACTCTATTATTGCCTTATTTGCAAAGCCAGTCACAGCAGGTCACCGAGCCTGTATCTTTGGAAAAAGAGCCCGTGCTTAAACCGGGGCAGATCCCCGCAGCAGGCAATGCGAATATCACGAAAGAACCCGTTTCTCTGCCTCCTACTGCGAGCATTGTGATCGCAAATGGGCGAGTTGGGCTTGCCTTTAATTCTCAAGTTCAAGTGTTATTGAGTAATGGTGAAACGGCAACCGTTGAGCGTGTCGATTTTTCAGATGAGATTGGCGTTACCTTTGATGCTGAAACATCAATGTTATCAGGCGTACCAACACAAAGTGGCAACATTAAGATGTCGGTAGTTTGGTCAAGTGAAGGCCGAGAGCCTTGTACCACAGAGGGGATTTTTATTATCAATCCTGATCCTCGTAGTCTATGGCAAATTAATGAGCCACCAGCAGATAGCCCTTACCCTAAAAAGCATATTGACCATCAAATTATTTCAGAAGGCCCATTGCGTATTGCAGCAGCAAGCCGCCGTGGTCGCTCTCATGAACACGCTGGATCATTTCGTGATGATGATTTTTATATTCACCATGATGATAAAAGTGGTTGGAGCTTAATGATTGTTGCTGATGGCGCAGGCAGTGCAAAAAACTCACGTGAAGGCTCACGTATTGCGGTCAATACGTTCGGTGAGTACCTTAACGGGCGGTTATCGAGTGCTAGCGATGAAGAAAGAGCACAATTTATGGGAGCGCTGACGTCATGGGATGCGGAATCAACCAAATATATCGGTGCCTACTTTGCTAAGTTGTTCCATAACGCAGCACAATTGACGATCAATAATATTAAAAATGAAGCTATTCACGTTGATCAACCGATTAAATCATTCTCAACGACATTACTGGCAACGGCCTCAATGCGTGTTGGCGATGAGTTATTCGCGGCTTCGTTTTGGATGGGGGATGGGGCAATTGCGGTTTATGGTCCAGCAGGTAAAGTACGTCTTCTTGGTGTACCCGACAGTGGGGAGTATGCAGGGCAAACCCGTTTCCTCGATGAGAGTGAAATCAATGATAACGACTTTAATCGGCGGATCGGGATTGGTAAATGGCCTGAAATCACTCACCTGATCCTGATGACTGATGGGGTTTCTGATCCTATTTTTGAAACCGATAACGGCCTGAAAGATCCACAGCGATGGGATGATCTTCTTGAGCAAATAACGCCTTGTTTAGAAGGCCCTGTAGAGGCTGATAAAAAGCTTGCCGAATGGTTAAATTTTTTCTCAGCAGGTAATCATGATGATCGCACCATCATTGTTGCTTGGTAACCGTTCTGAAATATAAATTTGGTGGTTTTTATGGCAAATATTATTACCTGTACAACTCAGGATGGGAAAACCGTTCAATACGTTGACGAAATTATTGGTTCAGGCTCCATGAAGGATGTCTATTTTTCGCCAGACAGATCTTATGTCGTCGCATTTTATAAAACGCCCCAAAATGCGCAAGCGCTTGAACGTATTGATATGATCACAGGGCAATACAGAAAAAATATTTTTGAGCAAATTGGTGGTGAATACTGGAAAGGTTTGTTTTGTTGGCCAACCGATATTGTGAAGCATGAAGGTAAGGTTGGTATTGTTGTTCCAACTTATCAATCCCATTTTTTCTTTAAATATGGCTCTAAGAATAATGACTTCCTAGCGATTAAAGGCCGTGAAAAAGAAGGAAAGTGGTTTGCCAGCGCAAATAATCAAAATAAATTCTTAGATCCGCGTGAACGCGGCAATATGCTGAATTACTTGAAAGTGTGTCTTTTGTTGGCAAGAGCCGTTCGCCGAATGCACGCTGCGGGTCTGTGTCACAGTGATCTAAGCTATAAAAACGTGCTAATCGACCCTGAACAGGGGCATGCGTGCGTGATTGATATTGATGGGTTAGTGGTTCCTGGAAAATATCCCCCCGATGTGGTCGGTACGCCAGATTTTATTGCACCGGAAGTGGTCAAAACGGCTCATTTAGCCAAATCCGACCCAAATCGTATTTTACCGAGTATTACTACAGATAGGCATGCGTTATCAGTTCTGATCTATATGTATTTATTTTATCGACATCCACTGCGTGGCGGTAAAATTCATGATATGGATGATGAGATGAATGATGAAAGCTTATTAATGGGGGAAAAAGCGCTTTTTATTGAACACCCTACCGATAGAAGTAATGCCGTTAAATTGAATCAGGTTAAACCTTCATCTTTGCCTTGGGCTGATCCTGAAAAAATCCCTTATACCGTGATGGGGCCTTATTTAACGCCGTTATTTGAAAAAGCGTTTATTGCTGGTCTGCACGAACCCTCTCTCAGGCCTACTGCGGATGAGTGGGAAACGGCACTAGTAAAAACTGTCGATCTCATTCAACCGTGTCAAAACCATGATTGTGAGCAGCAATGGTATGTTTTTTCTGGGAAAATGCACCCTGTTTGCCCTTATTGTGGCACTGCATACTCAGGTAAATTACCGATCTTAAACCTATACTCTTCACGTAAAGCGGGAAATTATCGACCAGATGACCACCGGTTGATGGTATGGAGTGGGCAATCACTTTATGCTTGGCATGTTAATCGACTTATTGCGCCTAATGAGCGAACAACGGATGAGCAAAAGAAACGTGTTGGTTATTTTATTTTCCACAATAACCAATGGTGGTTAGTGAATGAACGTATTAATGGCTTGATGGTATTACCAGAAAAAAGACAGATACCTATTGGCGATAAGATTGCATTGACTGATGGCTTGCAGTTTGTGTTATCGACAGAAGAAGGCGGCCGACTAGTCGTCGTTCAATTAATTTCTAATGATTAGCTGACTTATCTCACACGCTAGCCACAGAGGACCCCCTTCTGTGGCTATTCCTATTTTTCCCACAACTTTTTCTGATAATTTCTAGCCATTATACGCTTTTGTTAATAATTCAAGATTAGAGCTAGCAGAGTCTCAAGAGGCTCGCTAAGCTATATCACAATGATTTTTCACATGACGATGTTGTGGTGGCGAGTGAAGTGGTATTAGGCCTCACATTCACCGCAAAACGGACAAAAAGGATAGCAAATGGCAAATTCAATGGTACGTGTTGCAATTGTTGGTGCAGGAGGGCGCATGGGGCGTCAGCTTATTCAGGCAACACAAAATCAAGAGGGTATCCGGTTAGGGGCAGCAATTGAGCGCGTCGGTTCATCATTAGTTGGAACGGACGCGGGTGAGCTTGCGGGAGTCGGCAAACTGGGTATTGCTGTCGTTGATACATTGGATAAAGTTGTTGATGATTTTGATGTCGTGATTGATTTCACGCGTCCCGAAGGTACGTTGAATTATTTAGCTTTTTGCCGCGCTAACCATAAGGCGATGGTAATTGGTACAACCGGTTTTGACGATCAAGGCAAACATGCCATCGCCGAAGCCGCTAAATCGATCCCTATTGTGTTTGCAGCAAATTTCAGTGTTGGCGTTAACTTAGTGCTGAAATTGCTGGAAAAAGCGGCGAAAGTGATGGGAGATTACACGGATATTGAGATCATCGAGGCTCACCATCGCCATAAAGTCGATGCCCCTTCAGGTACGGCACTGGCTATGGGTGAGTCGATTGCTCATGCACTAGGTAAAGATCTTAAAGAGTGTGCAGTATATGCGCGTGAAGGCCATACCGGAGAGCGCGAAGCTGGCACAATTGGTTTTGCGACTGTACGAGCGGGTGACATTGTTGGTGAGCACACTGCAATGTTTGCCGATATTGGTGAGCGTGTAGAGATAACTCACAAGGCTTCCAGTCGAATGACCTTTGCTAATGGGGCAATTAAAGCATCTTCATGGGTAGTTGCTCAAAATGCAGGTTTATATAATATGAAAGATGTTCTCGATTTAGAGAATTTATAGACTTATGTTTTAATATTATTGATGCAAATCATGATGTTATTTACATATTTGTTGTGATTTGCATCTATTGTTATATGTTTTATAAATTACCTTTGTTTTTTGATGTTTAGTTGTTTTTTCTAAGTCTTTTTGCTTAAAAAATAGACTTTCTTCGATACTCTTCCTGCTTTACCATAAGATATTCACTTAATTCAGTTTGCAACCGTTTACTTAGGTACTATTGATGTTAGTTTTGCTAGCCATCGCACTAAAAATCGGGCTGATCACTAAAAAAGTAACAAAAAAATGAAAAAAATGCGTTTTTTCCTAGACAAGACCTCATCTCATCATTAGAATGCGCGCAATTTGCCAAAAATTTGCTTAAAAACGCATTTTGGCATTGATTTAGATCCTCAAATCTGAATTAATATGCACTAATTGTGATTTATTATTCCCTGGAGGGTGTTTTGATTAAGTCAGCTATACTGGTTCTCGAAGACGGAACCGAATTCCACGGGCGCGCCATTGGTGCTGAAGGGGCCGCTGTTGGAGAAGTCGTTTTCAATACGTCAATGACCGGATATCAAGAAATAATTACCGACCCTTCCTATTCCCGCCAAATTGTTACTCTCACCTATCCCCATATTGGTAATGTCGGCACTAATGCTGATGACGAAGAATCCCCAAATGTTCATGCTCAAGGTTTGATTATTCGTGACCTACCACTGGTTTATAGTAACTTTCGCGGTCAGGAAGGCCTATCAGAATACCTGAAACGTCATAATGTCGTTGCTATCGCCGATATTGATACACGTAAATTAACGCGTTTATTAAGAGAAAAAGGGGCTCAGAACGGCTGTATCATTGCCGGTGATGCACCAGATGCGGCGTTGGCGCTGGAAAAAGCTCGCGCATTCTCTGGCCTAAACGGTTTAGATTTGGCGAAAGAAGTGTGCACGAAAGAAGCATACAGTTGGACTCAAGGCTCTTGGACTTTGGCTGATGGTCAACTGAGTGCGAAAAGTGAAGATGAGCTACCGTTACATGTAGTCGCTTATGACTTTGGGGCTAAGCGTAATATTTTACGTATGCTAGTGGATCGTGGGTGCCGTTTGACTGTCGTTCCTGCAACAACACCAGCAGAAACCGTATTGGCGATGGATCCAGATGGTATTTTCCTTTCTAACGGGCCTGGCGACCCTGCCCCTTGTGACTATGCTATCAAAGCAATTCAAGATTTCTTAAAAACAGAAATTCCTGTTTTTGGTATCTGCCTAGGGCACCAGCTACTGGCGTTAGCAAGCGGCGCAAGTACGATGAAAATGAAGTTTGGTCACCATGGTGCAAACCATCCAGTTAAAGATTTAGATCAAAATGTTGTCATGATCACAGCACAAAACCATGGTTTTGCTGTCGATGAGTCAACATTACCCGACACATTACGTGTGACACATAAGTCATTGTTTGATGGCACTCTGCAAGGTATTCACCGTACGGATAAGCCAGCGTTTAGTTTCCAAGGGCACCCTGAAGCAAGTTCTGGCCCTCACGATGCGGCGAAATTGTTCGATCACTTCATCGAACTTATCCATGAATATCGCCAGAACCAACCTCGTCATAACGCAAAATAATCGGGAGCAGAAAAATGCCAAAACGTACAGATATAAAAAGTATTCTGATTCTAGGGGCTGGCCCGATTGTTATCGGCCAAGCATGTGAATTTGACTATTCAGGTGCGCAAGCGTGTAAAGCACTGCGTGAAGAAGGCTATCGCGTTATTTTAGTCAACTCTAACCCAGCAACCATCATGACTGACCCTGAAATGGCTGATGCAACGTATATTGAGCCAATTCATTGGGAAGTGGTGCGTAAAATCATCGAAAAAGAGCGTCCAGATGCGGTGCTGCCAACCATGGGTGGGCAAACTGCTTTGAACTGTGTACTGGAGCTTGAGCGTAAAGGCGTATTAGCTGAGTTCGGTGTGACAATGATTGGTGCCACCGCCGATGCGATTGATAAAGCCGAAGACCGCCAACGTTTTGATAAAGCCATGAAAAAAATTGGCTTGGATACAGCGCGCTCCGGTATCGCACACAATATGGAAGAAGCCTACGCGGTAGCTGAAGATGTTGGGTTCCCTTGTATTATCCGTCCTTCATTTACGATGGGGGGAACTGGCGGTGGTATTGCTTATAACCGTGAAGAATTTGAAGAAATCTGTACGCGCGGCCTTGACCTCTCACCAACCAATGAGCTACTGATTGATGAGTCGCTCATTGGCTGGAAAGAGTACGAAATGGAAGTGGTACGCGACAAAAATGATAACTGCATTATTGTTTGTTCAATTGAAAACTTTGATGCGATGGGGATCCATACGGGTGACTCTATCACCGTTGCGCCAGCCCAGACACTGACCGATAAAGAATATCAAATTATGCGTGATGCCTCGATGGCGGTATTGCGTGAGATTGGTGTTGAAACTGGAGGCTCTAACGTTCAATTTGCCGTCAATCCCAAAAATGGACGTTTGATTGTTATTGAGATGAACCCTCGTGTATCGCGCTCTTCCGCACTTGCTTCGAAAGCGACTGGTTTCCCAATTGCCAAAATTGCCGCTAAGCTTGCTGTTGGCTACACACTTGATGAGCTAATGAATGATATTACAGGTGGTCGTACACCTGCATCATTCGAACCTTCCATTGACTATGTCGTCACAAAAATTCCTCGTTTCAATTTCGAAAAATTTGCGGGCACGAATGACCGCCTGACAACGCAAATGAAGTCCGTTGGTGAGGTGATGGCAATTGGTCGCACCTTCCAAGAGTCAATGCAAAAAGCATTACGTGGCCTTGAAGTTGGCGCGACTGGTTTTGATCCAAAAGTTAGCCAAGATGATCCTGAAGCACTAACACGTATTCGTCGCGAGTTAAAAGACGCGGGCGCAGAGCGTATTTGGTATATTGCCGATGCCTTCCGTGCAGGACTATCCGTTGACGGTATTTTCAACCTAACTAACATCGACCGCTGGTTCTTAGTGCAAATCGAAGAGCTGGTGCGCTTAGAAGAACAAGTTACAGAGCTAGGCATTAATGGGTTAACCAAAACGTTTTTAAGCGTTTTGAAACGCAAAGGTTTTGCTGATGCACGTTTAGCAAAACTTGTTGGTGTCTCTGAAGCTGAGCTACGTAAACTGCGTCAAGGTTATGGCTTACACCCTGTTTATAAGCGTGTTGATACCTGTGCGGCTGAGTTTGCAACAGATACCGCTTATATGTACTCCACCTATGAAGATGAGTGTGAGTCTAACCCTAATTTCGACAAGCCTAAAGTTATGGTATTAGGTGGTGGTCCAAACCGTATAGGTCAAGGTATTGAATTTGACTATTGCTGTGTTCATGCTTCGTTGGCACTACGTGAAGATGGGTATGAAACCATCATGGTTAACTGTAACCCTGAGACGGTTTCAACAGACTATGACACCTCAGACCGCCTCTATTTTGAGCCAGTTACCTTAGAAGATGTACTTGAAATTGTACGTATTGAGCAGCCAAAAGGGGTTATTGTTCAATATGGCGGGCAGACGCCATTAAAACTGGCTCGTGCCCTAGAAGCGGCTGGTGTACCCGTCATCGGTACTAGCCCAGATGCCATTGACCGTGCAGAAGACCGTGAACGTTTCCAACAAGCGGTTAATCGCTTGAACCTGAAGCAGCCACAAAATGCGACTGTAGTGACGATTGAGCAGGCGGTTGAAAAAGCGTCAGGCATCGGTTATCCGCTGGTGGTACGTCCATCCTATGTTTTAGGAGGACGTGCGATGGAAATCGTTTATGACGAATCTGATCTACGTCGCTATTTCCAAACTGCCGTGAGTGTTTCTAACGATGCACCAGTACTACTCGACCGTTTCCTAGATGATGCAGTTGAAGTAGACGTTGACGCAATCTGTGATGGTGAAATGGTGTTGATTGGCGGCATCATGGAGCATATTGAACAAGCTGGGGTGCACTCAGGTGATTCAGCATGCTCATTACCTGCTTATACACTTAGCCAAGAAATTCAAGATGTGATGCGTGAGCAAGTGCGTAACTTGGCATTTGAGTTACGTGTTCGTGGCTTGATGAACGTCCAGTTTGCCGTAAAAGATAACGAAGTTTATCTTATCGAAGTGAACCCACGTGCAGCGCGTACTGTTCCATTTGTATCTAAAGCGACTGGGCTGCCTCTGGCAAAAATTGCTGCGCGAGTGATGGTTGGTCAATCATTGACAGAACAAGGGATGACGAAAGAGATTATTCCTCCTTATTATTCTGTAAAAGAAGTGGTGCTACCGTTTAATAAATTCCAAGGTGTTGACCCAATTTTGGGGCCAGAGATGCGCTCAACAGGGGAAGTGATGGGCGTTGGCCGTACATTTGCGGAGGCTTTCGCGAAAGCAATGTTAGGCAGTAACTCGACAATGAAAAAATCCGGTCGTGCATTGTTGTCTGTGCGCGAAGGGGATAAAACTCGTGTCGTTGATTTGGCGGCTAAATTGCTTAAGCATGGTTTTGAATTGGATGCGACCCATGGTACGGCCATCGTCTTAGGTGAAGCTGGGATCAACCCTCGTTTGGTCAACAAAGTGCATGAAGGTCGTCCTCATATCCAAGATAGGATCAAAAATGGTGAATACGATTATATTGTGAACACTACGGCTGGTCGTCAAGCGATTGAGGATTCTAAGTTAATACGCCGTAGCGCATTACAATATAAAGTACACTATGATACGACGTTGAATGGCGGCTTTGCGACCACAATGTCATTAAGCGCTGATCCAACGGAAAAAGTGATTTCAGTGCAAGAGATGCATGCTCTAATTAAATAATGCAATAAGATAAGTTTAAAGCCCTGTCCTTAATCTTAAGTGGCAGGGCTTTTTTATTTTAAGAAAATGCTATTGTGTTGCTTCTCTGTGTTTTAATATTTTGTATTCAATATCTTTTATCCACGAAAGTTTGAGATCATGGAATTGCTGGTCGGCAGCATAGAGCGCGGCTCCCCGCAAAGAAAGCTCTCGGAGGTTACTTTGTGGAATGTTGGCAACACTCATTTCTCGGTTGTATTGGCGAAATGACTCTATCTTTTGATCACAGTAACCAAGAGCCGCTTCGGCTATTTGGCTGGCAGGTTGGTCATATTGTCTTGCGATATCAAAAGCATATTGGTCAATACACGCTTTAGCTTCCTCGGCTTTCTCATACCCAGGCGTACTCGGCTCTCCGGTGTTTAGGGGATTTGCTAACCCTAAAGAAGGGAGTAAAAGCAATCCTATACATATTGCTTTCATACTCATTAATTTCACCATTATTATTCAGTGTGGGTTATTCCGCGAAAATTATAATCAGTGTGTTTGTGAAGATAAAGATGATCTAGAAAGAGAAAAAAAGATAAAATTCTTGTCAGAAACGGTTGACTCTCACGTAACGTGAGGCACTAACCTGCACATCAATCACAGGAGGTTCGATATGCTATTTCAAGTGGGTGAGATTGCACAAAAAACAGGGCTAACCATTCGCACACTTCATCATTATGAAGAGATAGGATTACTCGTTCCAACTGCGAGAACCGATGCGGGTTATCGACTCTATAACGTACAGTGTCTCGAGCGTTTAACTCAAATTCAAATGCTCAGACAAGTGGGCGTTAAACTCAAAGACATCGGTAAAATCTTAGATGGCCATAGTGGGAATATGGCGCAATTGTTACAGGAGCGTATTAGTGCGCTTTCTGAACAGATGAAACAGATAGCCAAACTACGCTATCGGTTAGAGCAGCTTCAATTACAAATGCAAGCTGGCGATATTCTCACTCAGGCTGATTGGTTTTCCATATTGGAGATGATGTCTATGTACGACAAGTATTTTACACCGAAAGAATTAGAAAAAATGCCATTATATACGGCGAATACGTTAAAAAGCCAAGAGTGGCAGCAACGCGTAGAAACCGTTAAAAACCTTATGCAAGAAGGTGTTACACCTGACTCTGAACAAGCGCGCAAAGTGTCAGCGGAGTGGATGATCGCTTTAGAGCGTGATACTGGTGGGAACCCTGACTTTTTCGCTAGATTGAATAAAATTCATTTGTCGGATAATGAATTTGCATTGTCTTCAGGTATTACTGAGGAAATGATTGAATATGTGGCGAAAGGGTTTAGCGAGCACCAGCTTGCGATTTTTAAGTCTTATTTAACGGATTCACAGTTTGCATTTGTGCGTGAACACTACTTTGAATCAGGTAAAGTATGGCCTGAATTGATTGCGGGCTTATACAGAGCGCAGCAATCAGGTGTATCACCTGAATCACCAGAAGTGCAATCCTTGGCTAAAACATGGTTAAACATGTTTAATCAATTTACTGGGGGAGACCCTGAATTACAGGAAAAAATTCGTCAAATTTATCGCGAAAACCCTGTTATTTCACAAGGTACGTGGATGACCCCTGAAATTGGTCAATACTTATTTGCGGCCTTAACAGCGCATTAAAATCAGCCATCGTAACTAAGTCTAATGCCGCCTCAATGATGAGGCGGTTTTTATTATTTCGATTTATTATTGATAGACTTGCGATGTTTCCAATACATCATGATGGAGCCGATAAGCCCACCGATGAGCAAAAGTACAGGTAAGATCATTAATACGCTAATGACGATTTGTTCATGTTGCTTCACAAAAGGAATTTGGTTCAGTGCATATCCTAATGTCACGATAATGCCTACCCAAAGTAAGCCACTTAACCAATTGAAGAGTTGAAAACGTCGATGGCTTAACTCAGACAGCCCAGCTAATACCGGCAATAGTGTGCGGACAAAGGCTAAAAAACGACCGATGAGTAAGGCGTAAAGGCCTTGTTTATGAAACATATGGTTGGCTTTATCATGATATTCATGCGGGATCTGTGAGAGCCAACGCTTAACGATTTTTGTTTCACTCAACCACCTTCCTTGAAGAAAACCGAGCCAACACCCCAAGCTTGCCGCTGTTGTTAGTAGCAAAATGGTCGGAATAAAGTGCAGCACTCCTTTTGCAATTAAGGCTCCCGAAAGGATCAATAAGGTATCACCAGGTAAAAAAGCGGCGGGGAGTACCCCATTTTCTAGCACAATGACCACAAAGAGAACTGTGTAAATAACCCAAAGCACTTCTGGATTGGAGAGTTTAAGGAAATCATGATGCCAAAGCGCCAGCACGATTTCGCGTAGTACTTCCATAATTGTTCCTGTCTATCTACGAAAAAGCGAATTTCTTTTCTTATATTACAGGAAAAAACCATACCAAGTTTGATTTGTTTACTAAATGAGAGGATTAGTTGATAAATAAGATGATTGAATTTTCACGCTTTCATCTTGGGTCGATGATGAAAGCGTGTAACAAAACACCATTATTGGATACGTTCAAATGCCAATGTGAGGTCATCAATTAAATCTTGGGGATGCTCCAGACCAACATGAATACGGAAAAAAGTACCCTCATTGGGGGTAAAATCATACTGACGCATGCTGATAAGATCTTCTTTTTGGTATCCCAAAATCAAAGATTCATAACCTCCCCATGAATACCCCATCTTAAAATGGCTGAAGTGATTTAAGAAATTTTCAAACTGTGTTTGGGATAAGCGTGATTTTAATTGAAAAGAGAATAGCCCGTTGCTGCCACTAAAATCACGAACAAAGAATGAGTGCCCCGGACAAGAAGGAAGCGCGGGATGGAAAACCCGTTCAACTTCAGGGCGCTGCGCTAACCACTGAGCAACAGCTAAGCCATTGGTTTCATGCTGTTTGAGTCTCGTTGCTAACGTATGTAAGCCGCGACCGGCCATATATACCGTATCAGGATCGGCAGTCTGACCGAGTAAATAAGAGTTTTCGCGAAGGGGTTCAATGCAGCGCTCATTAGCAACGGCAACGCCTAACATACCATCCGAGTGACCATTAATATATTTAGTCGCAGACTGGATAGAGATGTCGATGCCTAATAATAAAGGTTTTAATAACACGCCCGCGGCCCAAGTGTTGTCAATCATAATAATAGTTTCGGGGGCTTTTTGACGTATCGCTTGCACAATAGCAGGGAGATCATGAATCTCCATAGTGATAGAACTGGGCGCTTCTAAAAAGACTATTCGAGTATTAGGACGGATAAGCTCAGCGATAGCAGCTCCAATCATCGGATCAAAATAGTCCGTTGTGACGTTTAGTTTTGTTAGGATCTTATCGCAAAAGTTTTGTGTGGGATCATAAGCTGAGCCTGTGACAAGAATATGATCTCCCGAAGAGATAAAAGATAATAGTGCATTGGTGATTGCGGCCGCCCCTGAGGGATAAAGTACCGCACCTGCACCACACTCTAATTCCGTCATCGCCTCTTGAAATGCAAAGTGAGTTTGTGTTCCACGACGCCCATAAAAAAGTACAGAATTGGCTCTGTTTTGTGTCGCATGGCGCTTCTCAGCAAGGGTGTTGAATATTACGGATGAGGTGCGCTGGATTATAGGGTTCACGCCTTTTTGAGTAAAAGCAGGGTTTCTACCAAGGTGCACGAGTTGAGTTTCTGGTTTGATCTTAGCCATATTGCGTCCTTTAGCTGCTCCTGAGCGATACGAAACAAAAAGAGAATACTTGAAGTTAAATGATTTTGTTGAAGATGTACAAGTGTAAACGTCCAATCGGATTTTTTTTCATGTCACTCAGTAATAGTCTCACTGTTGTTGAGGGCATATTTGTTAAAGCGCAAGAAATATGAAAAAAATATTGAATAGTAATGATAATTACTATCAATTCGCGCAGCGTTTGATATTATCTGCACCATCTTTTGAAAAAAGAGATGAATTGGGCGAGTCAATTTCGCTTTTATAGGTTAGTCGGTGAACGTGAAATCATCGGCACGAATTTATTAATAGAACACAGAAAAAGAGAGTATAAGGCCAACTGATGCGTAAACTAACAGCTTCTATTCTATTGGCGATAGGCCTGTTGGGGACAGCAAATGCTGAAACCACACCAGCAACAACCCCAGCGACATCCACAGCGTCAGCCCAAACAACACCAGCGGCACCGGCGACTGAAACAAATACCCCATCGGCAGCAGCACCGGCACAAACTCAAGCCGCAGCAGAAAATGGTGCAACAACACCAGTGGTTAGCGAAAGTATTGAGATTGCGACCGAAAACCAAGGTGGTTTTGATAAGGACCTATCGGTCTGGGGTATGTACCAAAATGCAGATAACGTTGTTAAAACAGTCATGATTGGTCTGGTTTTGGCATCAGTGATTACATGGGCCTTGTTCTTCTCTAAAGGCATCGAGTTATTGGCAGCGCGCCGTCGTTTAAAAGCTGAAGTAGCACAGCTTAATAAGGTCAAATCGTTAGATGAGGCAATGAGCATCGCTGAAGGTTTTAAGGCAAACAGTGTAACCCGTTTATTGTTAAAACAAGCGGTTGTGGAAAGAACACTGTCAGCACAAAGCACAGATCTTTCTGGTATTAAAGATCGCACAGGGTTCCGTCTTGAGCGTTCAATCGCTGCAATTAGCCGCCATATGGGGCGTGGAAATGGTTATTTAGCCACCATTGGGGCGATTTCTCCGTTTGTTGGGTTGTTTGGTACGGTTTGGGGGATCATGAATAGCTTCATTGGTATTGCTCACTCACAAACCACTAACTTAGCCGTTGTTGCTCCAGGGATCGCGGAAGCATTATTAGCAACAGCAATTGGTTTGATCGCAGCAATCCCTGCCGTTGTTATTTATAACATTTTTGCCAGAATGATTAATAACTACCGTGGTCAGGTCGGTGATGTTGCAGCACAGGCTGCGTTACTATTAGGTCGCGATCTGGATCTGGCAAATAGCAAAGCAAGGTAACGATTATGGCAATGCGTTTAGGTGACGAACAAGACGATAGTGGTGAAATGCACGAGATCAACGTAACACCGTTTATCGATGTTATGTTAGTTCTGTTGATTATCTTTATGGTTGCCGCTCCTTTGGCAACGGTTGATATCAAAGTGGATTTACCTGCTTCGACAGCGAAACCGCAACCACGTCCAGAAAAACCGGTCTTTCTGACGGTAAAAGCGGATAGCCAATTATTCATAGGAGACCAAGCTGTAACAAAAGAGCAGTTAGCGGCCTCTCTTGATCTGGCAACAAATGCGAATAAAGATACCACAATTTTCTTCCAAGCGGATAAGAGTGTTGATTATGAAACAATGATGGATGTAATGAATGCATTGCGTCAATCAGGGTATCTTAAAATTGGCCTAGTAGGCATGGAAGCGGCGGCGTCTAAGTAGTTCGCTAGTATCTTTTTCTATAGCAAGCGCACTTTATCCCTTTACATATAGTGGGGTGATAAGGTGCGTTTTTTATTGAGGGTTTAAATCTACAGGCACCAAACTGCATCATTGAGGTGCCTAAGTCACAATTTTTTTCTTGATTCGGTATGACGTATTGCGAGTAATGATTAGTTTTTTGAATTAATTTTATGACTTCTTTGTGATTTATCCGTTGAGTTGTATGGTTTTTTTTTGTCCACTAACACATCTTTTTTTGCCTAGTTTCTCAATAAGTGATTATTAAAAATAAACTATTTTTCTATTAGGATGTTATTTTATTTTGTGAGTCTTTAAGTAATTACGCGTATTTTTTATTTTTGCGTAGATAAAGGGTTTTTTATTTATCTTTTGTAACCTTTTGTTTTACATATAAAATTCTGATTATATTATTGAGAGTATAAATACAGATTATATTTATCCATTACAAGTGTTATTGAGTAGAATAGATAATGAAATAAATTAGATTAATGCTTATTCAAATTATGATATCTATATAAATAAATCTAACAATTAAATGTTAATTATTATCTAGATAAGAAGAGTTAATTGAATAATTTGTTTTGTAACATTTTAAAGATGTCGCTATTTATGTAAATTATTATTAAAAATATATAATTATGTTTTTTATATTTAACGATAATAGTGTAACAATATGATTTTATTCATTAAAATTGAATTTACGCTGAAATTTTAGTTAAATAAAAAAAACACTTGCGCAACAATTATGTTGAGTTATAATGCGGTCAATAACATTTAGAAATACTTTTAAACACTTTTCATCTTTCAAATTTTTTTATTTTCTTTATTCGCCAAACTAGGGAAAAATAAAGTCATCTTGATAATTTGAGTTAGTAAAAATGATCTATATCGTATTATTTTTTAACTTACGGATGAATGTGTTTTTAAGTTGATAAATGTTATTACTGGAGTCAAATGGGCTGACTTCAGACTACGCATAGCATGCAACGCCGTTATACGGCAATTTCATATTATACTCCTCTACTATAGATAAAATAAGACTACACATTCCCGCGTTATCTCTGATAACGCTTTTTTTTTGCTTAAATTTCTTTTATAAAACATAAAGTTAATGTAATTTTTCAAAAATCTTCATGTTAATGGAAAAACCTGAGATGCAATATAATCAACCTAGGGTATTACGAGCCATCCTTTTATTTTCGATAGGTTATTATATCTGCTGTAAAAATCAGCGATTGAAGGGATAGACCGTGAAATATTTATAGCATATAGCTTCCCGAAACTAATTATCGGAGTATGATGTTATCCCTATCTGCTGTGGGGAATATGCCAATTTGCTTTCTTGCAACCATTGGGGGGCTTGTGAAGCGGGCATGCTATACAACGGCGGGGTTCTCTGCCAGGTTCTGGCGCGAATGAATTGGACGTTAAAATGACTTGGTCTGAGTTTAAATCTCACTATCTCATCCGTTTTTGGAAACCTCTACCTGCGGTTATTGCGGCAGGGATCTTATCCACCTATTACTTTGGTTTAACAGGTACATTCTGGGCTGTTACTGGTGAATTCACCCGTTGGGGTGGGCATATCATGCAGTTATTCGGTGCTGAACCCGAAAACTGGGGATATTTTAAAGTCATTGGCTTAGAAGGTAGCCCCCTAGATAGAATTGATGGTGTGATGATCATCGGTATGTTTGCGGGGTGTTTTGCGGCTGCGTTATGGGCAAATAACGTAAAATTACGTATGCCACAACACAAGATACGTATTTTCCAAGCAATTATTGGCGGTATTATCGCTGGTTTCGGTGCGCGTTTAGCGATGGGGTGCAACTTAGCCGCATTTTTTACTGGGATCCCTCAGTTTTCTCTGCACGCATGGTATTTTGCTATCGCAACCGCAGTAGGCTCCTATTTCGGTGCTAAATTCACATTAATGCCGATGTTCAGGATCCCTGTTAAGCTCAAAAAAGTCTCTGCCGCTTCTCCATTAACACAACACCTAGATGTGGCAAAAAAACGCTTTAAATTAGGGATGACTATCTTTTTAGTCGCGATCGCGTGGGGCTTTTATACCTTATGGGATGCGCCCGTATTAGGTATCGCCATTCTATGCGGTATTGGGTTTGGTTTGCTTATTGAACGAGCACAAATTTGTTTCACCTCCGCTTTCCGTGACTTATGGATCACCGGAAGAACACATATGGCAAAAGCCATTATTATTGGTATGGCGGTGAGCGCAATTGGTATTTTTAGTTATGTACAATTAGGTGCAACGCCAAAAATTTTATGGGCTGGCCCGAATGCCATTATTGGCGGGTTATTGTTTGGGTTTGGTATTGTGCTTGCGGGGGGCTGTGAAACGGGCTGGATGTACCGTGCCGTAGAAGGGCAAGTCCATTATTGGTGGGTCGGTTTCGGTAATATTATCGGAGCAACCATCCTTGCTTACTATTGGGATGATTTAGGCCCTTGGTTAGCAACAGATTTCGATAAAGTGAATTTGCTAGAAACCTTTGGTCCACAAGGGGGATTAGCGGTGACTTATCTGTTGTTAGCTTTAGCATTTATCTTGATGTTGGTGTGGGAACGCTATTTTTTCCGTAAACGTCAATCACCAGTTTCAACATCAGCGGAGGTTGTATGAGTCATAAAGAAATCATTCCTGACTATCGATTAGATATGGTCGGGGAGCCTTGCCCTTATCCGGCCGTAGCGACATTGGAAGCGATGCCATCCTTAAAAAAAGGGGAAATATTAGAGGTGGTCAGTGATTGCCCACAATCAATTAATAATATCCCTTTGGATGCCAAAAATTATGGTTATACCGTGCTGGATATTCAGCAAGATGGACCAACTATACGTTATTTGATCCAGAAATAACGATACTTGCCATACTTTAAGTTGCAGCGCTGTTGGCGGCTTCCACAGACCCTAGTGACATACTTATGTATGCTTCTAGGGATCTGCTCGTTTGCCGCCTTGCTGCAACCTGAATGAGTTAGATGATCTGCTGAAGTGAGCTTCGAGGTTCCCGCCTCAGAGAGATATTGGCATTATAGGCTTATGAATTGCCATGTTAATCATTAAATAATAATAGGTGGCAATCCCCCTATTTGCTAAATCACGGTTCTTCTTGCCAGTTAGTTAAATCAAGAACAAGTTCACATTCATCATCTAAATAAGCCCCTGTAGGAATAAAACCAAGCTTTTTATAGAATTCAAACGGGCTTTCTTCTCCTTCGCCACAGCTATTATAAAGTCGTGGATAACCTTTCTTTTTTAAATAGCGGATCACTTGAAGAAGGGCTTCGCGACCAAAGCCTAATTTTTGATAAGGCTCTGCTATCATAAAGCGCCATAGCATAATTCCATCATATTCAAGCTCGTCATCATCTAGCCCCGAATGCAGCATAATAAAACCAACGGGAACATCGTCAGCATATATACCGCGATACCATGCACAATCGGAAAATTGAGCTTCAACAATAGAATAGGCATTATCCGCTACCATACCGCGTTGTGCTTCGCTGAGCGTATGGCTGAGTAGGCAAATTTCCGAAAAATTATCTGCCGTAATTTTTTGTAGCGTGACAACTGAATGTTCATCCACTTCGGGTTCGATGAGCTCTTTCATAACAATTCCTGCGATTGAAGTTGACCTTATTTTGATAGTTAACGTGATTCGTTTAGTTATTTTTATTTAACAAATAAACGTTGCGATAATTTTGTTATCAAGATGTAATTCAATTCACCAGAGATTGAGTAGGCAGTCAATGAATTAATAGTGGCAATGCTAGCGAGGTCTAAAAAGTGATGGCAACACGGTGGATCGTCTGCTGCCATCTGGGGATATGGTATCGATTAATGTTCAGCTTCACCGCCGAGAACATCAATAAGGCGTGCAATCAGGGCGCTCAGTTCCCCTGTCATAAGTACATAATCGGCATCAAAACGCTGAGCATAATCTTCTTTACCGATATCATCGTTTTGTTCTTTTAATGTATCACTGAATTTTAGTCTTTTCAGTGAACCATCATCAGACAGCATAAATTGGATCCGTTCTTCCCAGTCTAAAGCCAGTTTAGTCACTAATTTTCCAGCCTCAATATGGGTCGCAATTTCATCAGAAATCAGCTCCTGCTTTTTACAACGAATGATGCCACCTTCCTCTAGAATGGCTTTTAACTCTGCTTCATCCATTACGGCAAAACCTTGAGGCAGAGAGCCTGAGCGGATCCATTCGGTTAACGTTAGCTCAATAGGATCTTTAAAAGTTAGCGGCACAACAGGCAGTGAACCGAGGCTTTTACGCAATAGTGCTAAATTATCCTCTGCACGTTTAGCGCTGGCGGCATCAACAATAATCAATTGATTGACGGTATCAATCCAAATGTAGGTTTTATTGTATTTGCTGAATGCTCTTGGTAATAAGGCATGGACAACCTCATCTTTAAGAGAATCTTTTTCTGTTTTTTTCAGTTTACGGCCTTGGTCTGCTTCAAGTTTTTCGATTTTTTCTTGTAGCTCCTGTTTGATGACAGGGGAAGGCAGCATTTTTTCTTCTTTTTTGGCACAGATCAGTATTTGGTTACCCGCGGCATGGGTCAAAGCATCAGAACCTTTCATGGGTGACACCCATCCCGTTTTCATCATGTCTTGACTACCACAAGGATGATAGGCCAGAGGGGCAAGTTGTCTTTCCAGATCGTCAGCACTGAGAGCCAGATCACGATTCAGACGATAGACCAATATATTCTTGAACCACATGAAAAACCTACCTTTGTTGATGGATTACCTGTTTTAGCCGGTGGCTATGATAACGAATTGTCGGTTATTAAGCGAAAAAAAATGCCTTTTTGGCGTATTTGTTGTGTTTATAGGCCTCAGTTTTGTCGCTAATCGCTTGAAATCGATAGGGTATACAGGCAATGATACAGAAAATAGCTAAGTAGTGGGTGTGATGATGAGAATTGGAATTGACCTTGGTGGTACAAAAATAGAAGTGATTGCATTAGATGATAATGGCGAAACTCTATTTAGAAAGCGCGTGGCGACGCCCAGAGGAGACTATAACGCAACGTTAAATGCGATTGCAGGTCTTGTTCATGATGCCGAAGTGGCCACGGCGAGAAAAGGAAGTGTGGGAGTTGGGATCCCCGGGACACTATCACCTGTGACAGGTAAAGTGAAAAATGCCAATTCCACATGGCTCAACGGTCAATTTTTTGATGTAGATTTAGCGCGAATACTTGAGCGGCCTGTAAAAGTCGCCAACGATGCTAACTGCCTTGCTGTTTCAGAAGCCGTTGATGGTGCAGGCAAAGGGGCAAAAGTGGTATTTGCAGTGATTATTGGTACGGGATGTGGTGCTGGTATTGCGATCAATGGTCAGGTTCATTCTGGTGGTAATGGGGTCGCGGGGGAATGGGGCCATAATCCATTGCCTTGGCAAGATAGCCAAGACGCATTGTTTCTTCAAGAAGAGCAATGCTATTGCGGGCTAACAGGGTGCACTGAACTATTCGTATCTGGAACAGGTTTTATGGCGGACTATCGTAAATTGTCTGGTGAAACCAAAATAGGTTCAGAAATCATCGAATTGATGAAGTCTGGGGATCCACATGCAATAGCCGCAATGACACATTACCAATCTCGGCTTGCTAGAGCATTAGCTCAAGTTATCAATATGCTCGATCCCGATGTCATTGTGCTCGGTGGTGGAATGAGTAATGTCGAAGGCTTATATCAAACATTACCTTCACTGGTGAAAAACTGGGTATTCGGTCGTGAATGTGATACGCCAATTCGGCAGGCCATTCATGGTGACTCAAGTGGGGTACGTGGGGCTGCATGGCTTTGGCCTAAATAGTTATGTACCGTCAATAATTTTGTGACTTATATATGATTAAATAGTGCTTATTAAGATAAACAGTGACTTCGATGGACAAGAGAGGCACTGTTTATCAACGCTTATCGAAATATCAACGAATAGAACGCACACATTCACTATATGTAATGCTGTTTGTACTATTTTTACAGAGAATATAAGCAAGGGTTATTTTGCACAAATCAACGTAAGGGGAATTACGGTGAATACTATTTTTAAATTATCAGCATTAGCTTTATTCGTGGCATTCAATGCCAATGCCGCAACAGTTGATTTACGTGTTATGGAAACGTCTGACATACACAGCAACTTGATTGATTTCGATTATTTTAAGGATAAACCAACGGATCAATTTGGATTGGTGCGTACTGCAAGTTTAATTAAGGCGGCTAAAGGTGAAGTGACAAATGCCGTCTTAGTTGATAATGGTGATTTAATTCAAGGCAGTCCTTTAGCGGATTATATGGCAGCAAAAGGCCTTGAGGAAGGGGAGTCACATCCTGCTCATAGTCTAATGAATACAATGGGCTATACTGTAGGTAACTTTGGTAACCATGAATTTAATTTTGGTTTAGATTATCTGCAAAAGGCAATTGCAGGGGCAAAATTCCCTTATGTTAACGCCAATATCATCGATGCTAAAACGGGTAAAAACTATTTTACTCCTTATATTATTGTTGATACTTCCGTCAAAGATCGTGATGGAAAAACCCATAACTTAAAAATTGGTTATATTGGTTTTGTTCCCCCACAAATTATGATTTGGGATAAACCCAATCTTAGTGGCAAAGTGACGGTCAACGATATTACGGAAACCGCCAAAAAATTTGTGCCTCAAATGAAAAAAGAAGGTGCTGATTTAGTGGTGGCAATCCCTCACTCCGGTTTTTCACAAGAGCCTTATAAGGCAATGGCTGAAAACTCTGTTTATTATCTGAGTGAAGTACCGGGAATAGATGCGATTATGTTTGGTCACTCTCATGGGGTATTTCCAAGTAAAGATTTCGCCAATATTAAAGGTGTTGATATTACCAAAGGTACCGTTAACGGGATCCCAGCGGTGATGCCAGGCCAATGGGGGGATCACCTTGGTGTCGTCGACTTAGTCGTCAATAATGACGATGGCAGTTGGAAAGTTGTTGATGCGAATGCGCATGCTCGACCCGTTTATGATAAAGCCAACAAAAAAGCGCTGGTTGAGCGTGATGATGAATTAGCGAAGATCATTGATAAACCTCATAACGATACTCGTCAGTTTGTCGGGAAATTGATCGGAAAAGCCTCCGATAATATGTACAGCTATTTGGCATTAGTTCAAAGCGATCCAACGGTACAGATAGTGAATGATGCGCAAGTTGATTATACGAAACATTATATTCAAGGTGACCCTGACCTTGCTGACTTGCCTGTATTGTCTGCAGCTGCTCCATTCAAAGTAGGTGGACGTAAAAATGCGCCTGACGAATTTGTTGAGGTTGAAAAAGGAGATCTAACCTTCCGCAATGCCGCTGATTTGTATTTATATCCAAATACACTAGTGGTTGTGAAAGCGACAGGTGCCGAAGTGGTCGAGTGGCTGGAGTGTTCAGCGGGTATGTTTAACCGTATTGATCCTCAATCAACATCACCGCAAAGCTTAATTAACTGGGATGGCTTTAGAACTTATAATTTTGACACTATCAGTGGGATAAATTATCAAATAGACCTCACTGAGCCTGCAAAATATGATGTAGATTGCCAGCTAGTCAATAAACAGGCGAATAGAATTAAGCATGTCACTTATCAAGGGAAACCAATAGACCCGAAAGCTACCTTCTTAGTTGCAACCAATAATTATCGAGCATACGGCGGTAAATTTGCCGGAACGGGCGATAATCATATTGCGTTTGCTTCCCCAGATGAAAACCGTGCCGTATTGGCCTCTTATATTGCGAAAGTTTCTAAAGAACACGGTGAGGTTACCAGTAGAGCTGATAATAATTGGTCATTCTTGCCAATTAAAACAGATAAGGCTCTCGATATTCGTTTTGAAACCTCTCAGAGTGATAAAGCTGCGAAATTCATTCAGCAGAATGCCCAATACCCATTAAAACAGGTAGGCACTGATGATATTGGTTTTGCTATTTACCAAATAGACTTAACTGAGAAATAAGCAGTATCGAATTTAGTACCATTATTAAAATTTGATCATTAAAAGCCTCGTTATTGTTAATTTCATTTTAATAATAATGGGGCTTTTTTATTGAAGGTATAAAAATCACTACCTCGTTATTAAAGATAAAAGCTGAAAAACATCATTAATAGGCGGTGAAAATAGGAGATACAATTCTGATATATAACAAAAGGGTTAGTCTAATTGTGTTTGTGTTTCTATCTAAGAATGAAATAAACAATAAGAGAAATATTAATTTTTTTATATATTTTTAATGTTAATTAATTTTTTTTCATTACAAAAAGTGCTGTTCAATATATTCATTTTTTTAATATGAAATTTTTCTAAAAAAAGAAGATGAACTCATTTTTTATAATATCATTCAAAAAATGATTTTCTATAAAGGACGCTTTTTCAAGATGAAATCCAAAGATAATGTAATGTAAATATTAGTTATGTAATTAAATAGGTAACTTTACACAATTTTAAATTGTGAAAGGGGGCACTTTTTTATTTTTAGTTTCTATTATTGATGATTGATTTATGATTAAATTTTAATATAAATGAGTTACTCCAATCGCGAGTATTAATGATGATAATCTAAAAATGCAAATAGGTTGATATATATTAATACATAAAATTGATTTTTTTGGTGTTAATGTCGATTTTTCAACATTAAGTAGATTTTTTATCTTCTTTAATTGCTTGTTGATTTCTAAATTAGATGTTAATTCTGGTTTGGGATATTTGATTAACATTATGTTTTTATTGGCGTTGTTTGACTTTCGATAATTCTAGTTTCTATTTTTATTTTCATAATATATTTTACTCTTTCGTGAGTGGTGTTATTTGTTTTTAAATTATGGATACGTAATATATTTGACAAGAACTAATCTGAATCAATGTGTGAATAATAAATTCAGAGGTACCCGCATATGGAAAATGAAAGATATAAATATTCATTGTCTGTTGGGCAAAGAATAAAGTCACTGAGATTGCAAAATGGTTGGAGTGGAGAAGCGTTAGGTAAAATAACAGGAATAAGCCAACAGCAAATTTCTAGATTTGAACGTGGAGTTAATAGAATTGATGTCGAATCATTAGCAAAATTTGCTAATGCCTTTAATGTAGATATCGTCGTGTTATTGTCTGATTATGACAAAACTATTTACGATAAAAATATATTTGTCGCGAATACTTTAGTTATTTAGTTTTTGGAATGTTGTCTTAAATGGATTTAGCTCTTACTTAAATGTGTAGTCAGTTGTCCTTATTTTTAATAATAAAGGATTGGAATTGTTTTATCTTAACAAAGGTTAAATATGAAAAAATCACTTTTAGTTTTATTCATTGCATCGTCAATTTCGGCATCAGCATTAGCGGCAGATGGTACTATTACGTTCAACGGTGAAATCACTGCAACAACTTGTGATGTCACTACGGGTAATGGTGGTGACTTCACAGTCACTCTGCCAACAGTATCGACTACTGCATTGAGTTCTGCTGGTGCAACAGCAGGTAATACATCATTCACTATCGAACTGGCTAACTGTAGCGTTAGTGGTGTTGATGTAGCAGCAAACTTCGAAAGTTTGACAAGTGGTGATGCAGTAACTGGTAATCTTATCCCAACAACTGCACCTGCTAACGTACAGATCGGTTTAGCAGACCAAGCTGGTAACGCTGCGAAAGTAAACGGCGCGCCAGCAGGTAGCCAGCCAATCGTTAATGGTGCAGCTACATTGGCATACCAAGCATTCTATTATGCGAAAGATGTAGTAACCGCTCCAGGTGCTGTTACAGCACAAGTTAACTATACATTGACTTATCCATAATAAGTTAATTCTGCCGGGGGAATTCATTCCCCTGGCAGATCAATAAAAGACTAAATTATTACAACTTAGAGTAGGGTTAGGTCATTATGATAACTAGGCTATCTATCATAAATAAAATCGTTTTATTTATTTCATTATTCATTGTATCAACATCCATGTATGCCAGCGTTATTATTAATGGCACTCGTGTTATATATAATGAAAAATCTAAAAGTAAAACAGTACAGTTGGTTAATGATAATAAATGGCCAGCTTTGGTGCAAGTTTGGCTAGATAATGGAGATCCTAATGAGTTACCTGAAAATATTAAAACTCCATTTTCAATTACACCACCGATATTTAAAATGTCTGCTGGAGCAGGTCAAAATTTAAGGTTAACTTATCTTGGTGATTCTTTACCAAAAGATAAAGAGTCTATTTTTTATTTGAACGTGTTAGAAATTCCACCTGAGAATGAAGATACTGCTTCTCAAAATAAGAATACAATGCAAATTGCCATTCGAACAAGAGTGAAATTATTTTATCGACCAACAGACATTAAAATGCCTGCACAGGTTAATGAAAAACTTTCTTTCTCAATAAAGAAAACGGCAAAAGGAAATGAGTTGCTTGTTAAAAATAACTCGCCATGGTTTATTACTTTTCAGGATGTTACATTATCTGAAGGGAATAGAAAGTTAAGCTTAGAAGGGAATATGGTTGCGCCATTCTCTGATATTTATCTGAATAGAGGAAAAGGTGTAGCAATACCCAATGATTTTATTAATGCAAAAAAAGTTAGCTACTCAGTCATTAATGATTATGGTGGCTTAGATTCCTACGAGTCTAATTTATAATAAATGGTATTGCTATGAAAATAAAATTACTTTTTGTTCTTGTTTCTTTGTCTTTAGGGTATGGTAGATTTGCATTAGCGGTAGAAGAAAACCAAAATGAAAAGAAATACTCTTACAATGAGGGGTTCTTATTAGGTAATGCTAAAGATATATCAATAGATAAATTAACAGAAGACCAAATTACTCCAGGTAATTGGTATGTCGATTTATATTTAAATAATGAATTTCTTTATAATAAAGAGATTAGATTTTATGAAAATGAACAGGGACGTGTTGTTCCTTGTTTAACTAAAGAAGATGTTGATGGGTTTAACATAAAACCAGAATATTTAGGGCTAATAGAGTCTAATGGTGAATGTGAAGACTTAAAATCATTATCAAAAGATGTTCAAGTTAATTTAAAGCAAGATATATTACGATTAGATATTTTAATTCCTCAAGCAATGGTGGAGTATTCAGCACGCGGCTCTGTACCAATCAGTGCTCTTAATGAAGGGGTTCCTGCTTTTTTTATGAACTATAACCTTAATGGGTATAGTACTCGTAGTCATGGTAAGGACGAACATTCTGCTTACGGAAATATATCGGCTGGGCTTAATTTAGGCTTGTTTAGAATTCGCCATCAATCTAATTTGCAATACAATGAAGATGATAAATTTCATCATGAAAGCATCAGAACGTATGTTCAGAGAGCTATTCCACAAATAAAAAGTGAATTAACGGTTGGGCAATCTTTTACCGATGGAAGCCTATTTGATAGCTTTTCGTATACCGGTGCTGAATTAGCGACTGATAACCGAATGCGTCCACAATCAATGCAAGGGTTTGCGCCAACAGTTAGGGGGGTTGCAAATAGTAATGCTCGGGTAAGAATAATACAAAATGGTTTTGTAATATACGAAACGAATGTCTCTCCCGGTGAATTTACGATCAATGACCTTTATGCAACAGGTTATGGCGGTGATTTAACTGTTGAAGTGACTGAAGCAAATGGCAGTGTTTCCACGTTTGTCGTGCCATTCTCAACGGTACCAGGTTTATTAAGGCCGGGTCAGATTGATTATAGCATTGTGAGTGGTAAGTTACGGGGTGATCATACTTCTTCCGATATTTTTGCTCAATCAACAATAAAATATGGTTTAAGTAATATTCTAACGCCATTTGCAGGGGTGCAGTACTCCAATAAATACCAATCTGGGTTATTAGGTTTTGCGGTTAATACACAAGTCGGTGCATTTAGCTTTGATATGGCAAGTTCAAAAGCTGAATTAGACAATAAACGTACTTATAACGGTGCTCGTGCGCGAGTCACGTGGAATAAAGACATTAATGCCACTGGTACAAATATTGCGTTAGCTGGTTACCGTTATGAATCGCAGAACTATTTAAGCTTATATGAAGCAAGTTCTTATCGTGATAGTTATTTGTTTAATGGCGAAAGCATTAACCCAAGACGTTCCCAATATGTATTAACGGTTAACCAAAATTTAGCGGATTATGGTACTGTGTATGTCAGTGGTTCATTGCAAACTTGGCGTGATAATTTGCCAGATACTAAGCAATTGCAAGCTGGCTATATGAATAACTTTAAAGGTATTGGTTATAGCTTTACCTATATAAAAATGTATCGAAATGGCGATCAGGGTGGAGATAATAACTATATGTTTAACGTCTCTGTACCATTCTCACTTTGGTATCCAGAACAGAATACGTTATTAAGTAGCTCCATAACACGTTCTGATTCAGATCATCGTTGGTCAAATAATACGACAATTAGTAGCTCTTTCGGTGAAGATAATTCTATTTCTTGGAACGCGACAGCGAGTGATATTGGTAATTCAAACAGTAGCTTCTCTGGAAATATTCAGAAAGATTTCTCTTCGGCTTCTGTAAACGCGGGTTATTCACAAGGTAATAATTACAAGTCATTATCGGTGGGAGCAAGTGGTGCATTAGTGGCTTATCAAGGTGGCGTTATTCCATCTCGCTATTTAAGTGATACTTTTGCGATTGTGGAAGCTAATGAAGCGGAAGGTGCATCAGTAGCCTCATGGAGTAATATTGTTATTAATGATAGCGGAAAAGCCGTTGTACCTTCATTAGTACCTTATCAATATAATACACTGTATCTTAATACAGAAAATATGGATACAGATGTTGAATTAGATAATAACTTAGCCAAGATAGCACCTTATGCAGGGTCTGCGGTATTAGTGAAATTTAATACACAAAAAGGTAACAACATTACTTATCGTATTATTTTACAAGATAAAAAAGCAGTGCCGTTTGGTGCCGATATTTATGATGAAAATAATAATAAGATTGGTTTAGTTGGGCAAGGTGGCTTAGTACATTTTAATTCTCAATCTGAACAAGGAACAGTTATTGTTAAATGGGGTGAAGGTAGTCATCAACGTTGTAAGTTTGATTATAACATCTCAAGTAATAGTTCTATTTCTGAATCTGTTTGTTATTTTTATTAAGGTTGTATGTTGTTTAAGAAGAAATGATTTCTTAAAGTGCTACTGTGCCTTATTTAATTTACGGTTTTTAGGGTTAATAAGTTTCGATACTTTTCTAAAATATGAAAATTAGTATCTTTTAAAGATTAACTATTCAGTGTTGGGCTTATTAATCATTATGTTTTTTATTAATTTACCCATAAGTTTTTAAAGAAGACTTATTCGTTAACAAGTATTTTGGGGGCGTTATGTTTATATCTAAACGAGCCATAACATCAATTGGTTTTATGATTTTATTTTTCGCTGGAACAGCAAATTCCACTTGTATTATCCAAAATGGTGGGATACCTGGAACACAAGTGAGTATTGGCTCTAAGGTTGACGTCAGTATATATGGGTTACAATTTCAGCCTGCTGGAACAAGAATTGCTTTTGATTCTATAACGAGCACTCAAATGGCATCATTAATGGGAGCTCCGCCAGATCGTGTCGTTTTTAAATGTGATATCGCTGATGCATCCTCTATTTTTGAAATATACTATTTACCTAAAACTTATATTTTCGATAACGCCGCTCCCGCGTTTACGTATGACAATATAAAATATTGGGGAACGAATATTCAAGGAATGGCTTTTGAACTATTTCTAGGTATGAATAGAGATGCTTCATATCAATTTGATAATGTGGTGAATGCGAAGCCTATGGCATATGACATAGATCCTGATAACCCACAAAAAATTAATATTAAGCTGAAACATTTTTCGGGTCTCTCTATTGAACAGGTTCGCTCTCAGCAAAATGTCAGTGGTAACTCGTTAGGTACCGTTGGGGTCGTTAATAGAGGGGTTGTTGGGTTCAAAGGCCCTGGGATCAATAATACGATAAATAATAACTATGAACCCGCAGGCTACACTTTTTTTAAAATACGTCAGCGTCCAGTCGGGGGACGTCAGGTTACAACTTGTGGTTTGAAATCGTCGACATCAACCGTTTATTTAGGTAGCCATTCATCAAATGATATTCCATCAACTCCTACTCCTTTTTCTTTCACATTAGAATGTCAGAAAGGGGCTAAAATTAGTTATGGTTTTGCACCTGGTGAAGAAAATAGGGCTATGAATGAGGTTGACTATTTATTATTAGATCCTAATTTAGGCTCGACAGCAAAAGGGGTCGCGATAGAAATATTAAATTCATCGGGGCAGAGAAATAAACTACTTCGTTTAGGAGCAATTGATTCACCAATTCCTACAGCAAATAATTGGACTAGCGTTTCTGTGCCAACGACAGGCGCTGCAACACATGAGCTGCTATTAAACTTTACAGCACGCTATGTTCGTTATGGAAATGAGCCAATTAAACCAGGTAAAGCAAACAGTAAAATGACCATAACGTTAAATACTAATTAAATTTAACTATCAAATAAAAGCTTAGTTAATTTTAGTATCGTTGAAAGAGTTAGCAAGATTTCGCTAACTCTTTTAATAAATAAAGAGCATTAATCGTAGGTCACATTTAGAGTGGGTTTATTGTTGAATTGATTATATTCGACTTTTACAAAATCAGAACTGAGTTTTTTGGCATTTTTAAGTGAACTGGTTTTGGTGATATTTTTACCATTGCGGAAACATTCAAGATCAATTTGTTCGCTACTGGATACTTTAACTGCGCATTGTGGCTCATAGACATAGCCAATAAAAGTAATGGTTCCACCTCCGATTCGATTGGTTGCAGCATGGGTAAAAGTAAAACTGGAAATGAGTAAAGCAGTCACTGTTACAATTGAGGATAAACATTTCATTGCTTCTACCTCCTAGTTGAACTAGCGCTAGTTAAATAACACGAGTAGCGCGTTACAAAATTCTCACTGACTAGTTTAGTTCAAATACGAGTAAAAAATATGATTTATGCTAATAAAATATCGATTTTATTTAGTTTATTTTGTAACAGCATGAAATTTAAACAAATTTATTTAGTGTAATATTCTAAAAAGATAGCTAAAAATAGATAGATACCGACAATAAGTCGGTATCTAATAGAGATTATCAATATGAAATTTTATTAGATTGCTATTAATTGATTTTATATTCTAAAGGATTAGCGTTTGATATCATGGGTTGTGGAATAACTAATTGATATTGCATATCAATAATAATCGGATCCCTTGGTGTTGGCTGGTATTGAAAAGTGATATATCACATTATTTGGCAGGTGATTTGCCCTTGTTTTAATCAACAAGGGCTTTTTATTCGAATTTTATTCTGATTATTTAAAGATTTTGAAACGAATTTCATCATCCATAAAGTCTTTATCACCCGCAGGAGCATTAATTGACCCAAATACCATTTGAGCACGTAGTACCCAATTATCAGGTGTTCCCCACTCTTTTTGTACCTGAGTATCAATGAGTGGATTATAGTGTTGCAGTGATGCCCCGACGTTTTCTTGCGCTAAGGCTGTCCATACCGCAAATTGTGCGATACCGCTGGCTTGTTCTGACCAGATTGGGAAATTGTCGGCATAAAGTGGGAATTGCTCTTGTAAGCCTTTCACGACCGCCATATCTTCGAAAAATAAGATAGAGCCAGCACCCGCAGCGAAGCTATCAATTTTTTGTTCAGTAGCTGCAAATGCCTGTTCTGGCACGATGGCACGCAATGTTTCTTTGGTGATGTTCCACAGTTTTTTATGCTCTGCGCCAAATAAGATCACAACACGTGATGTTTGTGAGTTAAAAGAAGAAGGTGAATGTTTTACTGCTTCTTTAATTAATTTTGTAACATGCTCTTCAGAAACTGGTAATGCATCGCCGAGGTTATAAATAGTGCGACGATTTTTAATCATTTCAATAAATGCGTTTGACATGTGAGTCTCCTAGCTATTTGTTAAGTATTACTATAGCGCTGTGAAGGGAAAATCATAGAAAAAAAAATTAACGGTAAGGTTCAAATTTTTCGGCTGAGTCAATTTAATTGTTTTTTATTAAAATCAATTAAATACAAATTGTTATTTTTTATGATTACATTGGGGAGCATCTATCAGCCCTTCATGATAGAAAATTGAAAGAAATTTTTGATTGATGTGGTAAGGCGCTTTTATCTAGGAATGTCTTGTTCCTATGATAAAGCGCCATTTATATTTTAACGGATACGATATCGGCTAGGTAATTCACTAAAGCCAAAGCCGTTGGTCTTTTTCACGGGGATCTGTACAGAAATTCGCTCTTTCATCGCTTCAACATGGCTAATTACCCCAATCGTTTTTCCGGATGCATTCAGGCTTTCTAACGCATCTAAGGCAATATCTAATGTTTCAGGGTCGAGTGTGCCAAAGCCTTCGTCGAGAAATAAAGACTCGAGTTGAGTTTTGTTACTCACCATATCCGATAATGCGAGAGCAAGCGCTAGGCTGACTAAGAAACTTTCTCCGCCAGAGAGGGTTTTAATATCCCTGATAGTATCGGCCTGCCAGCCATCAATCACTTGTAATTCCAGATCCGCATTATGATTACGTTTTAGCAAATAGCGACCATGTAGCTTATCCAAGCGCAGGTTAGCGAGAGAAATGAGGCAATCAAAGGTTAACCCTTGCGCGTAACGGCGGAATTTATCTCCTTCTGCTGAGCCAATCAGTTCGCAGAGATATCCCCAATCTTCATAGTGGGATTGGCTCTGCTCGATTTCTTGTAATAAGCCACGTTGTTGGTGACGTTGTTGTTTGTCTGCTTCGAGTTGGCTGAAGATCTGCCCCTGTTGTTTATTGAGATTTTTAATCTCCTCATCAAGCTGAATAATTGCTTGCTGCCACTCCTCCAAGCTTGCCTCAATATGATCATCGGGCTTTTGGGCCAAATGTTCTTGTCGTGCGCGCTCACCTTCTTTATAACGGGTTTGCGCTTGTAAACGTGACTGGAGTAATCGTTGTTGCAATTGTTCAAGTTGCAGCTTTTCATCCGGCGCTAATAGTGCGGCTAAGAATGCTTGCTGTGTTGCAAATGGGCTAGTCGAAAGGGCATGCTCGAAGCGCTGCTGTGCTGTGGTTAACTGATATCGTGTCTTTTCTATCGTTGTGATGACCTCGTTAAGGCTGCCTTTTAGAGAAGCTAAGTGTTTTTCATGATGCGTGACCTGCTCATTAAGTTGTTGTTGCTGATGAGCCAGTTTGTTTTGCTGATCTTGCAATTGACCCATAAATTGTGAAATAGATTGCCCATCAAGTAATAGCTGCCGTGCCGCCTGTTTTTGTTCAACCTGTTGTTGTACCTGTTGCAATTGCTGTTGCGTATTTTCTAGCCGTTTACTTAAATGGGTTTGTTGAGCTAACTCAACTTGCAACGTCGCCTCAGCGACCGCTATTTTTTGGCTAATATCTTGCGCACTTTGTTTTTTCGCAGCATATAGCTGACCACGCTGCTCTAGTAACGTAAACCACTGTTCAAAACTTTTGCTTTCAGGCAACCTAAATTCAGCCAAAGCCCCGTGGAGCTGTTGCTGCTGCTGATTATGGCGCTGTTGGTGTACGACATGCTCTTTTTGTGTTTCATCAATAAGTTGGTGCTGATGCTTAATTCGTTCAGTAAGCAAGGCGAGCGAGGATTGTTGCTGTTTATTTAATGACTGCTGCTCATGTAATCGGTGTTTAAGTTGTTGATATTCACGTTCGAGGGCGGTGAACGCCTGTAATGACTGCTGTTTCTCTGATAACTGTTTTTGGATATCCGTGAGCAACTGCTCTACGGCAGCATGAGTCGTGGTCAGTTCAGGGGCGAGAGCCTTCTGGCACGCGGTCATCCATTGTGTTCGCAGTTGACGCTCTTGAGCTATAAGCTGCTGTTGTGCCTGTTGATTTTCTGCTTGGCGCTGCATTTCTCTTTGCAGTAGCGACTGTTGAGTGACTTGCGTTTGCTTAAGCTCTTCTAACTGTTTGGTTAATGCGATTAAGCGCTGTTCAGTTTGCGTTGGCTCTACAGATTGATATTGTTCAATTGCAGGGTGTTCGGTAGAGCCACAAAGTGGGCAAGGCTCACCCGCAATAAGTTGTTGGCGCTCCTTTTCTAAACTGACGATTTTCTGCTCTAAGCGTAACCGCACATTCAAATCTGTTAAATGAGGCTGAAGGTGCGTAATTTGTATTTCAGTTAGCTGGAGCTGCTTTTCAGCCTGAGAAATTGATTGGGTTAGCTCCTCTTGCTGGTGTTGTTTGATTTTTAATTGGTTTTGCTGCTCTTGCCATTGAGATAACAATAAAGGTAAAAGTTGGGCATGTTGTGATCTGGTGTGTAGCTGTTCTATTGATTGATTAAGTTGTTCAATATCTTGTTTTTCTTGCCACTCTAGATAGCGACTTTCAACGAGTTGATATGCCGCAGTATCCTGTTCAAGTTGGTGCTGCGTTTGGGCATTTTGCTCAATTTGCTGTTGTTGCTCGCTAACTAATGCTGGCTGCTCTTGTTGCAGTAGTTGTTGTTTTTGCTCTAAGGCTTGTACTTTTTGACTCAATTCATCAATAAATTGACCTTGTTGCCGCCATAAACCTATTTGTTGGGTAATAGCCGCATCTTGGGGATGTTGCTGTAGGTAATGTTCAATTTGCTGTAACTCTTCACGGTCCAAATGAGCTTGATGTTGGGTTCGAGTAATTAAGCTGTGCTTCGATTGATATTCCGTGTGATATTGCTCTTTTTGTTCTGAAATTTCTTTAATCTGTTGGTGTAGATGAAGAATCGCATTATCTAATGGGCGAACGTGGGTATCGATCAACACGGTTTGCTGCTGAACATAATTTTGGTGCTGGCTATGCTCATGTTGGACTTGAGCAAGTTGTGCTTGTAAAGGCGCAAGTTGTTGAGTGTTATTTTCACACTGTTGCGAAAGGCTCTGTTGCTTCTCTAATAATTCATTTAATGCCTGTTGTTGGCGTTCCACATCCTGCCATAAAGGACGCAAATTTTCGGCAGGCAGATTGTCTGAGAGTTTTTTAAACTGAGGCTCAGCGTCTTGATATGCCTTTTCAGCCTGCTGTTGATCAAGCTCTAACTGATGTAAGCGGGCAGTTAACTGTTGTTGGCGTTGCTGCCAATATAACGCTTGTTGGTTTTGCGTTCGTTTTTGATTAAGCTGCCTTTCTTGGTCTGCTAATACGGTTTGTTGTTCGATGAGGGCTTGATGTTCGCTTTCGGTGAGCAAATGAATGCTTTGCGCTCGAGCTTTTAAAATCTCTAAATCATTTTTGACCTGTTTGTGCTGGCGATAGATATAGCTGGATATTTGACTATAAATTTCCGTGCCGGTGATCTCTTCTAACAGATCGGCTCGCTCTTTTTCGCTCGCATTTAAAAAGGCGGCAAAATCCCCTTGTGAAAGCAAAATAGACTTTGTAAACCGTCCGAAATCTAGCCCTGTGATCTGAACAATTTGTTCTCGTATGTCACTGACTTTTTCCGCAATGATTTTGCCGTCACTGACAGTCGCTAGCTCGGCTTTTGGCGGTTGTAATTTTCCTTCTGGCTTGTTGCTGGCTCGTCGTTGGCTCCAAAATGCGCGGTAAGCGATACCTTTGACCTCAAATTCCACCTCAGCCAAACACTCGCCAGTATGGCGTGTCATAAGCTCATTCTGTTTAACGGATAGCGTACTTAAACGAGGTGTTTGGTGATAGAGTGCGAGACAAATAGCATCTAGTAAGGTGGTTTTACCTGCTCCAGTAGGGCCTGTGATCGCAAACAATCCTTGGCTAGCAAACGGCTCTTGGGTGAAGTCAATTTTCCATTCGCCTTTTAGAGAGTTAATATTTTTTAGGCGTAGACTTAAGATTTTCATGAATTTCCCTCTAACTCAGCACGCAAAGCGTCATAAGATTGCCTAAAGAGTACTAATAAGCGCTGCTCTTTTTCTTTATCATCTAGCGACTCTTCCGCTAAACGACGCAAAAATACCTCTTCGGCGGTAAGCTCATTTAAGGTTTCATTAGCGAGAGCTTGTTGGGGGTTTTGTGGTTTACGTGCACGGCGTAACAATACAACTTCAACGGGTAAGCCTTTGATAATACTTTCGATACGTTGTTGGATATCAGCAAGATAGTCCTGTGAAGCGACTTCGATATCTAACCAAACTGGGGGCGTATCTGGCTTGATAGAGAGTGCATGTAACTGATTTTGAATGTCTGCAAGTGACCCTTTTAGTGTTTGCAAAGGTTGAAAAGTTGGGATCGCAAGTTGGTGGATTTGCGACAGTTCGCGGCCATCAAACTCCACTAAGCAAACACTTTTTTGTTGGTTCGCTTCATCAAAGCTTAATGCAATCGGTGAACCAGAGTAACGAATATGTTGCTGTTGACCAATAACTTGCGGACGATGAATGTGCCCCAAGGCGATATAGTCAGCCGGAGGGAAAGCGGCAGAGGGAAATGCGTCTAAAGTACCAATATAGATATCACGCACAGAGTCCGTCAATTCAGCCCCGACAACCGTTAAATGCCCCGTTGCGATAATTGGGATATCTAACCCCATAGTTTGCCGCTGCTGCTCGGCAAGCTGATAGCTAGCTTGGTAATAGTCACGAATGGCTGTTTGTAATGATAGCTGCTTCTCTTCACTGCTCTGTCCTGCAACACTTAATTGAATATCTCTAGGGCGTAGAAAAGGGATCGCACACAACAGTGCTCCGGGTTGCCCTTGTGCATTCTTTAATGTGATCACATGGGGCGTTGCTCCTGAAGTGACGACATCCGTATTCAAATAGGCAAGCAGTGAACTGGTTTCATTTAAGACGGAAACAGAGTCATGGTTACCACTTAGGATCACCAATTGGCAACCTGTTTGCTGTAGCGAGACGACAAATTGATTATAAAGCTCACGGGCATAACTTGGGGGGGAGCCGGTATCAAAAATATCTCCCGCAACAATCATGGCATCAACTTGATGAAGTTTGACCTGCTCAATAAGCCAAGTTAAAAACTGTTGATGTTCGGCTGCGCGGCTTTTAGTGAAAAAATACTGGCCAAGGTGCCAGTCAGAGGTATGGATAATACGCATGAAGGCCCCTTCCTACGGCTTTATATGTATACTATGCTCAGTATACCCTATCATGACCCTTTAAGGGGATCTCTGAACAAGCAGACAATTCAATGTGATAACGATAGGCGAAGCAGCAGGCGCGACAATGTAAAGTATGACGAGAATGTTTCACTTAAATGACAATTTACCGCTAATATAGAAAGGATTATTGTTATTTGATGACGGTATTCATAATTCTGTCATAAAAGTGACGCATAATGCTTTCACTTTTAATGATCTCTTCTTATTTACAGGATTAATCATGGCAAGACGCATTCTAGTGGTTGAAGATGAAGCGCCCATCCGAGAAATGGTTTGTTTTGTATTAGAGCAGAATGGTTTTCAGTCGATTGAAGCTGATGATTATGATTCCGCCATCGCGCAGTTAGTTGATCCATTACCCGACCTTGTTTTATTAGACTGGATGATCCCTGGTGGTTCAGGCATTCAAGTGATTAAACACATGAAACGTGACAGTGATACGCGCGATATTCCTGTGATGATGTTAACCGCAAGAGGGGAGGAGGAGGACCGCGTAAAAGGCTTGGAAGTAGGGGCGGATGATTACCTAATAAAGCCGTTTTCACCCAAAGAGCTTGTCGCTCGTGTGAAAGCCATTCTACGCCGTATTTCCCCGATGGCAACAGAAGACATTATTGAAATGAACGGGTTAACACTAGACCCAACGTCTCATCGGGTCAGCAGTAATGACACTCCTATTGATATGGGGCCGACGGAGTATAAGCTGCTGCATTTCTTTATGACTCACCCTGAACGAGTATATAGCCGCGAGCAGTTACTCAATTATGTATGGGGAGCGAATGTGTATGTTGAAGATAGAACGGTTGATGTGCATATCCGCCGCCTCAGAAAAGCCTTGGAGGCTGAAGGGCATGATAAAATGGTTCAAACAGTGCGTGGTACTGGTTATCGCTTCTCAGTGCGTTACTGATCAATAACAGGAGATACCAGTGCTTGAACGCCTATCATGGAAACAGCTAATTTGGGGGCTGTTTTTATTCATCTTACCTGCATTAATCTTATCGATTTTTATCGGCCATCTTGCATGGCTTTTAGTCATCTCATTGACCGCAGCGCTGATTTGGCACAGTTATAACTTGATGAAGTTGTCATATTGGTTATGGCTTGATCGGAGCATGCTGCCCCCTGATGGTAAAGGCGGCTGGGAGCCAATCTTTTATGGGATCTATCAGCTTCAGCAGCGCAACCGAAAACGTCGGCGTGAATTAGGGCAGTTGATCAAACGCTTTCGCAGTGGCGCAGAATCTCTCCCTGATGCCGTCGTAATGATGACTCTTGAAGGGAATATTTTTTGGTGTAATCGCCATGCTCAACATTTATTAGGTTTTCGCTGGCCGGAAGATAGCGGGCAACCGATTTTTAATTTATTACGCTATCCAGATTTCAGCCGTTATTTTACATTACAAAACTATGAACAAGCGTTAACGATAGAGCTAAACAGTGGCGCTATTGTTGAATTTCGTGTCTTACCCTATACCGAAGGTCAGCTATTAATGGTTGCGAGGGATGTCACGGAAAAGCGCCGATTAGAAAAAGCACGTAGAGACTTTTTTGCGAATGTCAGCCATGAACTACGCACACCACTAACGGTGATCCAAGGTTATCTTGAAGTATTAGATGATCAAGAAAATGCCTCAGCTGCCAACAAAAAAGCGTTAACGGTAATGCAAGAGCAGGCGCATCGAATGGATAATTTGATTAAACAACTGTTACAGTTATCTCGCATTGAAGTGGCGCCTCATATTAATTTAGATGAGCAGGTAAATATTCCTGTAATTTTAAAAATGATTGAACAGGAAGCGATGAGTTTAAGCCAAGGGCGGCAACAGTTTAAATTTATGGTTGATGAAAAGCTGTATGTTTACGGTAATGAAGAGCAGCTTCGTAGTGCGGTGGCTAACTTGGTCTATAATGCCATTATGCATACACCGGAAGGGACAACGATCCAAGTCAGTTGGCAGAAAACACATAATGGGGCACGTTTTGGCGTTGCTGATAATGGGTTGGGGATCCCCCCAGAGCATATTCCACGTTTAACTGAACGTTTCTACCGTGTTGATAAGGCGAGGTCTCGCCAAACAGGGGGAGGAACGGGGCTTGGTTTAGCGATCGTCAAACACGCTTTGCAGCATCATAATAGCCAATTAATGATAACCAGTCAGTTAGGCAAGGGGAGCGAATTCTCTTTTACCCTGCCTCCTGTATTGATCGTATCAGACAAAAAAACAGCTAAAACACTTCATTAAAGACGTGACATACCTCGATGAGAGCGGCAAACAGCCGTTCTTATCGACCCAATCCAACATATCATTATCACCGCCAGATATGTCGCTCCTTCTTATTTAAAAAATGAATCTCTCTATATTTGTGATGGGTTATTAAAAATTTCTGTTTTCTAAAAAACCTATATTTCGCTTTGCAAAACCATAATCGATTTAAAAGATAAGATAAATAATGGTTTAATTGGTTGTTTTTTGTTCAAATCATATAGCGCATATTCTTATTTTACTGACAGTAATCACTAGTTATAAAAAATACTTTAGAGATTTATTCTTGTTTTTAGGTTTGCTATTGCCTTTTTTCCCTATAAAAGTTTTACTTGTAGCCAGTTATTGGCGATTTTTTCTGTTTTTTGATTTTTAATCTTGCCTGATGTGATAAATCGTACACATTGTATTGTTTATCAACTTGTTAATTAGAATTCTATACCGCCATTTATAATTCAAAGAGTTACTGATTGGTTACTCTATATTTTCTAACACCGTTACAAAGATTTAACATAAAATATGGCTCATCGTTTAACATCCAGAGATATTCTTGCCTTAGGTTTTATGACCTTTGCGCTCTTCGTTGGTGCTGGAAATATCATATTTCCACCAATGGTTGGCTTACAGGCTGGCGAGCAAGTGTGGACTGCCGCGCTAGGCTTTTTGGTTACAGGTGTGGGGTTGCCTGTTTTAACCGTTGTGGCATTAGCCAAAGTGGGTGGGGGTATTGAAGCCCTAAGTACACCTGTTGGTAAAACGGCGGGGCTATTGCTTGCTGTTGTTGCTTACCTGTCTGTTGGCCCGCTATTCGCCACGCCTCGCACTGCGACGGTTTCTTACAAAGTGGGGATTGCACCGCTACTTGGTGGCGAATCAGATATATCATTATTAATTTATAGTGCAGTCTATTTTGTGCTGGTCATCGGTATTTCTCTATACCCAGGTAAACTGCTGGATAGTGTAGGTCACATACTGGCACCTGTAAAAATGTTAGCCCTTGCTATCCTTGGTGTTGCGGCTGTGCTTTGGCCGGCAGGTCAACCTATGTTATCAACAGATGAATACCGCGATATGGCCTTCTCAAATGGCTTTATCAATGGCTATTTGACGATGGATACATTGGGAGCAATGGTCTTTGGTATCGTGATTGTTAATGCGGCTCGTTCGCGAGGTATCGAAAACTCCTCACTGCTGACCCGCTATACCATGTGGGCGGGGCTGATTGCGGGAGTGCTACTGACACTGGTTTACCTTTCACTATTTAAATTAGGTGAAAACAGCGCATCCATTATTCCAAACCCTCAAGATGGTGCTGATATTCTGCATGCCTATGTTCAGTATACATTTGGTAACTATGGTAGCTTCTTCCTTGCCGTATTGATTTTTGTTGCCTGTATGGTGACGGCTGTTGGTTTGACCTGTGCTTGCGCGGAGTTCTTTAGCCGCTATGTGCCAATCTCTTACCGCACGCTAGTTTTGGTACTTGGTGCATTCTCCATGGTCGTTTCTAATCTTGGATTAAGTAAACTGATTGCGTTTTCTGTTCCTGTATTAGTGGCGATTTACCCACCTTGTATTGTGCTTATTTTATTAAGCTTTACTTTAAAGTGGTGGCGTAACCCAAGTGTGGTGGTTGCCCCAACCATGTTGACCAGTTTTATTGTGGGGTTAATTGGTGCAGCGAAAGCGTCAGATCATCTGAAAACGTATATTCCTGATTGGATGACTGGAATTCCGTTATATCAACAAGATTTGGCATGGTTATTACCATCATTTGTGGTGTTAATTGTAGCGGCAATTTGTGACCGAGTGATCACACCCGCAGCCGAACATAAACAAGCCTAAAAATATCAATATTCAATAATAGAAAAAGGAGCTTATTAGCTCCTTTTTTACTTCTTATTCTGACGGAAAAATATCATAAAAAGAAAGGTTTAAAATAAAAATAGTGCTTTTAATTGCAGTTATTACTTATTGTGATATTAATAATATAAATATGTAGACAAGAGTCATCTGTGATCTTTTGTTTATAAGAAATAATCTGCTATTGGAGCCTTGCATGAAAAAAAATGTTGCTAGCGTGATTGTTGATATTCTCCAAAATTCAGGTGTGAAGCATTGTTATGGCATCGTTGGTGATACTTTAAATTATGTCACGGATGCGATACATGAAAGTAAGATGGAGTGGATCCATGTAAGGCATGAGGAGGTTGGGGGATTTGCCGCCGGTGCCGAATCCTTTATTTCAGGCCAACTCACCGCATGTGCAGGCTCCTGTGGACCTGGAAGCTTACATTTTATTAATGGATTATATGAATCACATCGCAATGGCGCGCCTGTTATTTTGATTGCAAGCCAATTAGATACTAATACAACCGATAGTTCTTTCCCTCAATACGTCGATTTTAAATCCGTTTATAGTGAATGCTCAGTATTCTGCGAAGAAATTATTAGCCCTGATAAAGCGATTGAAGTGACAAAAAATGCCATTAGTGCAGCTTTAAGTCAAAAAGGTGTCGCTGTTATTATTCTTCCAGTAAATATAAGCAAGTCTGAAATAGACTATCCAAATAAAATAGCCGTCAATTATCATCAACCGCGAATTATCCCTGCTCAAGAAGATATTAAAGCGCTGGCAGATGTATTAAATAAAGGTAAGAAAATAGGTATTTATGCGGGAATTGGTAGTAAAGATGCCAGAGGAGCACTTCTTCAATTGGCAGAAAAATTAAAAGCGCCAATTGCACATACCTCACGAGCCAAAGATTTTATTGAATATGATAACCCATATAATGTGGGAATGACGGGAATGATCGGTATTGAGTCCGGTTTTACCATGTTAAAAAACTGCGATACTTTGCTGCTGTTAGGTACTGATTTCGCATGGCCTCAATTTTTCCCTGAAAAAGCAACCATCGTACAAGTTGATATTAATTTAGAAAATATCGGTAAACGCCACCCTGTCAATTTAGGGCTTAATGGTGATGTCAATGAAACCTTATTGCAATTATTGCCTTTAATTGACAATAAAACCGATGATGATTTTTTACGTAAATCTGTCGATTTGCACAAAAAGACACTCGAAAAAATTAGCTGGCTAGAAAAAGGGGCGAAAGCTCATGTCATCCACCCTCAATACCTTGCTCAGCTACTCGATAAGCATGCAGATAGCGACGCTATTTTTACGGCAGATGGGGGTTCTGCAATGGTTTGGATGCTGCGCTATATCAATACCAATGGGCAGCGAAGAACATTAACGAGCTTAAAACATGGCACCATGGCTAACGCAATGCCTCAAGCATTAGGATTGAAAAAAGCGTTTCCTAATCGCCAAGTGATCTCTATGTCAGGTGATGGTGGGTTAGCGATGCTATTAGGCGATCTACTCACTATGACGCAAGAAAAATTGGCGGCAAAAATCGTTATCATCAACAATAAATCGCTTAACTTTGTTGAATTAGAACAAAAAGTTGAAGGGTTATTGAATAACTATACCGATTTAGAAAACCCTGATTTTGGTAAGCTGGCGAGTGCGTTAGGGATGTTTGGTGAATCAGTTGAATCCCCAGAAGCATTGGAGGACGCTGTTATCCGCTTCCTAAATTATAATGGCCCAGCGGTATTAAACGTGCATACTTCACCGAATGAATTGGTTATGCCACCGAATGTAGAGCTTAATAGTGTTGTCGGTATGGGGCTTTATACGGCAAAAGCGGTTTTACATGGTCGTAGTGAAGAAGCGATCAGCCTTATTGTGGATAATTTTATTCGTAAATAACGCAAGGTAATTTCAGGTCGTGGGTCAACATCAAGGTGTTTGGCTGCGGCCATAAGAGATTGTGAAAACCATTAAAAATATCAATTTGTTGATTTTTTAGTAGATAACACTAAGCGGGTCTCCCCACTTAGCTAATCATTTAAATGGCGGGTTATCCCGCCATTTGTTTTAAGTGTGGATTTTAATCGACACCAACGGCTTTACCGGCTGGACGACGAACATCATTTGAACCGTAGATATAGCCTTGGCGAACTTTGCCTGAAACTGCGGCATCATTGCCTGATGAGTCTGTTTTATCTCCTTTAGCATCCGGTACGGGTACCATAATTAACTCTGCTGCGCCCCATGGTGTTTGTTCTACCATTTTGTAGCCCATCTTATCGAGCAACGCTAAGGTATCTTTAGAGACACCACGCTCCTCATAGTAAACTTCATCGGGTAACCATTGATGGTGGATACGTGGTGCGTTCACGGCTTCTTGAGGAGGCATTCCATGGTCAATGATATTCAGGGCGGTTTGCAATGTGATTGAAATAATCCGTGACCCGCCTGGGGAGCCGAGTACTAAGAACACTTTACCATCTTTGGTCACTATGGTTGGGCTCATCGATGATAGTGGGCGCTTACCAGGAGCAATCGCGTTTCTTTCACCTTGAACTAAACCATACATATTTTTCTCACCGACTTTGGTGGTGAAATCATCCATCTCATCATTTAAAAAGAACCCTGTACCAGGCGGGATCACCACGGAGCCGAAACGGCCATTGATGGTATAAGTCGTTGAAACCGCATTACCTTTGTCATCGACAACAGAGTAATGAGTGGTTTCTGGTTTTTCATGTGGCCCTACACCGGGTTGGACTTGTGTTGATGGCGTTGCTTGGTTAGGTTTGATCTCTTTACGTAGCTCTTCTGCGTAGGCTTTACTCAATAACTTGTCGGTTGGGTTATCGACAAATGCCGGATCGCCTAGGAAAGTGTTTCTATCCATGTAGGCATGGCGCATTGCCTCTGTGAGAGTATGAATATATTCTGCCGAATTGAACCCCATCTCTTTAAGGTTATAGCCTTCTAAGATATTGAGTGTTTGGCAGATGGTTACCCCACCCGAGCTAGGTGGCGGTGCTGAAATAAATTTATAGCCTCGATAGGTACAGCTAATTGGTGTGGTGTCGGTGATCGTATAATTAGCAAAATCTTTTGCGGTTAAGATCCCCCCATTCTTTTTAGACGCTTCTTCTACGATCTTCGGTATTTCGCCTTCATAGAAAGCTTTAGGGCCTTCTTTCGCAATTTTTTCAAGGGTATTGGCTAAGTCGGTTTGTACTAACAGATCGCCAGGTTGAAAGGCACTACCATTAGGTTTTAAAAAAATGCGTGCGACTTCTGGGTCTTGCTTAAAGCGATCGACAGTGGTATCTAGGACATCGGTATCTGCCCGCGTTAAAACAAAACCTTCTCTGGCTAATTTAATTGCCGGCTCCATGACTTGCTGGCGGCTCATTGTGCCATATTTTTCGAGCGCATAATCAAGCCCTTTTACCGTTCCCGGAACCCCCGAAGCGAGGTAACCATAGAGGCTGGCATCTTTTATTAAATTACCATTCTTATCTAAGTACATATTAGCGCTAGCGGCTTCTGGGGCGGTTTCTCTAAAGTTGATAAAAAGATCTTTGCCATTAGCAAGGTGAATGGTCATAAATCCGCCGCCACCAATATTCCCACAGCATGGATTAACCACGGCTTGGGCATATCCCACAGCAACAGCCGCATCAACTGCATTACCGCCTGCATTAAGGATGTCGGCACCAATTTGAGAGGCTAGGTGTTGAGAAGACACAACCATTCCTTTTTTGGCCTCGACAGCAGGTTCTGAGGCGGCAAAGAGTTGAGGTGAGATAAGCAGTGAAAGTAATAGGACAGAGGGGCGCCATGATGTTTTTATCATTCGTATCTCCCGATGAATAAAATGGAATGGGCTTTTTATGAAATTGAGTAACACAATTAACTAATGTGATTCATTTGTTAATTAATTGTGTTCTTTATGTATAGCATAAAATAGCTGGAGAGACTGAAAGATACAATCGAGAAATGTTAACAATGTAGTGAAAAAATTAACTTAAAAATATAAAACAATGGGTTAAGCAGAGCCTGATCGTGGCTCTGCTTAGGGAGACCAATTTATTTTTGGTTGAACAATGCAATATGGATCCAGCCGTTATTGGTCAGTACCAATGGGCTTTGTTGTGATTTTTCAGCACGCTCTTGGGTTGATTTGATTTGTGGGTAGGCGGCAATGACTTTTTCATTTTTGGCCCAAGGTGCCACATCTTCAATTTTTTGTTTAAAGTTAGCGATAGAGATTTTTTGACCACCGCGCTCAGCTGGCTCTGTGAAATTCGTGACTTCAGTGACCACTAACTTACCTGTACAGAAGCTGCCACGCCCAGAAAATTCGGCTTTTGCTTCATCAAAGAATTTTTGACCTTCACTCGTTAAGGTAAATTCAACACCTTCACCTGTTTGTTCTGTTCCCCACATATCTTTGATAACGACTTTTTTTTCTGATTTGTTTAATAATCCAGCATCAACCAAACTATCTAATTGTTCTATTTTTCGAGTATTTGCTTGTGCTAAAAGCTCAGCAGGGAATGGGCCAGTATTGATACAAATAGCCGATTTAGTATCGAGATAATCTTGAATGGATTTTTTGAAATTACTTTCAGAGGCTGTTTGGTTGTTATCACAGCCTGCAAGCAAAGTACCAGCTATAACAACCGATGCTAACAGTTTAAATTTCATCGTTTTTTTCCTACTTTACGATTGACGCTATATTGAGTTAAAAATGTAACTATTTATGGATAAATGTAACCATATTATAAATAGCAGTCCTGTAAAAGTATGGTGCGCTATATATCCTCAGATATATTGTTCTTTAGCATCAATTAAGAACTTTCTAGCAATAATTATTTGAAAAAAGACGAATAAAAAGCAGAGAATAAAGTAAAAGCGGGCAAATGGGATTGTCAAAAATAAAAAATCGGCATAAACCGAAGTTTATGCCGATCCATAAAAACAGTAAACGCTATGAATTATAGGCCAGTTGCGTTTTTAGTCAGGTAGTCAGCAACACCTTTAGGTGATGCGTTCATGCCTTCTTTACCTTTTTCCCATTGCGCTGGGCAAACATCACCGTGCTCTTCGTGGAATTGCAGCGCATCAACCATACGCAGCATTTCATCGATGTTACGGCCGAGTGGTAGGTCGTTAACGACTTGGTGACGCACAACGCCATTTTTGTCGACCAAGAAAGAGCCACGCAGAGCAACGCCAGCTTCTGGGTGCTCAATGCCGTATGCTTTCATGATTTCACGTTTGACGTCAGCAACCATTGGGTATTTCACTTCACCAATACCGCCGTTATCAACAGGAGTTTTACGCCATGCGTTGTGAACGAATTCAGAGTCAAAAGAAACACCGATTACTTCCACACCACGTTTTTTGAATTCTTCATAACGGTGGTCGAACGCGATAAGTTCTGAAGGACAAACAAAAGTGAAGTCCATTGGCCAGAAGAAGATCACCGCTGGACGGCCGTTTAGGTGATTTTTCAGGTTAAAGTTGTCAACAATTTCACCGTTACCTAGAACAGCTGCAGCAGTAAAGTCAGGGGCTTGACGTGTTACCAGAACCATAATTTACTCCTATGAGTTTGAATTAAAGGTTTTATATCCATAATAGTTTAAACCACTTATTGGACCGCGTTAGGTGCCTAGTGATAGCGCTATTTTGCTGCTAGGAAGCCTTTCGCTGGTTGCCAACAAACCGTTCAAATTATTTAGGCAATATATCAAGAGAGAATATGAAATTCCCTACAAAGAATAAAGGTATAAATACCAATCGTTGTGATAGTTTTTATCTATCAATTATACTTATTTAACAAATTGATATCAATACAATAGTTTTATTACGGTAAAGTACAAGTGATAATTGATCAAGGCTTCAGTGTTGTGAGGTGACCGACAAATATTCCTTGTTCAGCCTGTTGTATCATTTGCGGATAAAACTGGAAAAAAATCTGTTCAAGTGGCTTATATTGCAATAAAAAGTCATCAAAAGAGCCGCTAAGCGCATGTAGTTTAGGCCGCCGACGTGCCATTCCATTCAATGATTGCCCTATATATGTTTTATCTGCATAGCGAATTAACCAATTTTGGGGCCAGAGAAACTCATTTAACTCCTGAAACTTTTCAGGCGTATGACGCAGATTAGGTTCAATTTGGCGACGTGCATAATAGATAAAATCGGCCAATCCGATAGTTTGTTCGATTTTAGACCAATGCAATGAGAGGAAATGATCCCATACAAGGTCAAGTGTGATCGGCGCGACCCGACGGTAATCCGGCCTGAACAGTGCGCGCGCTTCTTTGACTAAAGGGTGAGAGTCTGTCGCCTTATCAACAGCTCGATGCATAGTGATCCCCGCGACAACATCGGGCGCATAATGGCCTTCTGGGTTGCCACGAACGAAGTCGGCCATGATATTGCCCAATAGGGAGCTATTCGCTTTATAGGCAAGATGCAAGTGAGCAAGAAAGTTCATGTTGATATCATATACTCGATGCTTGGTAAATTATAGCCCGTTTACTGTGCACGCATCTTTAGATGTCTATGGTCTGTTGTTTTAACACGGATCTGAAATTGCCTAGAGATATCCGTTTAGCACGAAATCGAATAGCAAACAGCGATGCAGCGATGACATAAGGAAGAAAATTTTCGTGACTTGAGAAATATTTGTTAAATATTGAAGGTTTTTTCGGCAAAAATACGCTTATTTCTTGCGCCTTTGAGTGCTCAGCACTAGACTAGTCGCCTGTTTTTTTAGATTGAAGTTAAGACAATGCGTGTTTCCGATTTTACTTTTGAGTTACCTGAAGAATTAATTGCCCATTATCCTCAAGCGCAGCGAAGCGCATGTAGACTGCTAAGCCTTGATGGCCCAACGGGGCAGCTCACGCATGGTATTTTTACGGATATCCTTGAGAAACTGTCACCCGGTGATCTGCTGGTGTTTAACAACACGCGTGTCATTCCAGCAAGGCTATTTGGTCGTAAGGCGAGCGGTGGCAAAATCGAAATGCTGGTCGAACGAATGCTGGATGAGCATCGCGTACTTGCTCATATTCGGGCATCTAAAGCCCCGAAAGAGGGTGCAGAGCTGATTTTAGGTGAAGATGAAAGCGTTAATGCGACTATGGTTGCGCGCCATGGGGCTTTATTTGAAGTGCAGTTTGATGATCAGCGCGATGTATTGAGTATCCTCAATGAAATCGGGCATATGCCATTACCACCTTATATCGACCGCCCTGATGAAGAATCGGATAAAGAACTGTATCAAACCGTTTATAGCCAACGTCCTGGCGCGGTTGCAGCTCCTACCGCTGGCTTGCATTTTGATGAGCCTTTATTGGATGCACTACGTGAAAAAGGCGTTGAAATGGCGTTCGTCACCTTACACGTCGGCGCGGGAACCTTTCAACCCGTGCGTGTTGACACTATCGAAGATCATGTCATGCATTCTGAATATGCAGAGGTGCCACAAGAGGTTGTGGATGCCGTATTGGCATGTAAAGCGAGAGGTAACCGTGTGGTCGCTGTCGGAACCACTTCTGTACGCTCATTAGAAAGTGCGGCAAAAGCGAGCCAAGATGCGCTCATTGCCCCATTTTTTGATGATACCCAAATCTTTATTTATCCAGGGTTTGAGTATCAAGTGGTTGATGCTTTGATCACCAACTTCCATTTGCCAGAATCGACACTGATTATGTTAGTTTCTGCATTTGCTGGATATCAAAATACTATGCAGGCCTATAAAGAAGCAGTAGCACAAAAATATCGTTTCTTTAGTTATGGTGATGCTATGTATATCACGCGTAATCCTGATGCTCGTTTTGAGCAGATTGGGCAGTAATGTGAGTTAGATAGGCGGTGGATAAGCTGCTCGCCTGTGAAAGTTAATATCAGCAACAGACTGTTTTTCTGCTGCTAGGAGAAATAAACGTGAAATATGAATTACAAACCACGGATGGCAATGCGCGTCGTGGGCGCTTGATTTTTGAGCGTGGCGTGGTGGAAACCCCCGCTTTTATGCCTGTTGGTACTTATGGAACAGTCAAAGGGATGACCCCAGAAGAGGTCAAAGAAACAGGTGCACAAATTCTGCTTGGTAACACCTTCCATTTATGGTTGCGCCCAGGGCAAGAGATCATGAAATTGCATGGTGACTTACACGATTTTATGCAATGGCAAGGTCCTATCTTGACTGACTCAGGCGGTTTCCAAGTCTTTAGCCTTGGTGCTATGCGTAAAATTAAAGAAGAAGGTGTGCATTTCCGTAACCCTATTAACGGTGAAAAAATCTTCTTAAGCCCTGAAAAGTCAATGGAAATTCAATACGATCTCGGCTCAGATATCGTGATGATTTTTGATGAGTGTACGCCATATCCTGCCGATTGGGATTACGCGAAGACATCCATGGAGATGTCCTTACGTTGGGCTGCACGTAGCCGTCAACGCTTTGATGAATTAAACAACAAAAACGCACTATTTGGCATCATTCAAGGTAGTGTTTACGAAGATTTACGTGATATTTCAGTTAAGGGGCTGGTAGAGATTGGCTTTGATGGGTACGCTGTAGGCGGCCTCGCGGTAGGCGAGCCAAAAGAAGATATGCATCGTATCTTAGAACATGTATGCCCACAAATTCCGGCGGATAAACCTCGCTATTTAATGGGGGTTGGTAAACCGGAAGATTTAGTTGAAGGTGTTCGCCGTGGCATCGATATGTTTGATTGTGTGATGCCAACACGAAATGCGCGCAATGGTCATTTATTTGTCACGAATGGCGTGGTAAAAATTCGCAATGCGAAGTATAAATCGGATACTTCAACACTCGATCCTGAGTGTGATTGCTATACTTGCCGTCATTATAGTCGTGCGTATTTACACCATCTCGATCGTTGTAATGAAATTCTTGGCGCAAGGCTAAATACCATTCATAATTTGCGTTATTATCAGCGTCTAATGGCTGGTATTCGTCAAGCGATTGAAGATGGTAACTTTGAAGAGTTTGCGAAAGATTTCTATCAGAAGATTGGCAAAAGCCAACCTTCATTAAATATGGAATGAATTTAAGTGCGAAATGAGCTTAATCTGTGTAGCATATTAAGCTTTGCTGTACTTATGTTTTAAATAGCGTTCAATAACAATGAGGAAAGTTGAATGAGTTTTTTTATTTCTGAAGCAGCGGCATCTGCAGGCGCGCCAGCACAGGGCAACCCGTATACGATGATTATTATGCTCGCCGTGTTTGCTTTGATCTTCTATTTTATGATTTTACGTCCACAGCAAAAACGTGCTAAAGAGCATCGTAAACTGATGGAGTCAATCACTAAGGGCGATGAAGTTTTAACAACAGGTGGTTTGATTGGTCGTGTAACCAAAGTTTCTGATAATGGTTATGTTGTTCTTGAACTGAGTGAGAACACCGAAGTAACTATCAAACGTGATTTCGTTGCTGCTGTTTTACCTAAAGGCACAATGAAAGGTATTTAATTTCTGATTTTTCCCGAAGGGAACTGCCGTGCTAAACCGTTATCCTTTGTGGAAGTATCTGATGCTGATCGCTGCGATCCTCATCGGTCTGCTTTATGCGCTTCCAAACCTATATGGTGAGGATCCGGCTGTTCAAATCACTGGCGTGCGGGGAACCGCCGCCAATGAGCAAACGCTGATCCAAGTCCAAAAAACGTTAGAAAAAGACAATATCCAGAGCAAATCTATTGCCTTGGAAAATGGGGCTGTACTTGCCCGATTCAACAACCCGGATATTCAATTGCGCGCTCGTGAAGCACTGGTTAGCGCTCTGGGTGACCAATATGTTGTTGCATTAAACCTTGCACCTGCAACACCTAAATGGCTAGAAGCTGTTGGTGGTGAGCCGATGAAACTCGGTCTAGACCTGCGTGGTGGGGTTCACTTCCTCATGGAAGTCGATATGGACACTGCATTAAGTAAATTGCAGGAACAAAACATGGACGGTATACGTAACGATTTGCGCCAAGCAAAAGTTCCGTACTCTTCTATCCGTAAAGGCGACAATTACAGCGTTGAGATCCGTTTCCGTAATGCTGATGATCGTAGCCAAGCAGAGAAAATACTCCTTCGTAAGTTCCAAGATCTTGTATTTTCTAATGGTAACAATAATACCATGACTGCAGTTATGACGGATGAGCGTCTACGTGAGGCTCGTAACTATGCCGTATCTCAAAACATTACCATTATTCGTAACCGTGTAAACCAATTGGGTGTTGCAGAACCTCTTGTTCAGCGCCAAGGTGCGGAGCGTATTGTTGTTGAGTTACCTGGTATCCAAGATACCGCGCGTGCCAAAGAAATTTTAGGGGCAACGGCAACCTTAGAGTTCCGTTTAGTTAACCAAAGTGTTGACCCAGCAGCGGCAGAAAATGGCCGTGTGCCGGGCGATTCTGAGGTTAAGTATGATCGTAATGGCTTCCCTTACGTTCTGTATAAGCGAGTCGTCCTGACTGGTGACCACATCACTGACTCAACTTCAGGTAGTGATGAAAATGGTGCGCCACAAGTAAGTATTGGCCTTGATAGCGCGGGTGGCTCTGTCATGTCTGATTTTACCCGTGACAATCAGGGTAAACAAATGGCAACGCTGTTTGTTGAATATAAAGACAGCGGGAAAAAAGATGCCGAAGGCCGTGTAATTTTGATGAAAGATGAGAAAGTGATTAACGCGGCGAATATTTCTGCGCGTTTCGGAAGCCAATTCCGTATCACGGGGATCACTGATCCAAACGAAGCTCGTCAATTGTCGCTATTGCTACGTGCTGGTGCGTTAATTGCGCCAATCCAAATCGTTGAAGAGCGTACTATTGGGCCGACTCTTGGTTTACAAAACATTGAACAAGGTCTAAAAGCTTGTTTAGCTGGTTTGTTCGCTTCAATCTTATTTATGATTATTTACTATCGTAAGTTTGGTTTGATTGCGAGTACGGCGTTGTTTGCAAACTTGATCATGATTGTTGGGGTGATGTCCTTGTTACCAGGCGCCACACTGACCATGCCAGGTATTGCCGGTATCGTACTGACCCTTGCTGTCGCCGTCGATGCTAACGTTTTGATTAACGAACGTATTAAAGAAGAGTTGCGCAATGGGCGTTCAGTCCAGCAATCTATTCATGAAGGCTATAAAGGCGCTTTCTCAAGTATTATCGACGCAAACCTGACTACACTTATCACTGCAATTATTCTGTATGCAGTGGGTACAGGGTCAATCAAAGGCTTTGCAATTACGACAGCTATCGGTGTCGCCACCTCTATGTTTACAGCTATTATTGGTACACGTGCTATCGTGAACCTGCTATATGGCGGTAAACGTATCAACAAGCTGTCAATTTAAGGAGCACGTTGTGGCACAGGATTATACTGTTGAACAATTGAACTATGGTCGTAAAGTCTATGACTTTATGCGCTGGGACAACGTTGCCTTTGGGATTTCTATTGTATTACTGATCGCATCTATCGCGATTATTGGGATGAAAGGCTTTAACTGGGGCCTTGACTTCACTGGTGGTACAGTCATCGAAGTCAACCTGAGTCAGCCAGCTGATTTGGATAAAATTCGTGACAGCCTTTCTAATACGGCTCACAAAGATCCTTTAATCCAAAATTTTGGTAGCAGCCGTGACATCATGATCCGTTTACCACCTATTGAAGGGGTTGCAGGTCAAGAAGTCGGTAAAGAGATCATCACTATCATCAATAAAAATGTTGATGAGCAAGCGACAGTGAAGCGTATTGAATTTGTGGGGCCTAGTGTTGGGGCAGAACTTGCTCAAACAGGGGCACTTGCACTGTTAACGGCGCTTATCTGTATCTTGATTTATGTTGGTTTCCGCTTTGAATGGCGTCTAGCGACAGGTGCAGTATTAGCACTTGCCCATGACGTTGTGATTACGTTAGGTATTCTATCTTTGTTCCATATTGAGATAGATATGACCATCGTGGCGTCATTGATGTCCGTTATTGGTTATTCACTGAACGACAGTATCGTTGTATCTGACCGTATCCGTGAAAACTTCCGTAAAATTCGTCGCGGTACACCGTATGAAATTATGAACGTCTCTTTAACACAGACCTTAAGCCGTACCATTATGACATCTGCAACAACACTGTTAGTGGTGCTGATGCTGTATATCTTCGGTGGCGCGATGTTAGAAGGCTTCTCATTGGTCATGTTAATCGGTGTAACCATCGGTACGATTTCATCTATCTATGTGGCTTCTGCACTAGCACTGAAAATGGGTATGAAACGTGAGCACTTACTTCCACCGAAAGTTGAGAAAGAAGGTGCTGACCAAGAGTCTTTACTACCGTAATCCCCATTGGGTGAAAGTCGGTGGCTTAGGTGACTGAATGAAAGCCGTCTGGTGTGTTCTAAAAAGATGGCTTAAACATGAAAACACCCCGTTAGACTGCAAATGTACAGTCTTGCGGGGTGTTTTTTATTAAGCTCTGGGTTACACTGTTTACCCGAAATAAGAATCAGGAAACACTATGCACTGCCCATTTTGCTCTGCTGTAGATACGAAAGTAATTGACTCGCGTCTGGTTGGAGAAGGCTCTCAAGTGCGCAGGCGTCGTCAATGTCTGCTTTGCCATGAACGCTTCACCACCTTTGAAGTGGCGGAACTTGTTATGCCACGGGTAATTAAAAGTGATGAAGTACGCGAACCCTTCGATGAAGAAAAGCTAAGTCGTGGTATGCAAAAGGCCTTGGAAAAACGGCCCGTAAGTGCTGATGCCGTTGAACAGGCCATTATTTCTATCAAATCACAACTACGTGCAACAGGGGAACGTGAAATCCCTTCTAAAATGATTGGTAATTTAGTGATGGATGAACTGAAGAAACTGGATAAAGTGGCTTATATCCGCTTTGCTTCAGTCTACCGTAGCTTTGAAGATGTACGGGAGTTTGGCGAAGAGATCGCTAAATTACAGGATTAAGAACATGATTGAACAAGACCGCATCTATATGGCGCGGGCACTTGAGCTTGCCCAAAAAGGCCGTTTTACCACTTCACCAAATCCTAATGTGGGTTGCGTTATCGTACGTGATGGTGAAATTGTTGGTGAAGGGTATCACCAAAAAGCGGGTGAACCGCATGCTGAAGTTCATGCCTTACGCATGGCAGGAGAGAAAGCGAAAGGCGCTACCGCCTACGTAACATTAGAGCCATGCAGCCATCACGGTCGTACCCCACCTTGCGCTGAGGCTTTGATTAATGCGGGTGTTCGTCGTGTTGTGGCAGCAATGCAAGACCCCAATCCTCAAGTTGCAGGTCGGGGATTATATATGCTTTCTCAAGCGGGGATTGAAACCGCAAGTGGCGTATTGATGGAAGAAGCGGAATCATTAAACCGTGGATTTTTAAAGCGTATGCGTACAGCATTCCCTTATGTTCAACTGAAACTTGCAGCCTCCCTTGACGGCAAAACGGCCTTAGAATCAGGTGAAAGTAAATGGATCACGTCAGCAGCAGCAAGGCAGGACGTACAGGTATTGCGTGCGCAAGCGAGTGCAATTTTGAGTACCAGTAGTACTGTGCTGGCAGATAACCCTTCACTGACCGTACGTTGGAATGAATTACCTGCCGAGATACACGCTGTTTATCCGCAAAGCACATTGCGTCAACCAATTCGTATTGTTTTAGATAACCATAATCGCGTCACGGCGGAACATAAGGTCACCCAATTGGCAGGTGAATGTTGGTTAGTTCGCTCTCAACCCGAGCCTGATGCGGTTTGGCAGGGGCAAGTTGAACAGCTTGCTATTCCATCTGATGATAATGGTATTGACCTTGTGATCTTGATGATGCAGTTGGCTAAACGAAATGTGAATAGCGTTTGGGTTGAAGCAGGACCAATACTCGCTGGCTCATTGCTAAAACTTGGTTTGGTGGATGAGCTGATTGTCTATATTGCTCCTAAATTATTAGGGGATACAGCGCGAGGTTTGGTGAATATTCCAGCACTTGCACATTTGTCAGATGCACAAAAATTTGAATTTACTGATGTGCAGAAAGTCGGTGATGACCTGCGTGTCAGGCTACGTCCTGTGTGGTAATAAAAGTTTTTTATCATTTTGCTAAAATTCAACCACGCGATTAACGAAAGAATGTGATAAAATCCGCGCCCCGCGGGTTATAATTAATATTAAAGGAAGGCTATGAACGTAATTAAAGGTGTTGTTGCCGCGCCACAAGCGCGTGTCGCCATTGCAATCGCTCGTTTTAACAACTTTATTAATGATAGTCTGCTGGACGGTGCTGTTGATGCTTTAGAGCGTATCGGCCAAGTGTCTCAAGATAACATCACTGTTGTCTGGGTGCCAGGCGCTTACGAGCTACCATTAACCGTTAAAGCACTGGCCGAAACGAAAAAATACGATGCTGTTATTGCATTAGGCACGGTGATCCGTGGTGGAACTGCGCATTTTGAATATGTTGCAGGCGAGTGCAGTTCAGGTCTTTCTCATGTCGCAATGAACAGTGAAGTGCCAGTCACTTTCGGTGTTTTGACGACTGAAAATATTGAGCAAGCCATTGAACGTGCTGGTACTAAAGCTGGCAATAAAGGCGCTGAAGCTGCTCTGACGGCATTAGAAATGATTAATGTACTTAAAGCTGTAAAAGGCTGATTTAGTTTTTATTTAAGGGGAATCTTGTGAAACCTGCTGCTCGTCGCCGCGCTCGTGAGTGTGCTGTACAGGCCATTTATTCATGGCAATTATCCGGTAATAATGTTTCCGATGTGGAATATGAATTTATTGCTGAACAGGACATGTCTGACGTTGACGTTATTTATTTTCGTGAACTGTTGTCGGGAGTCGCCAATAACGCTGCTAAGCTTGACCAGCTAATGGCTCCTTTCCTATCTCGCCAGCTTGAAGAGTTGGGGCAGGTAGAGAAAGCGATTTTACGTGTTGCTATGTATGAACTAAGCTACCGTGAAGATGTGCCTTATAAAGTTGCAATTAACGAAGGCATTGAACTAGCCAAAGTTTTTGGTGCTGAAGATAGCCATAAATTTGTGAATGGTGTTCTCGATAAGGCTGCGCCTTCTGTTCGTCGTAAAAAATAAAAATTGATCAGGGTTCCCTCCTGTAATACTACAGTAGTAATGAGGTAGGCTGGGTTCCGGCCTATCTTTGTCTTTTATGTCTAATTATCAGTGATGAAGTTGATAACTGGGCATAGCGAAAATGGAAAAGCTACCATGTCATATGGCGAATTTGACCTCATCGCGCGTTACTTTAACCGTCAAACAACAAACAGACGGGATGTGAATATTGGTATTGGTGATGACTGTGCGTTGATGACCATCCCAGAAAAACAGCAGCTTGCTGTGAGCACCGATACATTAGTTTCTGGTATCCACTTCCTTCCTGAAATTTCTCCAGCCGATCTTGCTTACAAATCATTAGCGTCTAATTTAAGTGATCTTGCTGCTATGGGAGCAGATCCGGCATGGGTTTCTCTAGCGATCACACTACCTCATGTTGATCCAGATTGGTTAGAGCAATTTAGCGATAGCTTATTTGAGCAAATTAACTATTACGGTATGCAGCTAATTGGCGGTGATACAACGCGTGGACCAATGAGCCTAACTTATACCGTACATGGCTTAGTACCGAGTGGGAAAGCATTGTCACGCTCAGGAGCCCGTAATGGCGACTGGATATACGTGACGGGCACACTAGGTGACAGCGCTGCGGGTTTAGCAATATTACAGGGGAAATTAGATATTGCTGATGAGAGCCAAAAGTCATGGCTAATTGGGCGTCATCTGCGTCCTCAGCCGCGTATTTTACAAGGGCAGGCGTTACGCCACTTAGCTTCTTCCGCGATTGATATTTCTGATGGTTTAATTTCCGATCTCAATCATATCCTCAAGGCTAGCGGCTGTGGCGCTCGTATTAATCTTGATGCTTTACCACTTTCCGAGGCGTTGCAACAAAACTGCTCTGTAGAGCAAGCACGCATTTGGTCGTTAAGTGGTGGTGAAGATTATGAGCTTTGCTTTACGATCCCTGAAGTTAATCGTGGTGCTTTAGAAGTAGCATTGGCTCATACAGGCGCTAATTTTACGTGTATTGGTCAAATAAAACCGCAATCAGAAGGGATCAGTTATTATTGTGATAATCAGGCGGTTGATGTTGCCCTTAAAGGGTTTGATCATTTTGCATTAACGGATGTTAATAGTTAAGTTGATAAAATAATCATGCTGTTTAGTGAACCCGTGTCAGTGATTGAGGCGGGTTTTTTATTTTAAGCGATCAAAAAAGATCTTTTTGTTATCGTAATAATCCGTGTTGTTATTTTATATAGGTTACAAAGAGGTCATTACCGTGATTTTTTATAGAAAAATATAATAGGTTCTAGATAGAGGATATTAAAAATAGCGATTAGAAAATTAGAGGGAATTACTTAATCTATTGAATCTATTTGATTTATTTTCTTTTTTGCAAAAGAAAGCTGCCAAAAGGCAGCTAAAATAAAAATGAGGCGTATATCTCATATAAATATGAGACATTTATGTCAATAATGACAAAAATTATTATGAGGGTAATTGGGTATTAACTTCATACTGAACTTTATTTGAGATAAAAGCAAGATCCTTTTAAAAGAATTTTAGCTTAGTTTGATCTTATCGATGATCAAAATAATTTTATCTTAAATAAGAAAAATGAAATTTCACATAAGGAAGCGGGGATTGTAATGGAAGATCGATTAAGGAAGAATATTGAGAAAAACAGGTATTGTTATTATCACAATACCTGTTTTTTACTATAGGTTATGATTTCTGCTGATATTGTTCGATTGCGTGAATAATACCTTGACTATCGAGACCTAAGTCCGCAATAAGCTCTTCTTGGCTGCCTTGCGGTATAAAGAAATCAGGTAAACCAAGATTTAATACAGGTATCATCTTATGTTCGCGCATCAGGAATTCGTTAACACCACTGCCTGCACCGCCCATAATGGCATTCTCTTCTAGCGTGACTAACATGTCATGGCTGTTTACCATATCGAGGATCAGTGCTTCATCTAATGGTTTAACAAAGCGCATATCAACAACGGTTGCATTAAGCGCTTCGGCAGCGTCGAGCGCATGTTTGAGTAATGTACCGAAGCAGAGGATGGCAATTTTTTCCCCTTGGCGACGAATGACCCCTTTACCAATTGGTAGTGGTGCAAGAGGTTGTAATTCTGCTCCAGTGCCTGTTCCGCGAGGGTAGCGTACCGCGCTAGGGCCATCTTTATAATGGTAACCAGTATGTAGCATTTGGCGGCATTCATTTTCATCACTTGGCGTCATGATAACGAGTGTTGGAATGCACCGTAGGTAAGAGATATCAAATGCCCCTTGGTGAGTTTGGCCATCAGCCCCAACAATCCCCGCACGATCAATGGCAAATAAGATAGGGGTTTTTTGAATCGCAACATCATGGATCACTTGATCGTAACCGCGCTGCAAGAAAGTGGAGTAAATCGCGACGATCGGATTATAACCACCGATAGCTAAGCCAGCGGCAAAGGTAACGGCATGTTGCTCGGCGATGGCGACATCGAAGTATTGGTTAGGGTACTCTTTGGAAAAACGCACCATTCCTGACCCTTCACGCATAGCCGGTGTGATAGCCATGAGCTTATCATCGTTTTGGGCTTCTTCGCATAGCCAATCCCCAAAAATCTTAGAAAATGTAGGACGGGTCTCTTTACTCTTAGGCAGGGTAAATGTGCTTGGATCAAATTTAGGAACAGCATGCCAACTGATCGGATCTTTTTCAGCAGGCTCATAGCCACGACCTTTTTTGGTCATGATATGTAAGAACTGAGGCCCTTTCAGATCACGCATATTTTTCAAGGTTTGCACAAGCGCAACGACATCGTGACCATCAACAGGGCCGATGTAGTTAAAACCTAACTCTTCAAACATGGTGCCAGGAACGACCATGCCTTTGATATGTTCTTCTGTTTTCTTTAATAGCTCTTTAATCGGCGGCATATTAGAAAACACTTTTTTACCACCTTCACGCAAAGTGGTGTAGAGCTTGCCAGAGAGCAGGTGAGCAAGATGGTTATTCAGCGCCCCAACATTTTCAGAAATCGACATTTCGTTATCGTTGAGGATGACTAACATATCAGGAGCAACATCACCGGCATGGTTCATGGCTTCAAATGCCATACCCGCAGTAATCGCACCATCCCCAATGACACAGACGGTTTTGCGGTTTTTATCTTCTTTTTCAGCGGCAATGGCCATACCTAAACCGGCACTAATTGAGGTTGATGAGTGACCAACGCTCAATACGTCATATTCGCTTTCGTCACGCCAAGGAAAGGGATGCAAACCATTTTTTTGACGAATGGTATCAATGCGATCTCGGCGACCTGTTAAAATCTTATGGGGGTAGGCTTGATGGCCCACATCCCAGACAAGGTTATCGAAAGGAGTTTTATAAACATAATGTAATGCAACGGTGAGTTCAACGGCGCCTAAACCAGAGGCAAAGTGACCGCTAGATCGACCAACACTACTAAGTAAAAATTGCCTGAGTTCATCACACAGCTTCGGCAGGCTTTCTTTCGGCAGCAGACGTAGCTCTTCCGGTGTTTCTGCCAGCGCTAGTGTTGGATACTTAGCGATATCAATACTCATTAGGGGGCCCACGACTATTTATAATTGTTAATAAGGTAATAACGCTGGTTAATTCCAGCGTTTGAATTTAGCTATTATGCCACTTTTATTATCAATAGTATGAATAGAAAGCAGCATTGTATACTCGTTATGATCTCGATGGCAGCGTTATTGACTATGTTCACGCGTGCTGACCATAGATTTTTGTATGATCCTAGCAACTTGTTCGCTTCTCGCCTAGCCGCATCTTTAATCGTTTGAGAGTATGTAAGATTAGCTTTTACGCTCGATAATGAAATTCGCTAGGGCGACTAAAGTTTGTGTATTATAGCCTTCTGCTTCAATGGCTTTTAACGCTTCCAACGCATTATAATACAGCTCGCGAGCTTTTTCTTGAGCCGCTTCAAGTCCAAGCAAAGATGGATACGTGCTTTTCTCATGCTCAGCATCAGCGCCTTGGCGTTTGCCTGTCACTTCACTATCACCAATCACATCCAAAATATCATCTTGTACTTGGAATGCGAGGCCAATAGATTCTGCATACTTATCTAATGCAGGTAGTGCCTTATGTCCTTTTATTCCAGCGGCATAAGCACCCATACGAATAGCTGCTCGTATTAATGCACCCGTTTTGTGTTGGTGAATACGTTCAAGGGCTGCAAGATCAACACGCTTGCCCTCAGCCTCAAGGTCGAGTGCTTGACCACCACACATACCCGCTAGACCACTGGCATAAGCGAGTTCTGACAACATAGCAATTCGGTCTTTGTCAGTAACATCAGGCATTTCTGCGGAAGACAGTAGCTGGAAGGCTAATGTTTGTAGCGCATCACCCGCCAAAATGGCATTCCCTTCACCAAATTTGATATGGCAAGTGGGTTGCCCACGCCGTAGGTCATCATCATCCATAGCAGGGAGATCATCATGAATTAATGAGTAGGCGTGAATACACTCAACCGCTGCCGCTGGCGCATCAAGATTAACAGAATCGACACCCAGCATGCTTCCTACAGTATAGGTCAAAAACGGGCGTAGGCGTTTCCCCCCAAGTAGTGCACCATGTTTCATGGCAGCGGCAAGGGGTAAATCAGAGAAAGGAAGCGCATCTAAGGCATTTAGTAAATACTGGTTAACTCGCTCATACGCTTGTTGTTGCTGTATTGTGAAGCTATTAGGGTGTTGTTCGGACATAATTTATTCGGTATCTGGTGAAAAATCATCAAGAGCTTTATTTTCATCATCGCTAAGCAGGATTTGCACGCGTTGCTCAGCCTGTTGCAGGACTTTTTGCCCTTGTTTAGCGATTTGGATGCCTCGTTCAAACTCATTGAGCGCATCTTCAAGTGGTAGTGAGCCAGACTCAAGGCGAGAAACAATTTCCTCAAGTTCTTTGAGTGAGTTTTCGAAGCTAACTACAGGTACTTGCTGAGATTTTTCTTTAGCCATCTTTCTTTAACCACAAATATTTAATCATTCAATCAAAGGATTGTATTAATTGAGCAGACTAACTTAGTCTCGCGCTGGATACAATTTATTATTGGTGTTTTTAGATTCAACACACAAGATAGTGCTATAATACGCCTCTTTATTGACAATTGGTAACCTGTACGTGTGTCACTTTTAAAATACGTTCACTTGCCCCTATAACATTAACATGCTGCTATTATGAAGTTTATCATTAAGTTATTCCCAGAAATTACGATTAAAAGCCAGACCGTTAGGCTACGTTTTATTAAGATCCTTACCAGCAATATCCGTAATGTCCTGAAGCCGTTGGGCGAAGAAATCGCGGTTGTCCGTCATTGGGATAACATTGAAGTGCGTGTTAAAGGGGAAACGAAACACGACGAAATTTGTGACATGCTGACGCGCATTCCCGGTATTCACCATGTGTTAGAAGTTGAAGAAAAGCCGTTCACCAGTTTGCACCATATTTATGAGATGGTGCATGACTCTTATGCGCCTTCGCTAGAAAATAAAACTTTCTGTGTGCGCGTCAAGCGAAGAGGGAAGCATGAGTTTACTTCTATTGAGGCGGAGCGCTATATCGGTGGTGGCTTAAATCAACATATTCCTTCTGCGAAAGTGAAGCTGACAGCCCCCGATGTTACGGTGCATTTAGAGATAGAAGACGAAAACTTGATCCTCGTAAAAGCACGCTATGAAGGTATTGGTGGTTTCCCTATTGGGACGCAAGAAGATGTATTATCACTGATCTCTGGGGGCTTTGACTCTGGGGTATCAAGTTATATGTTGATGCGCCGTGGTTGCCGTGTTCATTACTGCTTCTTTAATCTAGGTGGAGCGGCTCATGAAATTGGTGTTAAACAAATTGCCCACTATCTCTGGAACCGCTTTGGTAGTTCCCATAAAGTCCGTTTTATTGCGGTTAATTTTGAGCCTGTTGTGGCAGAAATCTTAGAAAAAGTAGATGACGGACAAATGGGCGTTGTCTTGAAACGCATGATGGTCCGTGCCGCTTCAAAGGTTGCTGAACGCTATGGCGTTCAAGCGATAGTGACAGGGGAAGCATTAGGGCAGGTATCAAGTCAAACATTGACCAATTTGCGTTTGATTGATAATGCGTCTGACACTTTGGTGTTGCGTCCTCTTATCTCTCATGACAAAGAGCATATCATCAAAATTGCCCGTCAAATTGGCACAGAAGATTTTGCGAAAACCATGCCTGAATATTGTGGTGTGATTTCGAAAAGCCCTACTGTTAAAGCAGTGAAAGCGAAAATTGAAGCGGAAGAAGCCAATTTTGACTTTAGTATCTTAGATCAAGTCGTTGAGCAGTCACAAAATATTGATATTCGCCAGATAGCCCAAGAAAGCCGTGAACAAGTCATGGAAGTGGAAATGGTGAGTGAGCTTGCGCCTGAGCATGAAGTGATTTTAGATATTCGCTCTACGGACGAACACGAAGAGAAGCCATTATCCATTGAAGGGATTGAGGTTAAGCATATCCCGTTTTACCGCTTGGGTACTCAATTTGGCGATTTACCAAAAGATAAAACCTACTTGTTATATTGCGAGCGCGGGGTGATGAGCCGTTTACAAGCTCTTTATTTGCAAGAGCAGGGGTTTAATAATGTAAAAGTCTATCGCCCGTAACCAAGTCATGTCATAACTAAGATAAAGGCCGAACGGTATCATCGTATCGGCCTTTACTATTACTGCTCTAAATAATCATTAATCCCATTAGGTAAAATTAATTGAGATGCAACCTTGCCGGCGATATCGCGGCCAACCAGCAACTCAATCAATTTCAAGGCGAAATCAAAGGTTGTTGCTGGCCCTTGGCTCGTTAATAAGTTGACACGCTCATCAAAATAGACTCGCTTATCAACCCATTTATTTGCCGCAATTTGATTTTTCATCGTGGGATAACCTGTCATATTCCCGATTGGAAATAACTGGTGGTATTCCAATACCAAAGCAGGAGCGGCACAAATCGCGGCTACAATTTTACCATCAAGGTGCATTCTCCTCGCTTTTTCCACGACTAATGGGCTGTCGCGGAAGGTTTCGGCTCCTTTTACTCCACCGGGAAGAACAATCGCATCAAAAGGTTCATCAGCCACCTTGATAATTGGGGTATCAGCGACAATTCTGACGCCTCTAGAGGCGGTTATTTCAATAGAGCCATCGTCAGTTACACTTGCTAATGTAACCTTGATCCCTGCTCTTACTAATAAATCAGCAGTGGTTACGGTTTCGATTTCTTCACTACCATTGGCGATGCATATCAGTACGGAAGCCGTCATTTTTTTCTTCTCGCTGTTTAATAAAATGGTACAAACGATCATTCTCTGGTGTGCTTAGGCCATGCGCTCTTGCTTGTTTAATGAGATAGCCTGTAATGTAGTCGATTTCGGTTCGTCGCTTATTACGAATGTCTTGTAACATTGAGGAGTAGTTACTCGCCGTACTGTGAATAATGCCATAAATATAGTCAACAAGCTGGGCTTTATCAGTATGCAGTCCTTCAATAGCCATCACTTGGCATATTTCATCAATTAGCAAATTAATTTGCTGTGAATGATTGAGTAAATCACCATTTTTACAATTATGAAGAATAGTGAGAGGATTTATCACACAGTTGACGGCAAGTTTCTTCCAACACGTCGTCAGGATCTGGTTATGCCATGCGACATCTGGAAGGGCCTCATGCAAAATATCGGCAATGGGGTAGTAATTTTCAGCCAGTGAGTTAACGGCTCCGATATGGGTTATACCATTAGCGACATGAAAAACTTGGTTGTTTTCTTGCCAAGCTGCGTGGGTGGTGATGCCGGATAAAAAAGGATGGCGTAAAGTGCCTAACTCATCAAGTGTCCCCATGCCGTTATGAAGTAACAGGATCGGGCAGGCGTCTGGTATATTATGCAGTAAAGGCAGTAGCGCATCGGAGACTTGCCATGCCTTCAAACACACAATAACTAATTCACTGTTTTGTAAATGATTGAGGTTGTTGCAAGGGATCCATTCACGAAAAATACGGCCATCGGGTTCGTTGACATCAACAAATAAGTCAGATTGCGCTATACGTAGCCAGCCTTGTATATCGTGCCCTTGCTGACTTAACGCGGCGAGCCATAATTTACCAATAGCACCACAACCGATAAGCGTTATTTTCATATTCCCCCTCTGGGTATTAGTCAGGTTCAAGCCAATAGTTATTTAATGGTCAGTTTTAACCCTTTCAAATTGCAGCTAGGTGTTAAAATCGTCATCTGATGGGTAAACACATAGCCAATGGTGCTGCGCTTGAAGCTCGACGAGTATAGATGCTTGTAAATTCATATATCAAGTATAGTGCTTTTGCTCTTAATAGAAAGAAGCTATCATGCATCACATTGATTATCAGGAGGTCATAACCATGCCATCATTTGATATTGTATCTGAAGTAGAAATGAATGAAGTGCGTAATGCGGTTGAAAATTCCGAGCGCGAATTAACCACCCGTTGGGACTTTAAAAATGTGGCGGCAAGCTTCGAACTCAATGAGAAGAGTGAATCTATCAAAGTAACGAGTGAGTCGGACTTTCAAGTTCATCAGTTGTTAGACATTTTACGTGAAAAAATGGCAAAGCGTGGCATTGATGGCGCTGTCTTGAATATTCCCGATGATGTTGTGCACAGTGGCAAAACTTACAGTGTTGAAGTGACGTTAAAGCAGGGGATTGATGCGGCAACGGCTAAAAAAATTGTTAAGTTAATTAAAGATAGCAAACTGAAAGTTCAAGCTCAGATCCAAGGTGAGCAAGTGCGAGTGACAGGCAAATCACGTGATGATTTACAATCAGTGATGGCACTTGTCCGTTCTGGCAACTTAGGCCAGCCATTCCAGTTTACTAACTTCCGTGACTAATAGGCACAACAGCCCGCTGCTGGTATTGCCGCGGGCTATTTGTATTAATCTTCACCTTTAATTATTGCTTCTAGTTGTTCTCGCGTTGTCAGTTTCCTATCCACCTTCACATAAACGCCCATTTCATCGGGAATAATGACGGCTTCTAATACACCCGGCAGCGTGGAAAGTTGAGCTTGTAACTTGTCGATATTTTTAAATCGATGAGGTAAAACAAGACGAATACTGCTGACATAAGGAGGCTGCCGCATGGTCAGACTCACGATAAACCAAATGGCTGTTAAGGCTAGCCCGCCAATAAATACGGCTGCCGCTCCATCCATATCATAGAGCCACCCACCGAGTATGCCGCCTATCGCCACACCTAAAAACTGGCTGGTGGAATAAACCCCCATTGCGGTTCCTTTATAGCCAGCGGGAGCTTCTTTACTGATCAATGAAGGGAGAATGGCTTCCATAATATTAAAGGCGACAAAAAATAGCTGTAATCCTAAAAAGATCACCCACAGATGGTTTCCCGATAACCATAAAGTGACCTCAGCTAACGCCAAGATAAAAATACATAGTAAAAACACCTGTTTCATTTTTCGGTGTTTTTCAGCATAGATAATAAAGGGAAGCACTGATACAAAGGCGATCAGCATGGTAATCAGATAAGCCTTCCAGTGATCTTTTGCCAAGTATCCCGCATGAGTCATGATTAAGGGGAAGGCAACGAAGCTCGACATAAGCAAAGTATGTAGGCTTAAAATGCCAAAGTTGAGTTTTAGCAACTGGGGGTTCGTTATGACTGTACGCAAATTCTCTTTTACGAAAGCGGATTCGCGGTTAGTCATATGCTGATGGCTATTAGGCACCACAAACAGGGTGACCACAATAGCACCGCCCGCTAGTAGGGTGATCCCCCAAAATAACCCACTTAATCCAACCCAGTGGGTGACGATTGGTCCTAGGACTAATGCGATAGCAAAAGTGATGCCAAAGCTAATCCCTAAAAAAGCCATGGCCTTGGTACGATTCTGTTCGCGGGTAAGGTCAGAAAGTAATGCCATAACGGCAGCAGAAATCGCTCCAGCACCTTGTAAGGCACGACCAATAATGATCCCCCATATGGAGTCACTAAGTGCGGCGAGTACGCTACCAATGATAAATATCATCAACCCAACTACGATTAAAGGTTTACGGCCAATTTTATCTGACATCAAGCCGAAAGGGATTTGGAAGATGGCTTGGCTTAGGCCATAAATACCAATCGCGACCCCGACCAAAAGCTCTGATGAATCTTTAAGGTGAATACCATAACTGGTTAATATGGGTAATACCATAAACATCCCTAGCATTCTTAGGGAAAAAACAGAGCCTAGCCCCCATGTCGCACGTAATTCGGAGCGGGTCATCTTGTTATCATTCATGGTAAAGCCTCGGGTATAGACGAAAAAGGTTATTCTATTGGGGAACCTAGAGGTAGGTAAATGAATATTTAATCATTATTAATAATCAATAATGATGTTATAAATGAAAACGGCAGGACTGGCCTGCCGTTGGGAGTTATTGTGTCAGAAATTATCTAACTAAAGCTATAACAGTATCGGTTGAAACTGTTGGGTCAACTGACATCATGACACTCAATGAAGTGATCGCCACAATGGAGAAGATAAACAGTTTACGAGCCCAAACACGGTCATCATTTTCGGTTTTAAACCCAGAAATTGCCATGCCAAGCCACCAAAGACTGACCGCAGCACCCACAACCAGATATTTATAACCAGCGTATCCGCTGATAGCTAACATGAGTGTGGCAACCATGAATGCCAAGATGTATAAGAAGATATGTGTCTTAGCGACAGAGATCCCTTTAATTACAGGCAAAACAGGAATATTAGCTGCTTTATAGTCTTTAAAACGGAAAATCGCGATGGCATACGAATGAGGCATTTGCCACAAGCTGAAAATCAATAACAGGATCAATGCACCTGTATCGAACTCATTTGTGACAGCGCAATAACCGATAACCGGTGGAGCTGCGCCAGATAAACTACCAATTAGCGTGCCATAGACTGATTTACGTTTCATATATAGGCTATAAATACCTACATAAACTACGAAACCAATTACCGCAAGGAGCATTGCCAGAGCATTTGCTGCTACAAGAAGTAGCAGCATGCCAGCAATACCTAATGCAGCGGCGTAAATCAGGCTAATTTTCGGGTCAATCAGCCCTTTAACTAAAGGGCGATTCTTCGTTCTTTCCATGATACGGTCGATATCACGGTCGATATAGTTGTTAAAAACACAACCAGAAGCGACGACCAGTGATACACCCAGCAAAGTCGCAATAAACAGCGGGTAATCAATCGAGCCTTTTGAGGCGAGAAGAAAACCGCCGATCACAGAAATTAGATTTCCGAAAATAATTCCTGGCTTGGTCACTTGCAGGTATTGCTTAAACATATCGGCAACTCTTTAGTCGAGCATCATATTGATGTTCAGGTTGTACATAATCCACAGAGAGCCAATGACAACGATACCGATGATTAGCATAGTGAACAGGAATGCAATCAGGTTCCAACGCTCATCTGATGATGTGTTCATGTGCAAGAAGCATACTAGATGAACGAGGATCTGTACAACAGCCATACCCACAACTGTCCAAAGGATAGTGGCTTGTGATGCTGTACCTTCCATCACCATCCAGAAAGGAATCACTGTCAATATGACTGACAGAACAAAACCAATCACGTAAGTCTTCATGCTACCGTGGCTTGCTCCAGTATGAGCATCTTTTGCGTGACTCATTTAAATTGCCCCCAGAAGATAAACAACGGTAAATACACAGATCCAAACAACATCTAAGAAGTGCCAGAATAGGCTCAGGCAGTTCAGACGCGTTTGGTTCACCTCAGTTAGGCCACGGCGTGAAACTTGGATAATCATGATGATGATCCAAACTAGACCACAAGTCACGTGGATACCGTGAGTTGCAACCAGCGTAAAGAAGCCAGACAAGAAGCCACTGCGGTCAGGACCATAGCCTTCTGCAATTAGCTCATGGAACTCATAAACTTCCATGATAACGAAGCCAAGGCCTAACAGGAAAGTGACAAACAGCCATAAGTTAACGGATGCAATTTTACCTTTATGCATGGCTAACATTGCAAAGCCGTAGGTGATACTACTGAATAACAGTAGGAAGGTTTCACCTAAAACGAATGACAGGCTGAAAATGTCTTTACCTTCAGGGCCGCCGGCAGTGCCGTCAGCCAAGACAACATAAGTTGCGAATAAACAGGCGAACAGAATCAGGTCACTCATTATGTAGAGCCAGAAACCAAATACCTTAGTTCCGCCTGCATCATGGTGCCCATGCTCTGCATGGGCCAAGTTTTGATTAGTCATTGTATTAGTTGACATCGTTCACACCTGCCTTACGTAAGTCTTCAAAGTGCTTATTCTCGATTTGCTCGATTTCGGCCACAGGTACGTAATAATCAACATCTTCGTCGAAGCTTTTTGCAATCCAAGTAACAATCATGCCAGCGAAACCAACGATTGCGAGCCACCAGATGTGCCAGATCATCGCGAAACCTAAAACCAAGCTGAATGCAGCGATGATCACGCCAGCGCCTGTATTTTTCGGCATATGAATTTCTTCATATTTAGCAGGACGCTTATGAGCGGTACCTTTTTCTTTCATATCCCACCAAGCATCACGAGTTTGGATGTTTGGCTCGATGGCAAAGTTATAGAATGGCGGTGGAGAAGATGTTGCCCACTCCAGTGTACGGCCACCCCATGGGTCACCAGTTAGGTCACGGTTTGCATGACGGTCACGGATACTCACGATGATTTGGATAACTTGACACAGGATACCCAGCGCAATCAGTCCAGCACCACATGCAGCAACAACGAGCATCGTGTGATAAGCCGGATCAATATTTTGGCTTAAACGACGAGTCATTCCCATAAAGCCAAGGATATATAGCGGCATAAATGCTAAGAAGAAACCAGTGATCCAGAACCAGAAGGCACGGACACCCCATTTTTCATTTAGCGTAAAGCCGTAAGCTTTCGGGAACCAGTAAGTCATACCCGCGAAACAACCGAATACCACACCACCAATGATAACGTTATGGAAGTGAGCAATCAGGAATAAACTGTTGTGCAGAACGAAGTTTGCACCAGGTACTGCAAGTAGAACACCTGTCATACCACCGACAGAGAAGGTGATAATGAAGCCGACAGTCCACAGCATCGGTGATTTAAACTCAATACGACCTTGATACATGGTGAACAGCCAGTTGAAGATCTTAACCCCTGTTGGGATTGCGATAATCATCGTGGCGATACCAAAGAAGGCGTTGACGTTTGCTCCCGAGCCCATCGTAAAGAAGTGGTGCAACCAAACGATGAAGGACATAACGGTAATAACGATAGTTGCCCACACTAACGAGGTGTAGCCAAACAGACGTTTTTTGGAGAACGTTGCCGCAATTTCTGAGAAAACACCGAATACAGGTAGTACAAGGATATACACCTCTGGGTGACCCCATGCCCAAATCAGGTTGATGTACATCATCATGTTACCGCCCATATCATTAGTAAAGAAATGGGTACCTAGGTAACGGTCTAATGTCAGAAGCGTCAGTGTAACAGTCAGGATTGGGAACGCTGCTACGATAAGTACGTTCGTACAGAGTGCTGCCCAGCTAAATACTGGCATTTTCATCATCGACATACCCGGTGCACGCATGCGGATAATTGTCGCGATAAAGTTAACCCCTGTTAATAGTGTACCAATACCGGATATCTGGAGACTCCAGAGCCAATAATCGACCCCGACACCCGGGTTGTACTCCAAGCCCGAAAGCGGCGGATAAGCTAACCAACCTGTTTGTGCGAATTCACCCACCCCTAACGAGATGTTAATCAGCACAACACCGACGACGAAGAACCAGAAGCTCAGTGAGTTCAGGAATGGGAAAGCAACGTCACGCGCACCAATTTGCAGAGGAACAACAAGGTTCATCAGACCGACAACAAATGGAGTCGCCATGAAGAAAATCATGATAACGCCGTGTGCGGTAAAAATTTGGTCATAGTGGTGAGGGTTTAAGAAACCTTCTTGACCAGCAGAAGCGAGTACTTGTTGACCACGCATCATGATAGCATCCGCGAAACCACGGAATAGCATGACCATTGCGACAATGATGTACATGACACCAATTTTTTTGTGGTCAACGGATGTCAACCACTCTTTCCACAACCACTTCCATTTACCGAAGTAGGTGATCGCACCAAGAAGCGCAATACCGCCGATAATGATACAAATCAGTGTCACGACGACAATTGGCTCATGGAGCGGAATAGCATCTAGTGTTAATTTTCCGAACATGCCCTTATTCCTCAGCGCCTGTATGAGCGTTATGGCTCATATGCATAGATTGACCTGCAGTTTCATCTTTCTTGTCTGCAGGAGCGTGACCTTTATGGTGCTCATGACCAAACTTGAGAATGATGTCTTCATACAGATTTGGTTTCACGCTAGAGAAGTAGGTTACAGGAACGTTCATGCTAGGTTTGGCGACTTCATCAAACGCTTGCATGGTATCCATAGTCTTAGGTGACGCTTTCACCTTTTGTACCCACTCATCAAAACCTTGGCGATCAGGTGTTGCGATAGCATTAAACTTCATATCAGAGAAGCCATGGCCACTGTAGCTTGCAGAGAAGCCTTTATAAGTACCAGGTTCATTAGCAATTAAGTGAAGCTTAGTTTGCATACCTGCCATCGCGTAGATTTGACCACCTAACGATGGAATGAAGAACGAGTTCATCACCGAATCAGACGTAATTTTGAAGTTGATTGGCACACCAGTAGGGAATGCGATTTCGTTAACTGTTGCAATGCCTTGCTCTGGATAGATGAAGATCCATTTCCAGTCAGCCGAAATAACTTCAATAGTGACAGGTTCCTGATCACTGACTAATGGCTTATAAGGGTCAAGCTCATGAGTCGTCTTCCAAGTAATAGTACCTAGAATGATGATAATGATGATAGGAACGGTCCAGCAGACTAACTCAATTTTATTTGAGTGAGCCCAGTTAGGACGGTAAGTTGCTGATTTATTGGATTCACGATATTTCATTGCAAAGATAAATGCCATGAAAATAACAGGAATCACAACAACGAGCATTAAGCCGATTGCAATAAGAATCAGCTCTTTTTGTTTGACGCCAACGGCGCCTTTAGGGTCCATCAACACCATGTCGCAACCACCTAATAATAAGGCGGCTACAACTAGCGAGATTGCCCCAATGCTTTTTTTGTAGTTCATAAGTCTCATCCACGACCCCAAATGACAAAGATTCTAATTGTCGTTTCATCAGTGGGGGCATTCTACGGTAAGGTTATGTGAGTGTAAACAATTGTAAGGTAAAGAAGCAGGATTGTTAGCTCTTTATGTTAATATGATCACATGTAAAGAGCTTATGATTAAAAAGTTAAAAGTCATGCAGATTATAGGTATATTTTGCTAAAACGAAGGTAATACTAAAATATCTTTGTCATTTTTCAAAGAAAAATATGTACAAAAGTGAGCAAAAAATGAAGAAACTGCTATGATTGTTAAATAAAATGATAGGTGAAATTACGATTTTTAATGCCGATAAGGCGGCTAGCACCACCTTACCGGCCAAAATAGCTAAGAAAAATTGTTACTTTCTTGAAAAGAAAAGAGAGTTTTTAAATTTTTCTATAAGTATTCATGTTGACTTAAGTGAGCTATTTAGAACGTATATTTTAATGTATAAATAATCGCATCTTGATAGAAATCTTCACCTAACTTGTTATCAGCGTAGCGATATTGAACACCTGCTGCTAAATTTGGTGTTGCATTCCACCAAAATGCTAATGCACCATTGACACCATCACGACCACCGTTACCGCTGCCATAACGTTTATGGCGTGCAAACTCCATTTCGTGCCAGTTAGTGATCATGAAATTCTCTTCAAACATTTTGAATCCATAACCAGCAACCCAGCCGACGACATAGCCGTTATTACCTGAATAAAACGATTGATCGACATAGTGCATTGCAATAAATGGTTTGAACCACAGGTCACCAAATGCAGTGTTGTATCCTAAACCATACAATGTATTGACTTCATGGAAATTACCACCATATTTAGCTCCTGGCAGTGACCAAGTACCATAGACGTGTCCATATACGTTAAAGCCACTGTCACCTAAATAGAAACGTCCCGTGGTTTTGATTGTATAACGTTGGTTACGACCTGGTTCAGTACGGCGTTTATGGAATGGGTTTTCCACATCAAAGAAGCCGTATAATTCCCCCCAATTGAAGTTAGCACCGCCTTCTAACTCAATGTAGGCAAAGTCTTTTTTACGAGAAGTGTATTCTGACTTAGTTTCGGTGCGGTGAGACCAGTCTAGATAGTTGACATTGATATCCGCGAAACCATTCTGATAGCCAAGAAAGCCGTCGTCTGCATTCGCTGTTCCAGCTAAAGATACGAGTGCCGCGGCGCAGAGAAGTTGTTTTTTCATAATATATTATTTTCGTTTGAGTATTAACGATATTTATTATTCAGCCGTGAGGCTGATTAGCCCTTAACGTGTGAGATATTAGGCTTTTCATTTGTAATTAAAAAATATATTTCATTGAATAAGTGATATACATCACGATATGACGCGAGGGATATCAATATTTGCTAGTCAGATCTAATTTAAAAGGTCAAGAAAAACCCGAAACAGATTTATCTTATTTCGGGATAATTACTCTAGTTATTAATTTTTTTGATTAATTAATAGCTTTTTTAACTACTTTCTTGACCGCAAAGAAATCAAGGCATCCACCAATAATCAAACTTAATGCCCCAATCCCAACGCCGGTATTGAAGATGCTATTTTGATATTCAGGCAAGGAAAGCCAAAGTGATAGATGAGTTGTAAACAGATAGATTTTGACAGATGAGAATGAGCTGATTAAGAGCGTTATTAGCCAAATAGCAAGGATGCTAATAGCTAGCAAGAATAAGTAAACCGCGATTTTGTAGGCTTTTGCATATTGTTCACGGCGCTGGAATAGCCCAGTTGTTTGGGTATAGATAAGCGATGTGCGGCAGGCAAGTAGCAGCAAGATCCCCGGTAGAGCAACGATAATCGAGAGTAAATAAAAGATTGGCCAATCATAAGCACTCACAAGAATACTGGCAACAGGGCCGATATATACGCGTCCTACTGCGGAAAGTGCAGATAGCAAAGCAAATTGTGTGGCAGAAAGAGACTTATTACATAAGGTCATCAATAAGGCAACAAAGGCGGCGGTACCCATTCCTGAGAAAAGGTTCTCAAGGAAAATAATTGTTCCCATAGTCATGATGTTAGGTGGCGTGACTGCAAGGAACCAATAGCCGATATTAGATACGCCTTGTAATATTCCGAAAATAAAGAGCGCGTTAAATAAGCTCATTTTTTTCATCAAATAACCGCCAAATAACGCCCCAATAATGGTCGCCAGCATACCTACTGTTTTATTGACAGTGCCGACTTCACTTAAGCTAAACCCTAGCCCATGCAGTAGAAAATTGGTGTTAAGTGCCATAACAAAAGCATCGCCCATTTTATAAAACACCAGTAACAGCAGGATCAACCAAGCATTGTTACGGCTGAAAAATTCAGCTAATGGTTCATAGATAGCTTTTTTTAGTGAAGTTGGTGGTGCGCCATTATCTTCAGGCTCTTTGGCAAGCAGCGTCGCTACAACACCGATTAGCATTAACCCCGCCATGAGTAGATAGAGCTGTTTCCATGTGAGAAAAGTATCTGCCATCCATAATGCTAATCCACCTGAAACTAACATACTGATGCGATACCCCATCACCGACACGGCGGCACCAAAACCTCTTTCCTCTGCACTGAGCAAATCGGTTTTATAGGCATCGAAGACAATATCTTGTGAGGCGGAGCAAAAGGCAACCATGACGGCAAGTGCTGCTAACCACCATAGGTGTTCGGATGGATTCATAAAACCCATCGCCCCTATGCTAATAATAAGTAGGATCTGTGTGGTGAGTAACCAACCTCGACGCCGACCAAAAAAAGGAGGCGTATATCTGTCCATCATGGGAGACCACAGAAACTTTAAAACATAAGCTTGACCAACAAGCGAAAAGAAACCGATTGTTTTGATATCGATGTTTTCAACTGTTAACCAAGCTTGTAATGTACCTGCGGTAAGGGCTAACGGAAGGCCGGAAACAAAACCTAATAGGATTAAAATGACTGAGTTAGGTAAAAAGGCACGGGACATAATCTTCCTATGATTGGTTATTTGTAAAATAGAGGACTTCCGTTATTGGTTGCTTATTGTAGTAATAGCACCACACTTTTAAGAGCCTATAGAAATAGGCTCTTACCGTATAATAATGTAAGGGCGATTACCGAGCGTTTTGTCTAATAAACTGCGTCAATTCTTGGTCATTTGCCATATCATTAATTAAATCTGTTAACGCGATATTGATCGCTTTTTCTATTTTATCGTTACTTGCACCAAGTAATTCTTGGTTGTTGTAATTACGCGTAAAAGTACGTGATTTCGTCGAGCCGTTAGGCGCTGTCGCATTAACGGTCACACTGGTGTTTACCGTGATATTGTGACGTAGACTGCCTTCAGTGACTTGGGCGTTTAATTGATTTAATTGTACGACTAAGTTAACACTCGCGGGTGACGACACCATAAAACCACGTGCTGCCATTTGTTTCTCAACCGCTTCTTGCATTAAATAGCGAGGATCACGCGAAGGTGACAAGACCACTAAACTCCCATTACGGTTGAGTTCCGTAAGTGATTTTGATGGTCGGTTATCAACGCTACTCACACTAATTGCGGTTGCATTGAGTGTCGGGTTGCGCGCAGGTAGCGTGATTTTGGGTTCGAGCGATAAAGTGTTATTGCTTGTTGCACAACCTGCTAGAAGAAATAGTGCAAAAAGTGGAAAACAAAGTTTTCTTAACATAATTTTTTCCAGTTAATCTTTCCTAATTGAGTCTGTTCCGTTATGGTGCAATCTAACGAACCCTGTTATGTTTTATAGGGTATAGTGCCATTGTGACGGATTTTCTAAAGGGTTAGACAACCATTTTAGAAAAAATTCGCCAAAGCGGGTATTTATCATATCATTGTAGAGTGATTGTCCTCTACCGTGACAAAAAAAGATAACAAAAAAAACGTAAATGTTGGTTGAAGAAAGGAGTTATTTTTATGGGGATAAATGCACCGCAGAATATGCAGTCACGTATTCAGCAAAAGTTGCATACAGCCTTTGAACCTGCTCATCTTGAAGTGATCAATGAAAGCTATCAACACAATGTGCCTGCTGGTTCAGAAAGCCACTTTAAGGTGGTTTTAGTCAGTGAAAAATTTGAAAATAAACGTATGGTTGGCCGTCATCGCGAAATTTATGCTATTTTGGCGGACGAATTAGCAGGAAGTATCCACGCATTAGCGCTCCATACGTATACCCCGACAGAATGGGGGGAATTGGCGGATACGGCATTAAATTCACCTGCATGTCGTGGTGGTGGTAAAACAAACGGCTGATTGACTCATTCTCTGTTTTACTGTCATTGTGATGAAATGATTCACATCATTTTACGATGTTGACATTAATTTCGATGAGCATTTTTTCTCCAATTTGCGTGGAGAAGACATTTTTTAGTCGGAAAAGTCACAAATAAAGCGGATTGATCGCTTCTTTTATCAGCTTTTCTCGACTCGGAGCATCTGCATCGGTATAATGTCGCGTCTAATTTTCAGTAAGGTTTCGGGACGCTTCTGATATCAGGGATGACCGTTGTGTAAGCAACGCCCCCGGTTCTGGAAGGGAGAAGGTCGTTATGATTTAATGACCAAACTCTGGAGTAGACCGATCACTAAGATTTTTTTTGAGGTAAGAAGATGCAAGTTTCTGTTGAAACGACTCAAGGCCTTGGGCGTCGTGTAACAATCACCGTTCCTGCTGCCGATATTGAAAAAGCAGTAAACAGCGAGCTGGTTAATGTCGCGAAGAAAGTACGTGTTGATGGTTTCCGTAAAGGGAAAGTACCAATGAACATCGTTAAACAGCGTTACGGCGCGTCTGTTATGCAAGACGTTCTGGGCGATGTGATGCAACGTAACTTCATCAACGCGATCATCGAACAAAAAATCAATCCAGCAGGTGCGCCTAGCTACAAACCTGAAATGCTGGAAGATGGTAAAGATTTTGTTTACTCAGTTGAATTCGAAGTTTATCCAGAAATCGAGCTGAAAGGTCTGGAAACTATCGAAGTTGAAAAACCAGTTGTTTCTGTAAAAGATGAAGATCTGGAAAACATGCTGGAAACGCTGCGTAAGCAACAAGCTCAGTGGAAAGAAGTTTCTGAAGCGGCAACTGCGGATTCACGTATCACTATTAACTTCACTGGCTCAATCGATGGTGAAGAGTTCGAAGGTGGCAAAGCAGAAGATTTCGCACTGGTTATGGGCGAAGGTCGTATGATCCCTGGCTTTGAAGATGGCATCGTTGGTCACAAAGCAGGCGAAGAGTTTGATATCGAAGTTAACTTCCCAGAAGATTACCACGCTGAAAACCTGAAAGGTAAAGCAGCTAAGTTTGCTATCGTTCTGAAGAAAGTTGAGCAACGTGAACTGCCAGAATTCACTGAAGAGTTCATCAAGCGTTTCGGTATCGTTGATGGTACTTTAGAAGGTCTGCGTGCTGAAGTTCGTAAAAATATGGAACGTGAACTGAAAAATGCAGTTCGTAACCGTATTAAAGCGCAAGTTTTAGATGGTCTAGTTAACGCAAACGAAATCGAAGTTCCTGCTGCTGTGGTTGATGGCGAAATTGACGTTCTGCGTCGTCAAGCTGCTCAACGCTTTGGTGGTAACGAGAAGCAAGCGATGGAACTGCCACGTGAACTGTTCGAAGAACAAGCAAAACGTCGCGTTGTTATCGGTCTGCTGTTAGGTGAAGTGATCAGCGCTAATGAGCTGAAAGCTGATGAAGATCGTGTTAAAGCATTGATCGAAGAAATGGCGTCAGCTTATGAAGATCCAGCAGAAGTTATCGAATACTACAGCAAAAATAATGAGCTGATGAATAGTGTTCGTAACTTAGCATTAGAAGAGCAAGCGGTTGAGAAAGTTCTTGAAGTTGCGAAAGTGACTGAAAAAGAAACTAACTTCACAGAACTGATGAACCAAGTTCAAGCGGGTTAATTTCGCTTTTTCAGTTGTGCAAATAATAAACCCGTGGCATTGCGCTGCGGGTTTTTTGCCAATTAGAGTTATCACATTTCAAGTTAGGGTGAGGGTGCCTAGATAGAGGCTGAGCTTGGGGTTTATTAGCCATTTGTGCTGCCTAAGATGGCTTACTTGTCGCTTTATTACCACTCGAATTATTTAAGGTAGGCGCACCAATCGTCTTGAAAATCACATTTTCGCCCTAATTTTATTATAAGCGCTGCGGTATATTCACATAAGATAGGCTGTTTGGTTCTCGGTTATCTGAAAGAACAAATCCGTGAATCCTTACAGACTTGTGTTAAACTATTTTATAGTGGGTCTTGTTTTCTACGGCGTCATTCGCTGTGTTCATGCTCATCTCTATTAACAGCTTTTTAGTTAACTTAAAAGAAATAACGAGATGAGATAATAGTGGAAATAGGCAAGATAGAGAATTTTTAAAGACAAACTGTTTGTTTGCTGCTTAGAATGCTTAAAAGTCGAACAAACAGCAAATTTAGGCGCAAGCACCAGATAGTTTTTAATAGGAGATTTCGATGTCATATTTTGGCGGTCAGGAAAATCTAGCATCCCAAATGGCTCTAGTGCCAATGGTCATTGAGCAGACCTCTCGGGGTGAACGTTCATACGATATTTATTCACGTCTGTTAAAAGAACGTATTATCTTCCTGACAGGTCAGGTGGAAGATCATATGGCGAACTTAATTGTCGCACAGATGCTATTTCTGGAAGCGGAAAACCCAGAAAAAGATATCCAACTTTACATCAACTCCCCTGGTGGTGTGATCACCGCAGGTATGTCTATCTATGACACAATGCAATTTATTAAGCCGGATGTCAGCACAATCTGTATGGGGCAAGCTTGCTCTATGGGCTCTTTCTTGCTGGCTGCGGGGACTAAAGGCAAACGCTTCTGCTTGCCGAACTCTCGTGTGATGATCCACCAACCATTGGGCGGTTATCAAGGGCAAGCGACAGACATTCAAATTCACGCTCAGGAAATTCTGAAAGTGAAAACTCGAATGAATGAATTAATGGCATTGCACACAGGTAAATCAGTTGAAGAGATTAATCGTGATACTGAACGCGATCGTTTCTTGTCTGCAGATGAAGCCAAAGAGTATGGTTTGGTCGACCATATTTATACTAGCCGTTAATTAGCTAGGATTTATCCATACTTAATTAATATTAAAGAAATTTATTATCCTGTTTTAGGTTGCTTATCCAGCAAATAAACAGGGTAGTTTGACGATAAGTGAGGTCAACTGATGACAGAAAAACGCAAAGAGGGGTCAGGTAAGCTGTTGTACTGCTCTTTCTGCGGAAAAAGTCAGCATGAAGTCCGCAAGCTGATTGCCGGTCCGTCAGTCTATATTTGTGATGAATGTGTCGATTTATGCCTCGATATCATCCGTGAAGAGATCAAAGAGTTAGCTCCTCATCGTGAGCGTAGTGCACTGCCTACTCCCCATGAAATTAGAGAGCATCTTGATGATTACGTCATAGGTCAAGAACAAGCGAAGAAAGTACTTTCTGTTGCTGTTTATAACCATTACAAGCGTTTACGTAATGGAGATACCACTGCTGAAGGGGTAGAGCTTGGTAAAAGTAATATTTTGCTGATCGGCCCAACAGGTAGCGGTAAAACACTGTTGGCTGAGACGTTGGCTCGTTACTTGGATGTGCCATTTACGATGGCTGATGCAACCACATTAACCGAAGCGGGTTACGTGGGGGAAGATGTCGAAAATATCATCCAAAAATTACTGCAAAAATGCGACTACGATGTAGAAAAAGCTCAACGCGGTATTGTTTACATTGATGAAATTGACAAAATTTCGCGTAAATCAGATAACCCATCCATTACCCGTGATGTTTCAGGGGAAGGGGTACAGCAAGCGCTACTGAAACTCATTGAAGGAACAGTGGCGGCGGTTCCTCCACAAGGTGGTCGCAAGCATCCTCAACAAGAGTTTTTACAGGTTGATACCTCTAAAATCTTATTTATCTGTGGTGGTGCGTTTGCAGGGCTTGATAAAGTCATCGGTCAGCGTTTAAACACACGTTCAGGTATTGGTTTCGCTGCGGAAGTCAAAGGCGAATCTGACAAAATCAGTGAAGGTGAGTTGTTAACGCAAACAGAACCAGAAGATTTAATCAAATTTGGTCTGATCCCTGAGTTTATTGGTCGTTTGCCTGTTGTTGCGACATTAACTGAATTGAGTGAAGAAGCATTGATTCAGATTTTGCAGGAACCGAAGAACGCATTAACCAAGCAATATCAAGCGCTATTTAGCCTTGAAGGGACAGAGTTAGAGTTCCGTGAAGAAGCCTTAAAAGCGATTGCTAAAAAGGCAATGGCTCGTAAAACCGGGGCTCGTGGCTTACGCTCAATTGTTGAAGCCGCATTACTAAATACAATGTACGATCTGCCTTCTATGGAAGGTGTTGAAAAAGTCGTTGTTGATGAGAATGTGATTAATGAACAATCAGAGCCATTACTGATCTACAGCAAGCCTGATGCCCAAGCCTCTGGTGATAATTAGCGCCTAGGATTTAGCACCAAAAAGTTATCAGTGAAATGAGGGATCCTCCCCTCATTTCACTTTTTATCTTCAAGTACCCATTGAATGCTAAAATCTTATCCCCATATAGTTTATATTCTGAGTGTGGTTTCTTTGTTTTTAAAATAATTACTTTCTAAACAATAGTTGGAAACCCTTAAACTAGCGTAAGCTAAACGAAGAGAGAGCTTTATGAATCCTGAGCGTTCCGAACGCATAGAAATACCAGTATTGCCTCTGCGTGATGTAGTGGTGTACCCACATATGGTGATCCCACTGTTTGTTGGACGTGAAAAATCCATTCACAGTCTGGAAGCAGCGATGGATCATGACAAGCAAGTAATGCTGGTAGCCCAAAAAGAGGCCTCAACTGATGAGCCTGGGGTTAACGATTTATTTTCTGTTGGCACCGTTGCTTCAGTTATTCAAATGCTGAAATTGCCCGATGGCACAGTTAAAGTATTAGTTGAAGGTTTAAGAAGAGCACGCATAAGCAGTTTAACTGACAATGGTGAATATTTCTTAGCACAAGCTGAACTGTTACAGCCTGAATCAGTGAAACACGTTGCGGGAACTGATAACTTTTACAATGAAGCGGGTGCTAAAACGCAAGTTGCAGAGCTTCTTGATGAAAAAGAACAAGAGGTTCTTTATCGCACGATAGTCAGTCAGTTCGAAAGCTACATCAAACTGAACAAAAAAATTCCGCCTGAGGTGCTGACCTCGCTACACTCGATTGAACAAGATCAACTCGATAAACTAGCGGACACAATAGCTTCTCATATGCCATTGAAATTGGCAGATAAACAGCGCGTATTGGAGATGGCGAATGTCGCCGAGCGTGTTGAGTTCCTGATGGCCATGATGGAGTCAGAAACTGAGCTGCTGCAAGTTGAAAAACGCATCCGTAATCGTGTTAAAAAACAGATGGAAAAAAGCCAACGCGAATACTATTTGAATGAGCAAATGAAAGCGATTCAAAAAGAGCTTGGTGAAATGGATGACGCGCCAGATGAATACGAAGCGCTGAAACGTAAAATTGAAGAAGCGAAGATGCCAAAAGAGGCTCATGAAAAAGCGGAAGCTGAGTTGCAGAAGCTAAAAATGATGTCTCCGATGTCGGCTGAAGCCACCGTCGTACGTAGCTATATTGACTGGATGGTGCAGGTGCCATGGCATGCGCGCAGCAAAGTGAAAAAAGATCTTGTTAAGGCGCAAGAAGTCCTTGATAAAGACCATTATGGCTTAGAGCGCGTTAAAGAGCGTATTTTAGAGTATCTGGCAGTACAAAGCCGTGTTAGCAAAATTAAAGGGCCTATTTTATGTCTGGTAGGGCCTCCGGGGGTTGGTAAAACTTCTCTTGGGCAATCTATTGCGAAAGCGACAGGGCGCCAGTATACCCGTATGGCGTTAGGTGGTGTGCGTGACGAAGCGGAGATCCGTGGTCACCGTCGTACCTATATCGGTTCTATGCCGGGTAAATTGATCCAGAAAATGGCAAAAGTTGGGGTAAAAAACCCACTATTCCTGTTAGATGAGATCGATAAAATGTCTTCTGATATGCGTGGCGATCCAGCATCCGCATTGTTAGAGGTATTAGATCCTGAGCAAAACGTCGCCTTTAACGATCACTATTTGGAAGTGGATTACGATCTGTCAGATGTGATGTTTGTTGCTACGTCGAACTCAATGAACATCCCAGCGCCGTTACTTGACCGTATGGAAGTGATCCGTCTTTCCGGTTATACGGAAGATGAAAAGCTGAATATTGCTAAGCAACACTTATTGCCAAAACAAGTTCAGCGTAATGCCTTGAAAAAAGGTGAGCTAACCATCGATGACAGTGCATTAATCGGTATTATTCGTTATTACACGCGTGAAGCTGGTGTGCGTGGCCTCGAACGTGAAATTTCGAAATTGTGCCGTAAAGCGGTGAAAGCCTTATTGATGGATAAAAAGCTTAAACATATCGAAATTAACGCTGACAACCTAAAAGACTTTTTAGGTGTGCGCAAATTCGATTACGGGCAAGCAGATACTGAAAACCGAGTTGGTCAAGTGACAGGTCTTGCATGGACAGAAGTAGGTGGTGATTTATTAACCATCGAGACAGCTTGTGTTCCGGGCAAAGGTAAACTCACGTATACCGGTTCACTCGGTGAAGTTATGCAGGAATCCATCCAAGCGGCATTAACCGTAGTACGTGCTCGAGCAGAAAAACTGGGTATCAATAGCGATTTCTATGAAAAACGCGATATCCATGTACACGTTCCGGAAGGTGCGACGCCAAAAGATGGTCCAAGTGCGGGTATTGCAATGTCAACCGCGTTGGTGTCTTGTTTAACGGGGAATCCTGTTAAAGCTGATGTAGCAATGACGGGTGAAATTACTTTAAGAGGTCTTGTTTTACCGATTGGTGGTCTGAAAGAGAAATTACTTGCGGCACACCGCGGTGGCATCAAGACAGTATTAATTCCATTTGAGAATAAACGTGACTTGGAAGAAATTCCAGAAAACGTTATTGCAGATTTGGAAATTCATCCGGTTAAAACAATTGAAGAGGTACTCTCTTTAGCACTAGCGAACCCACCATTTGGTGCGGAAATCGTAAAAAATAAGTCAAAAAGAGTGAGCTGAATCAAGAAGTTTACATAAAAATGAGACTGACAGCTAATTTAGGGGTTGTCAGTCTTTTTTTTCGTCGCTAATTTAACGATGATTCTGATAATTATTTGGATGTAATCTGTTCTCTTGCCATTGGCATTCAGGATTGATATAACGGCTGCATCATTAATTAGCTTAAATAGCCTAATTAAGATCATAGTCAAAACTAATATGGGGATGATAAGAGTGAATAAGTCTCAACTGATTGATCAAATCGCTTCTGAAGCGAACATTTCTAAAGCTGCAGCTGGTCGCGTTGTTGATGCGTTTGTTGCATCTGTAACGACTTCACTAAGCAAAGGTGACGATGTTGCTTTAGTTGGCTTTGGTACATTCACTGTTCGTGAGCGTGCCGCTCGTACAGGACGTAACCCACAAACAGGTAAAGAGATTAAGATCGCTGCGGCGAAAGTACCTGCTTTCCGTCCGGGCAAAGGTTTAAAAGACGCGGTTAATAGCTAATTCAGTTTTCTTTTGGTTTTGTTTTATTTTTTCTAAAACACACACTGACTGAATAATATTAATCAGCTAATATAGAGGCGCATCATGGAAATGGTGCGCTTTTTTTTCAATCTGGGTTAAGATTAGCGTATTATTAGGAAATTGAATTTAACAAGCGGAGTTAAGCCTTTTTATGATGGACAATCTACGCACGAAAGCGAACAGTCCTTTTATCAAAGTGCTACTGGCTATTATTATCCTGTCATTCGTGCTGACAGGGGTTGCTGGTTACATGATTGGCGGTTCAAGTAATGATGCTGCTAAAGTTAATGGACAGTCAATTAGCAGGGAGCAATTCCAAACGGCTTTCTCGCAAGAGCGTCAGTCTTTACAAGATTCCTTGGGTGATAAGTTCTCTGAAATTGCTGGCAATGAAGAGAGCATGAAATTTTTGCGTAATCAGGTTTTAAATAACTTGATTAACAGTACGTTAATGGCTGAGTATGCTAATGAATTAAACTTATCTGCCAGTGATCAGCAGGTAAAGGATGCAATTTTTGAAATGCCAGTGTTCCAAACTAATGGAAAATTTGATGGCGATAAGTATCGTCAGATATTGGCAGCAAATAACTACAGTGCTGATAACTTAGCGGAACAAGTCCGTGCTAATTTAATTCTCTCTCAGCTTTCTGATTCATTTATTAAAACCGATTTTGCGCTACCTTCAGAAGTGAAAACATATGCAGAGCTCGTTTTACAAGAGCGCGAAATTCGTGTAGCGACCCTTTCGTTAGCCGATGAACAAGCAAAGCAGACGGCGACTGAAGATGAAATTAAAGCTTACTATAATGCGAATCAGGATAGCTTTATTGCTCCTGAGAAAGTGCAAGTTAGCTATGTAGAAATAGACGCGGCAGCTTTACCTCCACAATCAGTCACTGATGAAGAGGTAAAAACGTATTATGAGCAAAACCTAAAAAACTACACTCAAGCTGAGCAAAAGCACTACAGCATGATCCAAGTGGCGTCAGAGAAAGAAGCTAACGCTATCATTGATGAGCTAAAAGCCGGTGCTGATTTTGTGGCGTTAGCGACTGAGAAATCAACCGATAAGCTTAGTGCGGGTAATAAAGGTATCATTGGTTGGATGGAAGAAGCCTCGACGCCCTCTGAAATCGTTAACGCTAACTTAACGGAAAAAGGGCAAATCTCTACACCTATTAAGTCAGATTCAAATTTTGTGATTTTCCGTTTGGATGATATCAAACCTGAAAGTATTAAGCCTCTCGACTCGGTGAAGGATGAGATTAAAAATAAACTGATTCAGGACAAAAATAGTAAGCAGTTTTATGACTTACAGCAGAAAGTCAGTGAAGCGGCCACAAATGATAATGAGTCACTTGCTTCAGTTGAAGAAGTATCAGGTTTAAAAGTGGTGGCAACGGATTGGTTTGATAAAAATAATCCGCCAGCAGCGCTTAATTACCCTAAAGTGATCAACGAAATATTCAGTGAACGTTTAGTGGATCAAAATGGTTCTACGGGGATTAACTCAGATGTTATCGACGTTCAAGGTGACCGTGCATTTGTTGTCCGTGTATCACAATATGCACCGGAGCAAACTCAACCATTAGAAGCTGTTAAATCTCAAGTTGAAACACTCGTTAAACGCCAGAAAGCGAATGCAGCATTAAAAGCTGAAGGCGAGAAATTAGTCGCAGCCTTGAAAGAAGGTAAAGGTGATACTGCAAATATTCAGTTTTCTGCACCTGAAAAGGTTTCACGCTTGATGCCTCAAACGCCAGTTATTGGCGCGGCAATGGCAATGGCGAAACCTGCTGACGGCAAAGCAACTTATACAACAGTGCGTGACGAAAAAGATAATTTAGTCATTATTCAACTTGATAAAGTGATCCCAGGCAAAGCTTCAGATAAAGAGCTTGAGCAGTTAACCGCAAACTACCGTGGTATGATGGGAATGGCGGTAAATGAAGCTTTGATTCAGAACTTACGTAATAACGCCAAAATTGAAGTGATTAATTTAGACTAAATTGCGAAGCCGCTCGTAATTCTAAGTGCAACAAAAATAAGTTGAGGCCACCTTTGGGTGGCCTTTCTCATTTCTATCATCACAAAAAAGCTTTTGCATAATAAATTTGGCATTGTGGCATCTCAATTTAAACAGGAGAACATCAATGACATGGATGAAATTTATAAAGCAATCATTAGGCAGCGCTGCCGTTATTCTGACGATATTAATGTGCTCACAATCGGCGCTAGCAAAAAAAGCAGAAGCTGATAAGCCAGTGGCGGCGGTGGTTAGTAAAAAGCCTAAGGAGGAAAAACCATCGGAGAATTTGAAAGAGACAAATCAAGTGAACATCAATCAAGCGAGTGCCGAAGAGTTAGCGAAAAAGCTTCATGGAATTGGCATACAAAAAGCGAAAGCTATTGTTGAGTATAGGGAGAAATATGGCGCATTTAATACTCTTGAAAATATTTTGGAAGTACGTGGAATAGGGCCTGCATTTTTAGAGAAAAACAGAGGCAAGCTAGCGCTATAGTGAGCTGTGTGCCCACCTTGTTGTGGGCACTTAATCTTATTTGTGGTGAATGCCAATATTATAGTGTGATCTAAGACGATCCTATTATTGTAATACTTGCCTTGATACATAAAAAATGCGATCAGTATCGAAGAAAATAGAACATTTCAGCAAATAGCATGATTGTTTGTTATATTTTTGTAACGAATAGCAACTGGTCGGAGTAGTTATGGCAACGCAAATTAAAGTACGTGGTTATCATATTGATGTTTTCCAACATGTGAACAACGCACGTTATCTGGAGTTTTATGAATCAGATAGATGGGCTTGTATGGATGAGCACAATTTTCTGGGCTGGGCGCTAAAAAGCCAGCTTGCCATGGTGGCGGTTAATATCAATGTGAACTATTTTCATGGTGCCATACTTGGCGATGAGCTAACAGTGACAACGCGTATTGAAAAAATTGGTACTAAAAGTGCGTTGTGCTATCAGCAAATAACACGCGAAAGGCAAGGTAAGAGAGAAGTGGTGTCAGATGCAAAGGTGACTTTTGTCTTTATTGATTTAGCGCTGAATAAATCCATTAAGATTGAAGGGGAACTGCGCGAAAAACTTGAGTTATTATCCAAAAGTAGTACTGAAGATTTTATTGCCGCTTAATCATTAACACCGGAAAGTTGCTAACTCTCCGGTGTGGTTAGCAAGCAAAGTACTAAGCGAGATTAGCGAGTTTTTTTAGAGAAGCTAACACCGACTCTTTATGGCTTAAATAATAGTTCAAGCCTTTACTGCGAAGGTGGCATGCAGCACACTCCCCACAACCGTCACCTTGTATACCATTATAACAAGTCAACGTTTGCTCACGTATGGTTTCTAAATGCCCATAATAGTCTGCAAGTGCCCATGTTTGTGCTTTATCGAGCCACATTAAAGGCGTTTCAAAGCGGATATCTTTTGCTAGCCCAAGGTTTACGGCATGGTTAAGTGCTTTAACAAATTCGTCTCGGCAATCAGGGTAGCCTGAAAAATCGGTTTCACATACGCCTGTGATAACCGCCTCTGCTTGGACTTGGTAAGCGTAGATGGCTGCAAGCGTTAAAAAGAGAATGTTTCTACCCGGAACAAAAGTGCTAGGTAGCCCATTAGTTGCACTTTCGTTATAGTCGGGTACAGGGATATTGTCGCGGGTCAAACTGCTTACGGCTAACTCATTGAGTAGGTTTACATCAAGGATTTTATGCGCGGCTGCACCCAGTGAATGGCTTAGCTTTTGAGCCACTTCAATTTCAAGCCGATGACGTTGTCCATAATCAAAGGTGACACAATGGACTTCATCATACATTTTTAAAGCTTGAATGAGACAAGTCGTCGAGTCTTGACCACCACTGAAGACAACAACAGCACGTTTCATAAATACTTCTCCTACTCAAAAATATAAATACTTAACTGATGGGTCATGGTAATGATGCTAGCGTGTGATGAACAGGGAAATTTTTGTCTTTTTGTGGTTATTGATGAATTATTTATGCTGTCGTAAATCTATTTAGGTAAAATCATTCTATTATATAAAGTCGACAGTGATATTTTTTTATAAATAAAAAGAGAATACCTATGTTAGATAAGATAGATAAAAAGTTGCTTCGCTTGTTGCAAAATGACAGTAGTCTATCTTTAAATGCACTTGCAGAGGCCGTTAACTTGACGTCGACTCCTTGTTGGAAAAGGTTGAAACGCTTGGAGGATGAAGGGTACATTCGCCACCGAGTAACCTTGCTTGATGGGGAAAAATTAGGTCTCGGTCTAACGGTTATTGTTATGATCAAAACGCAACACCATAACAGCGAGTGGTATGAACAATTTGTCTCTTTTGTTAGCCAACTCCCTGAAGTCCTTATGTTTTACCGTATGGCAGGAGAGTATGATTATCTGATGCAAGTCGAAGTCAAAGATATGAAATCCTACGATCTATTTTATAAGAAACTGGTTAATGGCGTTCATGGCCTGATTGATGTAACCTCTAGTTTTGCAATGGAAAAAATCAAGTATACGACAGCGCTACCTATTCCTGATTAGTGTTGTTAGTTCTGCTTTTCTCAATTGTTTTGCATCGTTAGGATGCCACATAATGGCAAATATTAAATCTTATTCAAGGCAGTAACTCAGTGCGATTATTTTCACAATTAAGCTGGTATTTTCTTAGTGAATGGCGGCGCTATGTTGGCGCGGTTTGCTTTCTCATTATTATTGCTATTTTACAGCTTGTTCCTCCACGGCTTGTGGGCGTTGTTGTTGATGGTATTAGCAACCAGACGATGGCTACGAGCCAGCTAGTATCTTATGTCGCCTTGATGTTATTTATCGCTGTCGTTGTGTATGGGCTGCGCTATGTGTGGCGGATTTGGTTATTCGGAGCATCCTATAAGTTAGCCGTACAATTGCGACAAAAATTCTATCGCCAATTAAGCCTACAAAATCAGTCTTTCTATCTACGCTATCGAACGGGGGATTTAATAGCGCGTACAACCAATGATGTTGACCGCGTTGTTTTTGCAGCGGGGGAAGGGGTACTGACGTTTGTTGATTCCTTAGTCATGGGATGTGCGGTATTGATCATGATGAGCGTGGAGATCAGTTGGCAGTTAACGTTATTAGCATTAATTCCTATGCCAATTATGGCACTAGTTATTAAACGCTATGGCGACCAATTACATCATCGTTTCAAACATGCCCAAGGCGCATTTTCATCCCTAAATAATCATGCTCAAGAGAGTTTAACCAGTATTCGCATGATTAAAGCTTTTGGTCTTGAAGATCACCAATCAAACCAATTTGAGCAGGTTGCGACAGAAGCAGGGCGGCGTAATATGCATGTTGCCAGAGTTGATGCACGCTTTGACCCAACCATTTTTATTGCTATCGGTATGGCTAACTTGCTTGCTATTGGCGGTGGCAGTTGGATGGTATTACAAGGAACATTGACGCTCGGTGAACTGACTAGCTTTGTGATGTACTTGGGGCTAATGATTTGGCCTATGCTGGCATTGGCATGGATGTTTAATATCGTAGAGCGTGGTAGTGCTGCTTATAGTCGTATCCGAAGTTTACTTGATGAGCCGCTCGATATTGAAGATGGGCATCAATCACTGGGTGCTGAAAAAGGGGCATTGAGCGCGAGAATTAAAACGTTTAGCTACCCTGAAACAGATAGAGTCGCACTCCACGACATTCAATTTGACCTCAAACCGGGGCAATTTTTAGGACTATGTGGCCCGACAGGTTCAGGGAAATCAACACTTATTACGCTGATCCAGCGCCAATTCGATGTTACTGAAGGCGCGATTTCTTATCAGGGGAAACCGTTATCTGAGATTCGGTTAGATGAGTGGCGAGGTCGTTTAGCCGTTGTTAACCAATCACCTTTTTTATTCTCTGATACGATTGCAGGGAATATCGCATTAGGCAACCCACAAGCCACAGTAGAGCAGATTGAGGAAGCTGCGCGTATTGCTTGCGTACATGATGATATTTTGAGGTTACCTGAAGGCTACCAAACCCAAGTGGGTGAGCGTGGCGTAATGTTGTCTGGTGGGCAAAAACAGCGAATTTCTATTGCACGCGCTATTTTGCAAAATGCCGAAATTTTAATTTTAGATGATGCGTTATCGGCGGTGGATGGGCAGACTGAATTTACTATTTTACAAAATTTAAGTCGCTGGCGAGAGGGTAAAACATTAATCATTAGTGCACACCGCCTATCTGCGTTAGTCGACGCTGATAATATTCTCGTGTTATCCCAAGGAAGCATTGCGGCGGAAGGTATTCACTCAACGTTATCAGTCCAACCTGGATGGTATAAAGATATGTACCATTATCAACAAATCGAAGCCACTTTGGATGGTGATTTATGAGTCAGAAAAAACCATTGTGGCCAGCGTTAAAACGCTTACTTAGCTATGGCAAAGTTCACCGCGGTACAATGTCGGTTGCCATTGTTATGCTATGGGTCGCTGCTGCGGCTGAAGTTAGTGGGCCTTTGCTGATTAGTTATTTTATTGACAACATGGTGGCTAAGAAACAGATCATCATGCCGTTAACCTTATATTTAGCAGTTGGTTTTGTGTTATTACAGATTGCTGCTGCACTCTTACATTATTATCAAACGATCTTATTTAACAAAGCGGCTGTTGGCGTGGTTCAGGCTTTACGTACCGACGTAATGAACTCAGCATTAAGACAACCATTAAGTGCGTTTGATAAACAACCTGTAGGTCAAATCATTTCCCGTGTTACTAATGATACCGAAGTTATTAAAGACCTATTTGTGATGGTTGTGCCGACAGTCTTCCGTAGTTTAGCGCTAATTTGTGCGATGCTTATCGCGATGTTTACCCTTGAATGGCGCATGGCTTTAGTGGCAGTCATGATTTTTCCAGCCGTGATGGTGGTGATGCTCGTGTATCAACGGCTAAGTACTCCGATTGTGCGCCGCGTTCGTTCTTATCTTGCTGAAATAAATAATGGCTTTAATGAAGTGATCAATGGCATGACAGTGATCCAGCAATTCCGCCAACAAGCTCGGTTTGGCGAGAAAATGTTAGAGGCTAGTCAAGATCACTACCTTGCACGCATGAAGGCATTAAAACTGGATGGGTTATTACTTCGACCTCTGCTTAGCTTGATCTCGGCATCGGTGCTTTGTGGGTTACTGTTATTGTTTGGATTTGATGGTACGAGCACAATTGGTGTTGGGGTTTTATATGCTTTTATCAACTATCTTGGACGTTTAAATGAGCCTCTCATCGAATTGACCTCTCAACAATCTATGTTGCAACAAGCGGTCGTTTCAGGTGAGCGAGTGTTTGAATTAATGGATAGTCCGAAACAAGCTTATGGCAATAATATACAGCCATTACAAAGTGGTGCTATTGATATTCAGGGGTTATCTTTTGCGTATCGTGATGACAAAAAAGTGTTAACGGATATCAATCTTCATATTCCTGAAAATAGCTTTGTTGCTTTAGTTGGTCACACGGGAAGTGGGAAAAGTACCATCGCAAACCTGATTATGGGCTATTACCCTTGGCAGCAAGGGGAGATCCTACTTGATGGACGTTCCTTACACACACTTTCACATCAAGTTTTACGTAATGGGATCGCGATGGTGCAACAGGATCCTGTCGTTCTAGCGGCATCTTTCTTTGATAATGTCGCGTTAGGGCGTGAGATAACCCAAGAAAAAGTTTGGCAGGTTCTCGATGTTGTACAGTTAGCTGAGCATGTTCGATCACTGCCAGAAGGATTAGATTCGCTACTAGGAGAACAGGGGAATACGCTTTCTGTCGGGCAAAGGCAACTACTCGCGATGGCTCGGGTCTTAGTTGCAACACCCAAAATATTAATTCTGGATGAGGCGACAGCCAATATCGATTCAGGTACAGAACAGGCTATTCAAAAAGCACTGCGTATAATCCGCCAAACGACTACACTTGTGGTTATTGCACACCGATTATCCACAATTGTCGATGCCGATCAGGTTGTTGTGCTTCATCGTGGTGCAATTGTTGAAAAAGGTAGTCATACACAGCTACTGCAACAAAAAGGGCGTTATTATCAAATGTATCAGCTTCAACAGGTCGGTGAATCGTTGAATTTGCATGATGATATGGAGCCTGAAGCGTTATTGAATTAGCCTGTTTGCACATTTTTAACGCATCGTCAAAAGGCCACTCGGATGAGTGGCCTTTTCTTTTGCGATGACTATTTGAATTATAAGCATAATTAATTTTGGCATGCTATTTGCTGTTAGTGTAGTTGCAGCCAATGATGATGTTGTCGTACGTCTTTAGCTGGATAGGTAGGGGATCATATTATCCGGAGGGAAAATGAAATATATCATCGCAATTATTAAGCCTTTTAAGTTAGACGAGGTCAGAGAGGCTCTTTCAGATATAGGGATACAAGGCCTTACGATGACTGAAGTGCGTGGTTTTGGGCGGCAAAAAGGACATTCTGAATTATATCGTGGTGCAGAATATACCGTCGACTTCTTACCAAAAGTGCGTCTAGAAATTGCTGTTTCCGATGAATTTGCCGATCTCGTTATTGAGTCAATAGAAAAAGCAGCAAATACAGGGCAAGTAGGTGATGGGAAAATATTTGTATTAGAGCTTGAGCAAGCCATACGTATCCGTACTGGCGAGAAACAAGATGAAGCACTATAGGAGAGTAGCGATGAGTAAACTGTTTCAACGTTTGTGTTGGCTATTTATAGCAAGTTTTCCTGCAAGAGTGTTTGCATCTGATGATGGTGTCGATAAAGCGGATAACGCATTTATGATGGTTTGCACTGCATTAGTCCTATTCATGATCGTTCCGGGTATTGCTTTATTTTATGGCGGGTTACTGAGAAGCAAAAATGTCCTCGCACTGATGGCGCAAACTATGGTTATTTTTGCACTTGTTTCAGTGATTTGGGTTATCTATGGTTACAGTATTTCATTTAGTGAGGGCAATAGCTTTTTTGGGGGATTAAGCCAATTTATGCTCAAGGGTATCAATATTGACAGCTTATCTGCCACCATCCCTCAATTTATTCATGTCGCATTCCAAGGTGCTTTCGCTTGTTTGACGGTTGCGTTGGTGGTTGGTGCGTTAGGCGAACGAGTTAAATTTTCTGCAATACTGATATTTACTGTCATTTGGACAACCTTTGCTTATTTGCCTATTGCTCATATGGTGTGGGGAGGAGGACTCCTTGCCCAAGATGGTGCTTTGGACTTTGCTGGAGGCACTGTCGTTCATATTAATGCCGCTGTTGCTGGGCTTGTTGGTGCTTACTTACTTGGAAAGCGCACAGGGTTGGGTAAAGAAGTCATAAAGCCTCACAACTTGCCGATGGTGTTTATGGGTACCGCAATCTTATTTATCGGTTGGTTTGGTTTTAATGCGGGGTCAGCGGGAAGTGCGAATTCCGTCGCGGCCTTGGCATTTATTAATACGGTGGTAGCGGCATCCGGAGCAATACTTTCATGGGTACTTGCTGAATGGATATTTAGGGATAAGCCCTCATTGTTAGGTGCCTGCTCAGGGTGCTTAGCGGGGTTGGTTGGTGTTACACCCGCAGCAGGAACGGTTGGGGTTGCAGGAGCATTAATTATCGGCCTACTTTCAGGTATTGCTGGGTTATGGGGGGTTGTGGTTTTAAAACGTTGGTTAAAAGTTGATGATGTTTGTGATGTCTTTGGTGTTCATGGTGTTTGCGGGGTGGTTGGGTGCTTACTCACGGGGGTGTTTACTTCGGCGGCTCTCGGGGGGATGGGGTATGCAGAAGGTATAACAATGATAAAACAAGTTGGCATTCAGGCATTTAGCATACTTATTTGTGTTGTTTGGACCTCAATTGTTGCTTACCTTGCATTTTTAATCGCAGATAAGACAACAGGCTTACGTGTTGATGTTGAACAGGAGCGAGAAGGGCTTGATATCACTTATCATGGAGAGAGTGCCTATAATTGATCGAAGCCAAAAAGTGAGTTGGTACTAACATACAAGGAAGTTTATCAAACTAAAGCTGTTCAACACCTGCATCTCAATATCTTGATAAACATAATGATAGATGAGTGCGGTCACGATATCCCAAACTAAAGCGAAAATAGTGAATGACCCCCAATAGTTGGATAACCCATTACTGGGGGCGTTTTTTAACTCACAAAATAGTTAGTGAGTACTCGCACTAATTAGCTATAGTTGACTTAGCGAGGCCTTCTTTTACGGATCACCCCTTCTTGAACCGCTGTTGCCACTAAGACCCCTTGTCGGTCATAAATTTGCCCTTTAACAAAGCCTCGTCCTCCAGAAGCGGAAGGGCTTTCAATGGCATAGAGTAACCAATCATCAATTTTAAATGGTCGGTGATACCACATTGAGTGATCGATTGTTGCGACTTGCAAATCTCTCTCCATAAACCCACGGCCATGTGGCTGTAGGGTTGCAGGTAAAAAATTATAGTCAGACGCATAGCCTAATAAGTAGTTGTGTAATGAGGGAATATCAGGCAATTGGCCTTTGGCTTTAAACCAAATATAACGAAAAGGCTCTTGCGGTGGGTTATTAAATGGGCTGTAAAATTGAATAGGCCGAAACTCAAAAGGATTTGGGCGCAAAGCATACTTTTTGACCGACTCGGGCAATTGGGTTGCCAAACGTTGAATGATTTCATCCTGTGATGCCAGTGTCTCTGGTAAAGGAACATCTGGCATGAGGTTCTGGTGATTAAACCCCTCTTCTTGTGCTTGGAAAGAGGCCGTCATAAAAAAGATGGGCTTGCCATGTTGTATTGCGCTGATGCGTCGTGTACTAAAGCTGCCACCATCTCTTAATATTTCGACATCATAGACAATAGGGCGTTGGCTATCACCAGGACGCAAGAAATAGCTATGGAATGAATTTATTACGCGACCTTCGGGGATAGTCTGTTCCGCTGCGTACATGGCTTGACCAACAACTTGCCCCCCAAATACTTGAGGTAATCCAAGATCTTCACTTTGACCTCGATAAATACCCTCTTCGATTTTTTCCAGCTCCAATAGGCTGATTAAATTTTGCAATTCTGGGCTCATAGCAACCTTGAAAGTTGATTAATATTTATCAGATGCGGGTATTTTCCCATTAATACATAAAAATAGGTAGAGCGTTTTTTGTCTTATCGCTTTTATATATCAATAGCAGAAAGCATGGCTGGCTATGATTTTAAATAGGCGATGACTACCGTTTAGGCCGCTATGTTCAACAGTTGATTACATTTTGATGTTGTTTGTTACATTTTGAAAGAATATTTTGTTGGTGAGTATTTTTTAGCTATAATCAATTCGCCTTCAGTAAAAATCACACTCTGATTAGTATAAAAATACTTAACAACAAATTGTTTTTTGGACATTTATTATGAAACTACACCTATGCATAATTGGCTTTGTTCTGCCTGCTTTTTTGGTCGGTTGTGAAGGTAATAATAATAATGTAAAAGAGACGAAGGTTAACAATCACAGCCATAATGCAAAGCAGCATTTAGACACTGACGTCATTAGAGGGCAAGTTGTCATTCCGCAGCAGGTCAAATTGCCTCAGAATGCCGTGATTACAGTAACCTTAGCGGATATTTCAATCGCGGAACTACCTGCGTTGATCTTATCACAAAAATATTATGAGACTTTAGGCAAACAGTCTCCTTTTCCTTTTGAATTAAGCTATCAAAAGAATGAAGTACGCCCAGATGCCCATCTTGCGATGAGAGCGACAGTATCTGTTGATGGTAATATCTTGCTGATTTCCAAAGTAGAAAATCTCTCTACTAGTGATGATACGAGCAAAGAAATTAGGTTAGTTATTGAACCCACCAGTTGATTATTTTTTAATAAATATCATTAATTACGTATTTTGTGCAAGAAATCAGCACTTGGCAGTAGTTTTCTTGCTATTTTAGTTGTCATCAAGCATAATGCCTCCTGCTTTTTAGGAAGCAATCTATGGGGGCTCTGTTGGTTCTCCCGCAACACTAACTTGTTAATTTGGTCAGGTCTGGAAAGAAGCAGCCACAGCAGGAGATGTGTGTGCCGGGATGTCGCTGGCAGGGCCCCCACCCAATTATGAGTTAAGTAACCTATCTGTTTATTTCCCCCCTCTTTCATCTTATAACTTAAGCTAATATTCATTGGCAGATAAAATAGCAAAATCGTAAATTTGAAATGAGTATTATTAATTTTAATGCTATTTTTATAAGATAAAGCGACGATTATTTGTAAGGTTTTATAAATTCTTTATGAATAAGCGTAGCGCTATTGAGAAGCTGTCTAATTATGAATATCCAAAGCTTAATTGGATAAAATACGAGCGCGATGGATACATTGTTTACAATGTATAATAATAGAATGAAAGACAATATACACATTAAGCCGATAAAATGAATTATCGGCTATAACCAGTTATTATCTGTGCATATTAATAAGTAGTTACCTAACAAATTTCCAAACCGATGCAGGGATTTTGTCATAAAGTTTATTCATAGTGAGTTCTGCAAGGCGATGGTCAGCAGCTGAATAGAACAATTCTAACTCATCTTCAGAAAGCTCATACTTATTTTTCTCAATAACACGCTCAAGTGTATCGATGGTTGTGCATTTTCTTAAACGCATCAGATAATCAGTTTTGGTCATAATACCCTTTCTTTTATTGATAATTAAAAAAGCTTTATAACATGCTATGTTATAGTTTATATAGCGACGAATAATATCTTTATGTTTTGCTTGCAGGGCACTTTAAATCATCATCAAGTACGGAAACTAGATTTTGATTCATGCTCTGCCAGTCAATAATTTCACTTAGAGTTATTACAGGGCTTCCGAATAAATCATAAGTCTCATCAAGATACTCTTCAACTAATGATATAACGAGATTCTCTTTGGGATATTTTATCTTAAATTGCCACACGAAGGCTGCAATATGTTCAATGAGTTCATTAAGTCTAGCACTTTGTGGTGAACTTAAATCATTGACCCAGTGTGTATTAGTTTTCTGTAAGCTTAACATTGCTTCTCGATTCAAACTGTTACACAAGTATTTTAACTCAGATATATCATAATTTTTGGGTGAATATTCATCCATAATCACCTCCGCAGGCGAGACTAACCTTTGCTATGTGTATTTCTATATCTAAATAATCTAGTACAAACTAAATAAAACACCTTGGTTATTAACATAAGCATTTACTAATCAACGCATTAGGTTATATATACTTTGTAACAAAGTAGGTGTAATTTTTAGAATTATCAATAATTATATCAGTAATATTCAAATACGGGCTAGCAGCGCTAACAGTTTTCGCTGTGCTAATAATATAGCACTTTTATTACATAAGTCACCACCTGACCGCGGTTTTTTTTCAAAAATAAAGCAGGATAAAGGACTTATAGTGCTATTTATATCAATTAAGCGCAGTTTTAAAGGAGTTTTATATCCAATTAGAGATACTTTTCGTTTGTTTACAAAAAATAACGATGATTTTAACTTAAAAACGATATGCAAAATAATTTGAAGAGGTTTTTTTAACAAAATAGAGAAAAGATTAACGGTAATTGAATATGATACCAATATTGATAAGCATAATTAATTTTTAATACCAAATAAGTAATACCTACCGATTAATCGGTAGGTACATGACAGAGACTTATTTTATAAGTAGAGGTTCAATGTGACACCAGGTTTTAGATCTGCCATTTTGACACCTGAATTCCAACTCATTAAATCATTGAGTTTGATCCCATGCCTTTTGGCTATGCTGTAATAAGAGTCACCTTTCTTCACTCTATAAGTTTTGGTTTTACGACTATTGGCAGTAGGGGCTGAACCTTTTATCTTAAGGGTTTGGCCCGGATAGATAGTGGCCGTTTTCATTCCATTAAGCCGCTTTATCTCTTTACTTGTCGTATTGAATTTTTTGGCAATACTTGCAACCGATTCCCCTTTAGCCACTTTATAAGTGAAATTATTGGCGGGTTGGGTTGATCTCTGATGCTGATTTTTAGCCACAGCGAGACGGATATTATCTAAAACAGCTTGGTCAGAAAGTGATACTTTTAATTGCTCCGCTTTTGCTGTCGGTAACATAATATAATGTGGGCCATTAGGTGATGTTACACCACGCTTATAGCCAGAATTATAAATTTTCAGCGACTCTTCCGAAATACCTGTTAGCTCGGCAGCTTGGGTTAATGTAATTTGCTGCCCAACATCGACTTGAGTTAACGCTCTATTTCGGTTACTACGCGGTAATTTAATTTGATATTTTTCAGGTGCTCTTAATATTTGGCTAAGCGCTAATATTTTAGGCACATATTGTTTTGTTTCTTTAGGTAAAGATAACGACCAGAAATCAGTTGGCAACCCAGCTTCTTCATTCTTCTTAATCGCATTCAGTACACAGCCTTCACCGCAGTTATAAGCGGCTAAGGTTAATTCCCAATCATGTCCAAACATGATATTTAAATTTTCGAGCAAATCAAAAGCAGCCTTAGTCGATGTGACTAAGTCACGGCGCTCATCGACCCATTGATCTTGTTTTAAGCCATAAGAGCGTGCGGTGATAGGAACAATTTGCCACAATCCTGCCGCCTGTGCAGGTGAGGTTGCTTTTGGATTGAATGAACTTTCTATGATTGGAATCAGGGCCAATTCCATGGGTAAGTTACGATTATCGATTTCGTCCACGATCCAGTACATATAAGGTTCGGCCCTTAATGTGACGTCGTAGAGAAAACTTTGTTTTGTATAGTAATTACTTGCCTGTTCCCTGATGATAGCATTATCAGGTATATCCATCTTCAGCTCATCACTGATATAACCCCAAAGGTCGTTATCTACCGTCGAGATTTGTCTGCTTGCTGCCTGATTATGTGGAGCAACGGTTTCTATAGTGTGGTTTGCTGAAGACCTGTTCTGCTTGGTTTGTTGAGGCGAAGATTGGCATCCGGCCAGCAGAACAATGGCGATAATAGTCGCTATTGTCTTCATTGTGTCTTGGTTCTTTGTTGTATGTGTAAAAGTCGAACAATAATACTTATCCGACACAAAGAAGACAATAATTAAACGTTAATAATGATCTTTTAATTGACGTAGAACGGTAAAAACAGCTCTAAGTGGTGGGTTAGCTTGATTTATATTTAATTTTCTTTGCAATTGTGCATTATCACACTGTAAAAAAATATTCACTTTTCGTTCTGTTTTTAGCGTGGTAGGTACAGTTGGTTGATTTTTGTTTCGCTTAGCGGCAACCTCTTCTTGATATTGGCTAATTTGCGTGTTTTCAGGCCAAATATGGTGAGCGAATTTCAAATTAGATTGAGTATATTCATGGGCACAACAAATTAATGTGTCATCAGGGAGAGCAGCAATTTTCTGAATGGATTGATACATTTGCTCCGGTGTACCCTCAAATATCCTTCCACACCCAGCAGAAAACAGGGTATCGCCACAAAATAGATAAGGGGCTTGATAAAAAGCAATATGACCAAGGGTATGTCCAGGTAAGCCAATAACATCAAAATTAAAATCGTTAATTTTGACACTATCACCTTGCTCAACGATTTGTGTTGCTCCTTTAACTTGAGTCTCTTGAGGCCCAAAAACAGGTAGGTTACTGAAGTTTTTCAGAATACCTTTTACACCACCAGTATGGTCATTGTGATGATGGGTCAGTAAGATAGCCGTTGGGGTAAGCTTTTTTTGCGTCAATATTTCGAGGACTGGCTCTGACTCCGCGGGGTCAACAATGATACACTGTTGGTTATTATCAGACAGAATCCAAATATAGTTATCATTTAAAGCAGGGACTCGTATTAACTCCATAATGACCTCTCTATTTTGATTAAGGGGAATTTGATGAAGCCAGCGCGTATTGAAAAAAAGTTCCAGATGCCTGTGAGTTGGTCTGATATCCCTTTTGGGGAACACTATCGCCAAGCGTTGCAATATCAGCTTCGCCCTTGGTGGCCAAAAATATTTGGCTTTCATTTGCTTAAGCTTGGGCACCTCAGTACTGAGGTCGATACCGAAGAGTGTATGGTATCGCATCAGTTTTGTTTGGGGAATGATGACCCTCGTTTTCAAGTTATCGCTGAACCACAAGCGCTTCCCTTTACGGCCAAATCAATCGACGCATGCCTAATCTCACACATGTTGGCATATAGCCATGACCCCCATTGGGTATTGCGTGAAGTTGACCGTGTGCTCGTTGATGATGGCTGGCTAATTATTTCTGGCTTTAACCCATTTAGCTTATTAGGGATCGGTAAAATGGTGCCGTTCCTTCGTAAACAGCAACCTTATTGTAGCCGTCTTTTTCCTACGTTAAGGGTATTTGATTGGCTTAGTGTATTGAATTATGAAGTACTTTACCATCGCAATTGTCAGGTGTTTCCATGGCATGGCCCTGAAAATTGGTTAAATCAGCGCATAAAAGGGGTAGGTACTTTAAATGTGATTGTTGCGAGAAAGCGAACTTACCCTCTAACTCCGACATTGCTCAAATTTAAACAACCGAAAGTTAAAATAGGCACTGCACTGGGGGCAACAAAGCGTATTTCTGATAGCACCAAAAAATTATAAATTTCAGCGATAAACACGCGATATGAATTAAGGCCTACACTGTGTGGGCAAATGTAGGCAAGTTGGGATTGAACCCGTTTAATCTTGTGTAGGTTGGTAACCTGTATCTTCTTTTGTTGGTGATTCAGCCGCTTGGCGTGCGAGTTCATCACATTTTTCATTTTCCGGATGGCCTGCATGGCCTTTTACCCAACGCCAATCAATTTTATGGCGAGCGATAGCCGTATCTAAGCGTTTCCAGAGGTCAACATTCACTACCGGAGACTTATCTGCTTTACGCCACTGACGACGCTTCCAATTGTGGATCCATTGTGTGATCCCTTGGCGAACATATTGGCTATCGGTGGTTAAAATAATATCACATGGTCGTTTTAACGATTCAAGGGCAACAATAGCAGCAAGTAGCTCCATACGGTTATTGGTTGTCATAAAAAAACCTTCATTGAGTGTCTTTTCATGCTGTTGGTAACGAAGAAGAATGCCATAACCACCTGGACCTGGATTACCCAGACAGGAACCATCAGTGAAAATTTCTACCTGCTTTGTCATTTCTGTTAAACTCTACCTTATTCATCAATCTCTAGTTTGACACAAAAATCCATTATGAGCACGGCGATAACCAGACAAATTGTCCTCGATACTGAAACTACAGGTATGAACAAACTGGGCGTTCATTATGAAGGCCATAACATTATTGAAATTGGAGCCGTCGAGGTTATCAATCGTAGGCTGACGGGGCGCAATTTTCACGTCTATATAAAACCTGATCGTCTCGTGGACCCTGAAGCTTTTGAGGTTCATGGTATCAGTGATGAGTTTTTACAAGATAAACCCGTGTTCGCTGATATTGCCGATGAGTTTATTGAGTTTATTCGTGGAGCAGAGCTGATTATCCATAACGCCCCCTTTGATATTGGCTTCATGGATTACGAATTTAGCAAATTGAATAAAGATATACCGCCAACGGCCGATTTTTGCCAAATAACGGATAGTTTAGTCATGGCTCGGCAAATATTTCCCGGTAAACGGAATAACTTGGATGCGTTGTGTGATCGCTATTTGATTGATAATACGAAACGAACTCTCCATGGGGCTTTGCTCGATGCCGAGATACTGGCTGATGTCTATTTAGCGATGACTGGTGGACAGACGTCTTTGGCTTTTTCAATGGAAGCAGATACTTCAAACGAAAGTTATGTTGAAGAAGTACAACGGATAGACCGTCCTGTCAGTGGGTTAAGGGTACTTTATGCGACGGATGAAGAGCTGATTGAACATGAAAAGCGGCTAGATATCGTCGATAAAAAAGGCGGTAAGCCTTGTCTCTGGCGTCAATCGCCTGAGGAAGGGGAGACGGTTCATTAGCAGTTATTCGCTTTTAAGGCTAAAAACTGTTCAAATGCACGTTTTTTCAAGAAAAAGTATTGACTGTTATTGAAAGTATTCGTAATATGCATCGCGTTCCCAAGGGGAATGTTCGGAGCGGTAGTTCAGTTGGTTAGAATACCTGCCTGTCACGCAGGGGGTCGCGGGTTCGAGTCCCGTCCGTTCCGCCAGATATCGAAGCCCTGATTCTTAGAATCAGGGCTTTTTGCATTTATGCCTTTGTTCCCTCAAATACACAAAAGAAAAATCCTTCATAAATGTAATGATAGGGGATGCTCTTGATATCCCAATCTGTGTTCATGGCTATTGCAGCGAGTCAGTAATAAAGTTTATGAAATAGAGAACGAAGTCTTGAGTTAAGACTACTATTACACGTAAGCAATTTATAAATCTAAATAAACAGATGAAAGCTAACATGACATTAATGATCGTTATTGAGGTATGACGATGAGAAAATTAGTTAGATAACTTTAACTCCCATCCTTTTGTGTGAATCATTTTGCTTCACTACCTTTTAGTATTTCCCATCCTGAATAAATGATATTGATTTAATCCTCTTTTAGTGGGCGATTAAAACACTATCGTTCAATTCATAATCTATAAATCACTTATTCATTTCTTGATGGCTTTTAATGTTACTTTTAAGTGTTTTTGATAATAATAATGGTTTTCAATTTAAATTGGTTTTAAAAGTTAAATTTTGTTTTATCCCTTTATGATACTCATTATAAGTATATTTAATTTCAAATAAAATAAACATAATAAGAGTATATTCATTTTTCTTGCATATTTATATTATGTAAATTAGTAGTCGTTTTCCAATATTATGAAATTAACTAAAAATTAACACGTCTTATTTTTAGTTATGCTGATTATTATTTTAAAAGTGATTATGAAATCGTGGTTAGTATTATTACCTAAATCAAAAGATAACGTTAACTTTTGAAGGAGTCTTATCTGATATTTAAAGATTGGTTATTATTTAAAATAATGTGGGCTGCTTTGTATCTATATGAAAAATATATATTTATTTTTTTTCTTGCTATTTTATAAGAGGTGTTTAATAAATTAATTAATTTATATTTTCATTAATGATTATGACTATTTATAAAATTTAAAATTTTCATCTTTATTTGCGTCATAATTAGTGTTTTTATGGTTGAAAAGTCCATTTTATATAGACCGTCTTAAAATGATTCGCCCTAGAAGCCAGCAAAATAGCTAGGTTTTACGATATTCAAGTTACTCTTTAATGGTGTAAACAGGAGATCTCTGTGCTGCCAGATGGTAGGGGGGAAGTTTGATTTTACTCCAATGCTCAAGTAAATTAATAGGCATTGATTCAGTGACAATACATAATACAACATTATTTATACCTATAGACTTAAAGTTGCATAAAACATGTTGAAGATAGATTTTTTATTCAATTTTAAAATGGAATTTTAAATGGAATGGGTTTCTATGCATATCGATTTTTATTAGTTATCTTCGTTCGATATATTTATGTAAGTGACATTTAAATAGGTAAGTGTAATTAATTTAATGCATGGAGAAAAATAGTGAGAGTAGATGCGGTACAAATGCCGAAAAATAAACTCGATGATTCAAGAACTGTTTTTACCAAAGCTATCGGGAAAGAAATACATAAATTACGCAAAGAACGTTCGATGACAGGAAAAGATCTAGCTAAGCTAGTTAATGTTTCCCAACAACAAATATCACGTTATGAATGTGGAGTTTGTAATATAACAATAGATACATTGATTGTTATTTTAAATGCATTAGATGTTTCATTAACAGATTTCTTTAATCAGGTCTTTTTACAGGTATTCGAAAAGGAAAAGGAAAATCTGTGTGCAATATCATAATGTATTTAGCTCTACTGACCAATCGGAAGAATTGAAGAAACAGCTCGAAATATTTTCTCGATATGACCAAACTAACTTATGGGGTTAGTTATTTTATCATTTCTTTTTATTTAAAGGTTTTTAAATTATTTATCTCTAAATAATTAGGAATACGCACGTCTGAAGGATTGTCAATACATTCCTTTTTTCAAATACAATATATTTATATTGCAGAGGCAATCATGAAAAAAATTATTTTAGCAACCTTAATTTCTGGTGCAATGAGCGCATCCGCTTTTGCTGTGGATGCAGGAAAAGGCACAGTAACTTTCACAGGGTCTATTATTGAAGCACCATGCTCAATCGCTCCAGGAGATGAAAGCCAAACCATTGATTTAGGTCAGGTTTCTAATGTTACCCTACAGAAAGGTGGTATGTCCGCAGCTCAGCCTTTTGAGATCCATCTCGAAGGTTGCACGTTGAACGCAGAATATAAAGATAAAGATGGCGTTACCCAAAAATATAACAATATGGTTGAAGTGAAATTTGAAGGTACAGAGTGGGTAAACAATGGTAGCAATACTGGATTAATTCAAATTACAGGTGATGCGTCTGGTGCAGGTATTGTATTGATGAATAAATCAGGTGCAAAAATCAATATCAATGATTCAACCGTTGAGCGTGCTTATACCTCAGGTAATAACATTTTGAGTTTTCAAGCTGCGCTACAAGGTATGTCAGATGCGACTGTTGTTCCGGGTAGTTTCCAAGCTGTGACCAACTTTACATTGGCCTATAACTAATCGTTATTGTCAATGAAGTATTCCCCTAAGTCACTTCGTGATTAGGGGAAATATAAAAGAGGGGGAACTCGGTTATGAAAGCTATTTTAGTCATGTTACTTGTTAGTCAATTTGCCACTTTACCGAGTGTACAAGCACAAGCTTCCACACTATGGGGAAGTGTCAACATGAATGGCAGTATTGTCGATTCTGCATGTGCTATTGATACCGGTTCTTATGAACAGGTTGTCGACATGGGAATATTACCCGTTGGAACAATACGCCAACAAGGACAAGGTCCTGTTCACCCTTTCTCTATTACGCTAATTGGTTGCACTTTAGTGCCATATACCGGTTCTCCTTGGCAAGCTTTTACGGTGACTTTTGACGGTCCTGCTTCTGGTAATTGGTTTACGGTGTCGGGAGATGCGCGTGGCGTTGCTCTGTTATTACAAGATGCAGATGGGAAGCCTATTTATCCAGGGAAGTCCACAGAGAAACAAACTATCGCACCGGGAAATACTGTACTGAATTATGGGTTAAGGCTAGTTGCCGATAAAGAGCCTTTACGTCCGGGGCAATATCAAAGCGCACTGCGTTTTAAGCTGGATTATTACTAATAATAAAAAGTCATTTTTTCTTTTTAGCTTACGTTTTTCCTGAACCTGATTTTTAGGGATGTTATTTATGTCTTCTTCACGACCTGTATTTTTTCGCCTTAGTTGCTTAGGCCTAGCCATTGTTTTTTCATTCTATGGTCTATCAACGCCATTGTGGGCAACTGAGACAATTGAATTCAATACAGATGTGCTGGATCTGGAAGATAAAAATAACATTGATCTAGAGCAGTTCTCTCGTGCGGGTTACATCATGCCGGGGACCTATTCTTTAACATTAAAGGTAAATGGCGAGCAGTTTTCAGAAGTGTCAGTGCCTTTTTATCCCCCTGAAGATGATCCACAAGGTAGCACAGCTTGTATATCGCCAGAGGTAGCGGATCAATTTGGATTGACTTCATCGGCAAAAAAAGAGTTGGCATGGTGGCATGACGGACAGTGTCTGACAGCAAGTAGTTTACCAGGGATGCAAATCCATGGTGATTTAGCTACCTCGTCATTATACGTGAGTATCCCACAAGCTTATCTCGAATTCACTGCGCCTAACTGGGATCCACCATCGCGTTGGGATGAGGGAATTGCTGCGTTGATGCTGGACTATAACATTAATGGTAATGCCAATAATTCATATAACGGTGGTCACGATAGTTATGCGTTAAATGGAAATGGTATTGTAGGGGTGAACTTAGGGGCTTGGCGCTTTCGCGTTGATTGGCAAGGTCGTTTAAATCATGCTACTGGTTCTGGTGATTCGGTTAATAAAGACTTTGACTGGAATCGGTTTTATGCCTATCGCGCATTGCCGTCACTCGCTGCTAAATTGGTATTAGGGGAGGATTACCTCGTTTCTAATATCTTTGATTCATTTCGTTTTATTGGCGCCAGTGTGCGTTCTGAATTGAATATGCTCCCGCCAAATTTGCGTGGTTATGCACCAGAAGTGACAGGTATCGCAAAAACAAATGCGACGGTAATAGTTAGCCAGCAAGGGCGAGTGTTGTACGAAACACAAGTCGCTCCAGGGCCGTTTCGTATTCAGGATTTGAGTGATGCTGTTAGTGGCAAACTCGATATCACAGTTAAAGAACAAGATGGTACAACTCAAGACTTTCAAATAGATACAGCTAGCTTGCCTTATTTAACGCGTCCGGGGCAAATGCAATACAAATTAGCATTAGGCCAGCCAACTAATTATCAGCGTCACAGTGAAGGGGATTCTTTTGTCACGGGTGAATTTTCGTGGGGAGTCAACAACGGCTGGTCACTATTTGGCGGTAGCCTGAATAGTAAAAATTACAATGCCGTATCGCTGGGTATTGGGCGTGATTTATTGGCATTTGGAGCTTTATCTTTCGATGTTACTCAATCTTTTGCTCGATTACCAAATATGGGGAATTTAAGCGGAGGTTCTTACCGTATTAATTACTCTAAACGTTTTGAGGCGATTGATAGCACTATTCAATTTGCAGGTTATCGCTTTTCCGAGCGTGACTTTATGTCGATGTCTGATTTCTTAAATGCACTGAAAACCGGTGAGCGTTATGGAGGGAGTAAAGAGTTATATACGATATCGCTGAATAAAAATTTCGGCGAGTTAGGAATGTCGTTATACCTCAACTATAACCACCAAACTTATTGGGATCAGCCGGATAATGATTATTACAGCATTATGCTGTCGAAATATATGGATATTGGTTCACTCAAAAATATCAGTGTTAACTTATCGGCAAACCGCAGTGTTTATAACGGTGTCAAGGATGACAGTATATATCTATCGACCTCATTCCCCTTAAGTAACGGCGCCAACGTAGGGTATTCGCTGAATAGTAGTCGCTACGATACGACAAATCGGGCGACCTATTACGACCGAATCAATGATCGAACGACATACCAGTTGAGTGCCGGGAGTAGCAAAAAAGGAGGAACGGGAAGTGCATTTATCACCCATCAAGCTGATATCGCACGTTTAACGGCTAATGTGAGTTATATGCATAACCAATATAGTGCATTTGGTCTATCAATGAGCGGTGGAATGACTTTTACCCCAGAGGGAGGCGGACTTCATCGTGTTAATACATTAGGAGGAACGCGAATGTTAGTCGATACCGATGGTGTTTCGGATGTACCGATCAAAGGGATAGGTGCACCGATCACCTCGAATATGTTTGGTAAAGCCATTGTTGGTGATGTGAGTAGTTACTACCGTAGTAAGGCTCAAATTGATTTAAATGCATTACCAGACAATGTAGAAGCACAGCAGTCGGTAGTACAAGCTACGCTCACAGAAGGCGCTGTAGGTTATCGTCATTTTGCTGTGGTATCAGGACAAAAAGCGATGACTGTACTGCGATTGCCTGATGGTAGCCACCCGCCATTCGGCGCTCAAATACAAAACAGTAAAGCGCAAAATACAGGAATTGTGGGTGATTCTGGAAGTGCTTATATCAGTGGTATTAACCCTCAGAGTGTGATGACTGTGACTTGGGGAGAAGATAAGGCTTGTCAGATCACCTTTCCTATTCAGTTAGGTTCTTTACAGGAAGCATTACTATTGCCGTGTATTCCGACAACGTTACCAGCATCAACAGTGATAGCGAAAAGATAGTTTTATTCAGCACAAGAATAGCCTAATTCACGAAAAGCATGGCTCAAGAGAGAACACAGAAATAAAAGGTAAATAACTATGCAATTAACGATTTCTTATCGTACAACCATGGGGTTAATTGGTTTGGCATTATTTAGCAGCACAGCTTATTCCGCGGTATCGATGGATAGGACTCGGGTTATTTTTGATGGTGGACAAAAGTCAATCTCACTCAATATTTCAAATAACAACAAACAGTTACCATATTTAGCGCAAGGGTGGATTGAAAATGCGGAAGGGCAGAAGATCCAATCGCCATTGGTTGTATTACCGCCCGTACAGCGTATAGAGCCAGGTAAATCAAGCCAAGTAAAAATTGAAGCATTACCTGCTATTAATTCGTTACCTCAAGATCGTGAGTCTTTATTTTATTTTAATTTACGAGAAATACCGCCAAAAAGCGATAAACCAAACACATTACAAATTGCTCTGCAAACACGAGTGAAGCTGTTTTATCGACCTAAAGCGATAATACCTGAAAAAAACGGTGCGCCATGGCAAGACAAATTAACCTTAGATAAACAAGGTGAACGTTATATCGTGAAAAATCCCACACCGTATTACGTCACGATTATTAATGCGACGACTAATGGCAAAGCATCGGATGGTAAAGATTTTACACCAGTCATGGTGCCACCGTTTGGACAGGATGATTTAGGCATCAGCGCTAATCAATTAGGAAATAATCCCGTACTGACTTACATCAATGATTATGGTGGACGCCCTAATTTGACCTTCCGCTGTCAGGTGTCGAGCTGTCAGGTTGTTCCAAATGGTAAAAGCGAATAATTCGAGTAAGCACCCGACTGACGGTGCCCATATTGAAGGAGTGCGCATGACAGACTTACAAAGAAAAAACGTTTTCCGATACGGCTTACTTCTAGCGATGTTTAGCAGCACCGTCAGTTTATCAGGCATGGCGGCGGATAATAATGGCAATCTCTATCGGCCAGTAGATAACTGGAATGTCGATGGACAGCATGGTGTGTTGTACGTGTCTGGTTCATTAACGGAAAGTCCATGTCGGCTAGCGATGACATCTAGTTACCAATCAGTCGAGATGGGGAATTTGGATACCAGTACCTTGCAGCATAATGGTAGAGGAGCACCCGTACCGTTTCAGATTGAGTTAGAGGACTGTTTAGAAACAGAGACTCGTTTAGATAATGTACAAACGGGAATGACAGCATGGAGCTCCAGTCAACCAGCAGTCAAAATTCGTTTTTTAGCAGATAGTGTGCCATCAATGCCGGATATCGCTCGTGTCAATGGGGTAAAAGGATTGGGGCTGGCTATCACAACACCAAATGGTTCACTGCTACCTTTGGGGTTAGAAAGTGAGCCACAGTTATTGCCTTCAGGGCAAAGTCAGTTGACCTATTACGTGACGCCGGTGAGAACGGGGCAGCTTGTGCCGGGGGCGTATTCGGCGCTGATTGCATTTGAAATGTTGTACGAGTAGGAGTGGTCATCATTATGACAATGAGACGATGTCGACTGCCGAAAGTGCTGGCAACCAGTCTGTTGATGAGCAGTTTGATGCTGTGTTCAGCGGCGACCCTTGCAGAAACCTATACCTTAACCGTGAAGGTCACGGTAGTTGAGAAGACCTGTGATATCTACGGGCCTGACGGGATTGGACAGCCCATCAATGTGGCGATGGGCGACCTGATCATAAAAAATATCGATGGGGTTAGCTACGGAAAAACTGACATTCCGTATACTCTAAGTTGCGACGATGCAGCAAGTAATCCAGCCTTAAAACTGAAATTTGATGGCCCCCGCATGAGTGGCCAAGCGGCGAATGTGTTGTCCACCTCGGACCAGAACTTAGGATTACGCCTTATGGCGGGTAACAGTAATCTGAATTTAGGCGTCTGGCGTCATTTTAATTATAGCACTCAGCCAACCCTTAGTGTGATACCGATTGGCAGTGGGACTGGGGGGATTAATGACGGTCAGATGACTGCATCCGCGACGTTGAGTGTGGAGTATCAATAATGATGAACCGACAAGCTAAGATATCTGCAATGGCATTATGGCTAAGCGGCTTGATGCCGCTGACGACGTATGCGGTAGATGTGAACTTTACCGCCAACTTAATCCAAAACCCGCCGTGTGATGTGGCGGGGCCGGACGGGGTTGACCAGCCGATCCGCGTGCCGTTTGGCGAGGTGGGGATCACCAAGATTAATGGCGAAAACTATCGCCAAGACTTTACCTTGACGCTGAGTTGCGGAACAGGGCTTGGGAATGCCGTGGCGTTATATCTTGAGTATCGCGGGATGGGCGCGGAGAGTTTTGATAATAAAGCCTTGCAAGCTAGTCAGACCGGGTTGGGGGTTCGATTATACCATCAAGGGGTCGTCATACCACCTAACACAGGGACACCGATAACGATGTCGGATAATGGCGTTGCAACTTTACCCTTGTATGCGGTGCCAGTGAAGGATACTGACCCGTCTGCAATGTTATATGAAGGGAATTTTACCGCGACGGCCAGTGTGGAGATGAATTACCCATGAGGATATTCAATCACAAGAGAACTTTCTGGATGTCGATGAGTGCAATACTGTGGTGTTGCAGTTTTCTACCGTCAGTGGCTCAGGCGGCGAACAGTAATGATATTCAGTACAGTGGAACGTTGATTGCGTTGCCGTGCACGGTTGACCCGAATTATGAGAACTTCGGAGTTGACTTTGGGGGCAATATTAATTCAAAGGATTTGCTGAATGGACAACGTCGTTATAGCAAGGAAGACATCCAATTTCATTTGACGGATTGTGATACTTCTTTGGGAAATAGTATTGCAGTGAAATTTAGCGGTGTTTCGACGACCGACAATGGATTACTGAATGTGGATGCTGGAAGTCAGGCTAGTGGGATTGCGATAGGTCTTGAAACCCCGAGTGGTGTAGCGTTACCCATTAATAACACTCAGGTAGAGCCTTTAATGCCGATAAAAAAAGGGGATATGACGATACGGTTACGGTCATATATACAGGCAGTGGAAGACGCAACGGTAGAGAGCATTCAGCCGGGTTTTTTTACGGCGACGCTGACGTATATGTTGATATATCAGTGAAGCGATGCTCCATTTTACGGGGTAGAGACGGGGTGTTTTCTATCAGGCTAGTGCAAGACTATATACGTCAATGCTCGCTAAGGTTTAGTAGTGATTTATTTGCCATCTATTGCTTAGTATTTATCTCACAATAACAGTTTAAGCGGTGGCAAATTTCTTGGTATTCAATTTCAAAATAGATTTCGTTGATGAGTATTCATTATCAAGCGACACAAGGAATCCATAAATGCGCATTCAGTTAGCTCTTTTGCTATTCACTTTTCCATTAACTTCTATTGGGGCATCTTACTTCAATCAGAACAATACTCCGCAAAGAGCAATAGGATATGGTGAAGGGTCTTTTTCAATATTTGGAACAGTATATAAAATCCAAGATAATATTGATCGGCGTCCTATAACCAATTCTGTTGGGTATGATACTGGAGTTATGTCCGCTGAAAGTTATGGCTACTCCGGTGGAGCAGTGACTATTGATGCTAAATACAATACACTTTCTAACGTATCAGGAGGATCATCATGTTATTTGTATGGAACTCTATACTTTTCTGAGTCTGACGGCTGGTATGATTACAGTTACGGGCATCTGCGTTGGGATGTGTTTGGTGATGTATTTTATGATCCCAATCTGTATATAAAGGTTGATAAACCATGTAATCAAGCTATTTTATCCGATTTACCGACAGTTAATATTCCATTACCAAGCATCAACAAATTTTATATTTGGCGGGGTATATCTGGTATATGTGCCAATCAGTCTTGCTCAAATGGAAGTTATAATCATACTCGGGTTTTACCTCGTAATGGGTCTATGACTGCTTTGGCAGATGTAATCGCTTGCACATCAAATACAGTCAACAGTTCTACTTGCCGGTCTTTATTTTATAATACTGTACGTGGCACTGATATTCCTTCTGGGTTAATTCCTGACATCCCAGCTGTATGTAATGTGAATTTACCTGATCTGAACTTTGGAACTGTAGGCATGAATGACTGGGCTGGAAACATGGCTCAATCTATAGGCTCAGTATCTTGTACAAAGGATGCATCTATTACCTTTACTGTGGTTGGTGGAGATTCAGTTAAACTGGGCCCTTTTAATGCTTCTATTGGTATAAATGGGAAATTAGGCGGGTCATCGATCGTTAATACGGGGATAGGGGAAGTGACATTCACAATTGATGGACAGCTAAAATCGTCTACAGGGAGTGTTACAGCAGGGGAATATCAAACAAGTGTTGTAGTAATAGGTACAATTAATTGAAATGCATCTTACAATAAATAATAAAGCGACATCAATTTCATTGCTATTTACAAATTGAGTGATGCCATTTGCTCTAATTTTGGATGTGCAGGTGCTATCAACGGTATTTTTATTCAGAAAAATGAGTGCATATTAGACTAATCTTATCAGTAATAGCTACAGAAAGTGAATATGTTCCCATTTTTCAGAAATTTACTGGATTTATGAAAATTTGGAGTAGTATAGTTAATTTGGTTACCAAGTCAGAGGTGATATATTACCTCATAAAAAACAGGTGACATTTATTGCAAAACGTATAAAACGATTTTTAAGTGCTGAATTTAAACTTGAAGCGGCTCAATTTGTCATTGATTAAAATTGTTCCGCGGCCGAAGCTGCCAATGCCATGGGCGCGGGTAAATCAACCATTGGATAATGGGGTCGGCAACTCAAAAATGAGCGTAAAGGTATTTCGCCAAAAGCATCGGCAATGACACCAGAACAAGTTGAAATTCGTGCACTAAAAAAGAAAATTGCTCACCTCGAAAAGTATGACGAGCTCTTAAAGAAGGCTACTTTTCTGGTGATGTCAGACTCCCTGAACAACTTGCGATAATTAAAAAATTGAGCCAAAGCTATCGTATTCAAATATTATGTGGCGTGTTTAGTATTAAACTCTTTCCATATCACAATCCAGTGAATTGGTAAAAATACCCCCATCGTAATTATTTTTAGCTTCCATAAAAGCGACAAAATATCATCATGTACTTTTAATTAAAACAAAGTGATGAAAATATAATTTATATATTGGTAATTAGAATGGTTATTTTACTTTGTTAATAATTAGAATTATTTAAATTTGTATATTTCATGATGTTATTTTTATTGGTAAATTAATAGGGTAATAAATTATTAATGATTAATATAATTAAATATAAGTCAATGTAACTGAAATATGCCATGGTTATTTTAAAGGAAATGATTAATTTACTTTTATCTTGCTTGATAAAAAACGTATTCTTCCCTGAAAATAAACTTGGAGGTTGATGTATGTCATTGAATATAGAATTAAAAAATCAATTGGAATCATCTATACTTGATTTAAATCTACCTGAAAATCCCTACTTTAAATCTCTGACTTCTGGTGAAATGACCCATGAACAATTTTTAAATAGCCAATTAGAATTTGCATCGATGGTTTATTTTTTCAGTAGGCCAATGGCACAAATTATTGCCAATATATCCGACCCCATTTCACGAATTGCCTTGGTGGGTAATCTTTGGGAAGAACATGGTCAAGGTATCAAGGAAAATGTACATGGAAATACAATCTTAACTTTGATCGAACGTTTAGGCGGTGATATATCCAGTATTGACTTACAGAACCCCCCTCCGAATGCTCGGATCTTTAATGAAGCATTACGTGGAGTTTCTGCTTTTTGTGATTTTCGTTTTGCTGCTTCTATGTATGCAGGTATTGAGAGAACGTTTGTTGATGTATCGTGCATGATATTTGAAGCTATAACTAAAGAGGGTTGGCTGCCAGAAGATAAGATCACCCATTATGGTTTACATCGAGAACTGGATATTGAGCACTCAGAAGATTTTTTGAAAGTAGTCAATCAATATTGGGATGAACCAAAATATCAATTTATGATTAAAGAAGGTATCAAATTTGGCTGCCAATTATTTGCTAATGCATATGTTGGTTTTTATCGGAGCATGGGCAAGTAGCTCCAAGGATATTTATTGTTTTTAGTGATATAAATAAAATGTAGAATTTGGCTATTTATGACTATTGATATTTATTATCATAAATAGCCGATTTTGGTTTATATATGGCTAACCACTAATATAGTGGGGGCTGTGCATATGATATTTCTCAATGAGAACGATATAGGTGGTATTTTGTTTTAAATTTCCCATATAACAATCCAGTGAGTCGGTAAAAAGATGGAATAAATACCCCACCGCAATTGCTTTTAATTTCCATGATGGTAGTAAAAATATCATCACATATGCGATAGCCGCCGCCCAACCAGTGTGTAACGAATGGAAACTAATACTCTATTGATTAGGCTCAAAAATCGGATAGGCCAGTAAATGATCTAAATCGACTGTCATGGTTGTTATCATCAATAATGCTGCTAATTTTCAGCTAGTTTCGCCAAAATAGATAGCCAAATAAGATTGTCACTAAAAAATGAAAGCCGTAGTGCACAATATTATTGCGAAAAATTTCAAATGCCACAATTAAACCTCTAATGCATTATTTTTATTTATTAGCAGATATCTCTTCTTCATTCCTATCTGCATTGGATTATTCAGCACTTTTGAGCTAAATATACTCATTTTTTGGCGGCTAGCGTGCTCCTGTTGTATCGAGATTATAACCAAGTCGTATAACGAATAGGGATTTTTTGTTTCGATGTGTAGAGCCATGCTTATCTCTTATCTAATCCACCAATTTTTCATAGCAAAATTTGCTAATAATCACTATTGTTATCCCTAAATGCATAAGAATGACAAATCACCTTGATCCCTGATGGTAAACTCAGGTTTAATAAGGGTAATGATTTGCGCAAAAAAATCATCTTTAAGTGATATTTTGCGCAATGGAAAGGATTCAGCTCTGAAATAGTTTAATTTATTGACGATTCGCGGGCACGAATGTAGCGAATAATTGCTGTGTGGAGCAAATTGCGTTAGTTTCATAGCTTGTCTGTGAAAAAGTGCAACAATTCCATATTGCGTTGTGAAAATTGGTTTAAGTACGTTTTTATCCGACCTGGAGTATACTAATGACGACTCGTAAAACCCTTGCTAATGCTATCCGCTTTCTAAGTATGGATGCGGTTCAAAAAGCAAAATCAGGGCACCCTGGTGCGCCTATGGGCATGGCTGATATTGCTGAAGTGCTGTGGCGTGACTATATGAATCATAACCCAGCAGATCCACACTGGGCTAACCGTGACCGCTTTGTGCTGTCAAATGGCCATGGTTCAATGTTGATCTATAGCTTGCTGCATCTGACGGGTTATGACTTATCTATGGATGAGTTAAAAAACTTCCGCCAGCTCCACTCTAAGACCCCTGGCCACCCTGAATATGGTTATACTCCAGGTGTTGAAACCACAACCGGTCCATTAGGGCAAGGTATCGCAAACGCAGTTGGTTTTGCTATTGCAGAGCGTACATTAGCTGCTCAATTTAACCGTCCAGGCCATGACATCGTCGACCACCACACCTATGTGTTTATGGGCGATGGTTGTATGATGGAAGGGATTTCCCACGAAGCCTGTTCTTTGGCTGGTACGCTGAAGTTAAACAAACTGATCGCGTTTTACGATGATAACGGTATCTCTATCGATGGTCATGTACAAGGTTGGTTTACAGACGATACGGCAGGGCGTTTTGAATCTTACGGCTGGCATGTTATTCGTGATATCGACGGTCATGATGCTGACCAAATTCATGCTGCTATTACTGAAGCACAGCGCGAAACAGACAAGCCAACACTGATTATGTGCAAAACCGTGATCGGCTTTGGTTCACCCAATAAAGCAGGCACTGAATCAGTCCATGGTGCACCATTAGGTGATGCTGAAATTGCGGCGACTCGTAAAGCTCTGGATTGGCAATATGGCCCATTCGAGATCCCACAAGAAATCTATAAAGCTTGGGATGCGCGTGATGCAGGTAAAGAAAAACAACATGCTTGGAATGAAAAATTTGCCGCTTATGCAAAAGCATTCCCTGAATTAGCTGAAGAATTTAAACGTCGTATGGCGGGTGAGCTACCGGCGAATTTCGATGCAGAAGCGAAAAAATTTATTGAACATCTGCAAGCGAACCCTGCGAATATCGCAAGCCGTAAAGCATCACAAAATGCATTAGAAGCCTTCGGTAAAGTCTTACCTGAGTTCTTAGGCGGCTCTGCTGACCTAGCACCAAGTAACTTAACAATGTGGTCAGGCTCTAAACCACTGAACGAAGACAAAGCGGGTAACTATATCCACTACGGTGTCCGTGAATTTGGTATGTCAGCAATCATGAACGGTATCGCTCTGCATGGCGGTTTTGTTCCTTATGGTGCAACATTCCTAATGTTCGTTGAATATGCGCGTAACGCGGTGCGTATGGCTGCACTGATGAAAGTGCGTAGTATCTTTGTTTACACTCACGACTCTATCGGTCTGGGGGAAGATGGTCCAACTCACCAACCTGTTGAGCAATTAGCTAGCCTGCGCGTGACGCCAAACATGAATACATGGCGTCCATGTGACCAAGTTGAATCAGCGGTGGCATGGAAATATGCTATTGAACGTAAAGACGGCCCAAGTGCGCTTATTTTCTCCCGTCAAAATCTGGAGCAACAACCTCGTACAGCGAAACAATTAGCTGAAATCGAGAAAGGGGCTTATATCCTGAAAGATAGCGAAGGTCAGCCTGAGCTTATCTTTATTGCGACAGGTTCAGAAGTTGAGTTGGCGGTGAAAGCTGCGGATCAACTATCTGGCGAAGGTCATAAAGTGCGTGTTGTTTCAATGCCTTCAACTGAAGTATTTGATAAGCAAGATGCGGCATACCGTGAAGCTGTTCTACCTTCAAGCGTCACTAAGCGTGTTGCGATTGAAGCGGGCATTGCAGATTACTGGTTTAAGTATACAGGCTTGAATGGTGCTATCGTTGGTATGCACTCATTTGGTGAGTCTGCACCTGCCGAAGAGCTATTTAAAGAGTTCGGTATTACTGTTGAAAATGCGGTAAAAGCAGCGAAATCATTGCTGAAATAATTGCGGTTACGGCCTAGAGATAGGCAGTAATCACGAGTGAAAATACGCCTCTGTATCAATTTTGGTGCAGGGGCGTTGTTTTTTTGTGCATTTCATTGGGTTTGACTATTGCGTTCTGTGAATATATCCCTTAATCTAATTCTTAATTAGCTGAACCGTTTCAGTCTTTGCTGTGATTGAGATAAAAAATTTCAAAAATGTCGAGTGAAGCACACTTTTGATGTTTGACAGTTAAAATCAGCAGTAGAGTTTGTGTGAGTCAGTTATCCTTATCAGCCGTGTGATTTTGTTGAAATTCAAGGTGTAGGATGCCAATAAAAGTGGCGATTAACGGCTTTGGCCGGATCGGGCGGAGTGTACTAAGGGCGTTATACGAGTCAGGGCGACGTGCTGAAATAGTCGTTGTCGCGGTCAATGAGCTAGCAACTCCAGAAGGGATTGCTCATTTGCTCAAGTACGACTCTAGCCATGGGCGCTTTGCTTGGGATGTCCGTCTTAATGGTGCGTTGTTACAGGTTGGCGACGATAACATTCGTCTTTTCCATCAGCCTGATATCGGCGCCTTACCTTGGAAAGAGCTAGGGGTTGATGTCGTACTTGATTGCTCTGGGGTGTTTGGTTCCCGTGCAGATGGCTTAGCACACCTTGAAGCAGGCGCGAAGAAAGTACTGTTCTCTCACCCTGGTACGGATGATTTGGATGCGACAGTTGTCTATGGTGTTAATCATGATAACTTAACGATTGAAGATAAAATTGTTTCAAACGCATCTTGTACCACAAATTGCATTATCCCGATTATTAAATTACTTGATGATGCTTTTGGGATTGAATCGGGTACGGTGACAACGATCCACGCATCAATGAATGATCAGCCGGTGATCGATGCGTATCATCATGATTTAAGAAGAACGCGAGCAGCTAGCCAATCTATTATTCCTGTTGATACAAAGTTGGCAGCAGGAATTACGCGGATTTTTCCTAAATTCCAAGACCATTTTGAGGCGATATCAGTACGTGTGCCGACAACCAATGTGACAGCTATCGATTTGAGTGTTACCGTGCACAGTGATGTTAGTGTGGCTACAGTAAACGAACTGTTGCGAAGCGCCGCACATGGTCATTTTCGTGGTATAGTAGACTATACTGAATTACCGTTAGTCTCGATGGATTTCAATCATGATCCACACAGTGCGATTGTTGATGGGACGCAAACGCGAGTTAGCGGCAAGCATTTAATTAAAACCCTTGTTTGGTGTGATAACGAGTGGGGGTTTGCTAACCGGATGCTAGATACAACATTAGCGATGGCAGCAACAGGTTTCAACTAATTAACGGCTGACAGACGGTAGGGTAAACTGATACCCAAACAGCCATTAATGAAAACTTTATAGAGAATCAACAAGAGGATTCACCATGTCTGTAATTAAGATGACCGATTTGGACCTAGCGGGTAAACGCGTTTTCATCCGCTCTGACCTAAACGTTCCTGTAAAAGATGGCAAAGTTACTTCTGACGCACGTATCCGTGCTTCATTACCAACAATCGAAACTGCTCTCAAGCAAGGTGCTAAAGTCATGGTCACATCTCACCTCGGTCGTCCGACTGAAGGCGAGTACAATGAAGAATTTTCACTGCAGCCTGTTGTTGACTATCTAGCCGACAAAATCGATTATCCTGTTCGTCTCGTAAAAGACTACCTTGGTGGTGTGGATATCGCAGAGGGTGAACTTGTCGTTTTGGAAAACGTACGCTTTAACAAAGGCGAGAAAAAAGACGACGAAACGCTATCAAAACAGTACGCTGCATTATGTGATGTTTACGTTATGGATGCTTTCGGCACTGCTCACCGCGCTCAAGCATCAACGCATGGCGTGGCGAAGTTCTCTCCGATTGCATGTGCAGGCCCTCTGTTAAGTGCTGAACTTGAAGCATTAGGTAAAGCATTAGATAACCCTGCTCGCCCAATGGTCGCTATCGTAGGTGGCTCAAAAGTATCAACAAAACTAACGGTATTAGATTCTCTATCTAAAATTGCCGATCAATTAATCGTTGGTGGTGGTATTGCAAATACCTTTATCGCGGCAGAAGGCAACAACGTTGGTCGCTCTTTATATGAAGCGGACCTGATCCCTGAAGCGAAAAAATTACTGGCAAACTGCCATATCCCAGTTCCGACCGATGTTCGTGTGGCGACAGAGTTCTCTGAAACTGCCGAAGCGACACTGAAATCCAGTTCAAAAATTAAAGATGACGAGCAGATTTTGGACTTAGGTGATGAGTCTGCTGAGCGTCTGGCTGAAATTTTGAAAAATGCCAAAACCATTCTGTGGAATGGCCCTGTTGGTGTCTTTGAATTCCCTAACTTCCGTAAAGGAACAGAAATCGTTGCTCGTGCTATCGCCGATAGTGAAGCTTTCTCTATCGCGGGTGGTGGTGACACATTAGCGGCTATCGATCTGTTTGGTATCGCGGATAAAATTTCATACATCTCAACTGGCGGCGGTGCTTTCCTTGAGTTTGTTGAAGGTAAAAAGCTGCCAGCGGTTGTGATGCTGGAAGAACGTGCTAAAGCGTAATTAATTTGTCATGAACAACAGGCTGCCGATGCAGCCTGTTTAACACAGGACCTTTTCAAATGTCTAAAATTTTTGATTTTGTAAAACCGGGTGTTCTCACAGGTGATGATGTACAAAAAGTTTTCGCAGTTGCCAAAGAAAATAACTTTGCATTGCCAGCGGTGAACTGTGTCGGTACAGACTCAATTAATGCCGTACTTGAAGCGGCAGCGAAAGTACGTGCTCCAGTTATTGTACAGTTTTCTAACGGCGGTGCTGCTTTTATCGCAGGTAAAGGCTTAAAAGCGGAAGGCCAACAAGCGGCTATTTTAGGTTCCATTTCAGGTGCTCAACACGTCCATCAAATGGCTGAGCATTATGGTGTTCCTGTGATCCTGCATACTGACCACTGTGCACGTAAATTGCTGCCATGGATTGATGGTTTGCTAGACGCAGGTGAAAAACACTATGCGAAAACCGGTAAGCCTCTGTTCTCTTCACACATGATTGACTTGTCTGAAGAAACTCTGGAAGAAAATATCGAGATCTGTGCTAAGTATCTGGCTCGTATGGCGAAAATCGATATGACGCTGGAAATCGAACTGGGTTGTACTGGTGGTGAAGAAGACGGAGTTGATAACACCGGTATGGATAGCTCTGCGCTGTACACTCAACCAGAAGACGTTGCTTACGCGTATGAGAAACTGAGCGCAATCAGCCCTCGTTTCACTATCGCTGCTTCTTTCGGTAACGTTCACGGTGTTTATAAGCCAGGTAACGTACAGTTAACACCAAAAATTCTACGTAATTCACAGGACTATGTTTCTGAGAAATTTAACCTGCCTCACAACAGCCTAGACTTTGTTTTCCACGGTGGTTCTGGTTCAAGCGCTGCTGAAATCAAAGAAGCTGTTAGCTACGGTGTTATCAAAATGAACATCGATACAGATACTCAGTGGGCAACTTGGGAAGGTATCCTGAACTACTACAAAAAGAACGAAGGTTATCTGCAAGGTCAGTTGGGTAACCCAGAAGGTGATGACAAGCCTAACAAAAAATACTATGACCCACGCGTATGGCTGCGTAAAGGTCAAGAATCCATGGTTGTTCGTTTAGAGCAAGCGTTCAAAGAACTGAACTGCGTTGACGTTCTATAATTGTGCTTAGGCTTGGTTAACCAAGCTAATCGCTAAATCAATCCCTCAGTAGGGTTATCTTACAGGGGGATTTTTGTATTTTTGAGCACTGAAACTAAATGTATAACAAGCTAAGATGGAAGTTATTATTTTTTATTTGTTATAAAGGAGATATTTGAGTGAGTCGATGGATCCAGAATTTTTTAATCGCTATTGTTGGTGTCTTATCAATAGGTTGTTCAGTGGCAGGTAACAACGATAGGCTCGTCTATAAATTTGAAAATGATGAGTTTATTTTAGAAAAAGAGTGTGTTTCTGTACTTCAATTGGGACATTCACAGTTAAAAAATGACTATGTTTTGAATATTGAGATCAATAGAACACCTAAATGTTCGGAAAGATTTAATTCTCTTCTGAGTAAAAATATTGGTAAAAAGGTATCTCTTTACTTCGGTGTAAATAAAATTTCTCAAACGTATATCGCAGGGGAAATACAATCTGAAAATGGATATAGACAGGCATTTTCGGATAAAAAAGTAATAAATAATATTTTAGAAAGTTATGGACGAAATGCTAAAAACTAAAAGAAATCACGTTGTACTTCTTTTAGTTTTATATAGTTAAATAATGAATTATTTAGGGAAGCTTATACTGACCGTGATAGGTACTGAATGTGATTTTATGCGTATACTTGCAGTTCCACCACCAGTAGCTTCAATAAGATAAGCTCCTGGTCCCACTGTATTAACCGTTTTCATTCCACTAGATATTGGATATTTAATCTCCACATCAAATGATGACTCTAAGTTTGATGAATTATTAAAATTAACTGTATACGAATGGGGAGTATTGGTAATTTCATTTGGCATACTTGTGAGGAGATCTTTCCACGCACTCCATATCCCTGGCATTGCAATAATACCTGTTGACTGTATAGGCCCTGAATAACCACATGGACCTTGTCTTTCCCTTGCGACTCTGGCTCTATCTAAACTCGCCATAATAATGCTTTTTTTCATATTCCTGAATTGCGCAAATCTTTGACTGTAAATTCTTAAAGCACCCGTCTTATCACCACTATTGATCGCTTTAATTAATTCTTGAAAATTTTTCTCTTTAAGGTACGGACAATTCTTTTCACCACAAACAAGACAAATATTGTTCTTTAATGCATCCTTGACTTCAGGCGGCAAGCTTGCTGGGATGAAGTCATGATTAACTTGTACATCATTGAACTCCCATGCTTTTGAATGTGGATCCCAGTGTGTATCAGGTATATGAGGTATACCACTATTACAATTATAGGGGTCGTAGTTAGGCCGAATAGGGTGTCTTTTCATTTTAATTTCCTTTTATTTATTCCATTAACTATTTAAATTTATTAGATATTATTTTCAATAAACAAATAAAATAGTAGCCATGAAATTGCATAGAGTAAATAAACGAAATTTGTTTATATGTCATAGGAAAGTGTAATCGTAATGACGTTTACGATGCAGCAAAAAAGCATTTATAACGAGCTTGGTGTTCCTTGGTGGAAACGGAGCTGCCATTGGTTGTGATGATTTTTGCTCCAAATCGATGAACGTAGTGTTTGTTTAATACGTATCTCATTATCAAGTTGAAAACTTAAATAGGTGATGAGCACTGTATTCGCATCTATCTGTGCACATTGGAAATTTTCGGAGTGAATTTCCAATAAATTATTAGCTTGGGTGAGGGCTAAAAGTGTCTCTGTTTTATCGGCGCTCACACCAGAGCGGCAAAATTCTAAAAACGCTGGGTGCAGAATATTTTCAAGAAATTCTAAATTATCTCTATTTGAATAATGATGTAGCTTTTTTTCTAGCGTGATTAGGTGATCAAAGAGTTTCTGCATATCATGTTCTTTATCAAAGTTGTTCAAGCTGTCTTGCCAACCGTTCTGCTAACACCTTAATCGCGTCGGAACTATCGTGGACATGCATCGCTATTTCCATCTCTTCGGCGGCGGGGAAACCTTCTTGCTCCGTCAGGATCCGATGTTGTGGTAACTTAGCGCGTAACGGCAGTAAGCTGATCCCAAGCCCATCAGCAATGGCGCTTTGAATACCTGCAAGGCTTGAACAGGTGTAAGTTATATGCCAAGGGCGCTGTTCAATATCCAGTAAGCGGAACATATCGTTACGATACAAGCCATTTTCAGGGAAAACAATCAAAGGCAAAGAATCGGCATTTAAATACTCATTATTGGTGCTCGTTAGCCAACATAACGGCTCCGGCCAGCGATAATCACTCTTAAATTCCCCCTTGCGCTGCTTAACGATAATCAAATCAAGCGCTCCTTGCTGGTAGTGTTGATATAACTGGCGACTAAGACCACTTGTGACCTCTAAACGAATATTGGGGTGTTCATGCATAAAAGCGGCGAGAGTCGGGGTTACTTGCCCTGAAGCAAAATCCTCCGGAAAACCTAAGCGCAGCGTTTGGATCACCGCATTTCCCGTGATTTTCATAAAAAACATATCGTTGAGCGCGATGATCTTCTTTGCATAACTGAAAAGTACTTCGCCGGTTTCCGTCAGTGTGAGCATACGATGACCACGGATAAATAAAGGCTGTCCAACCAAAGCCTCTAAGCGTTGGATTTGCTGGCTTAGCGTGGATTGAGTTGAGTTTAAATGTTGTGAAGCGACGGTGAAATTACCGGTTTCTGCCACAGTAATAAAGGTCTTAAGTAGAATAAAATTCAGCAATGTATTCATTTTATAGATACCTGACATTTAAATATTTAATTTTTAAATAGCATATATTTTCAGTAGATTAAATAGACGACAAAGGAGGAGCACAATGAAAAAATGGTGTTTAACGACCAAGTGGTTAGCTTATATGTTAGGTATTCTTAGTATATCACTGATATTAATGGCCAAATCATTTGCACAAGTAGACTCATCGTCGTTGGTGACTCTTGCTGAAAAAGGGGATCTTTCTGGGGTGACTCAAGCCCTTAAGCAAGGTGCAAATATTGAACAGCGTGATTTACGTTTACGTACTCCTTTAATGGCAGCGACACATGCCAATCAAATCGAAGTGGCTCGCTTTCTAATCGAGCAGGGGGCTAACGTCAATGCCCGTGATGCAATCCAAGATTCACCTTATCTGTATGCGGGGGCCAGAGGGCTACAAGAAATTTTAGAGATGACACTAGAAAATGGTGCAGATCTAGCAAGTACTAACCGCTATGGGGGAACCGCATTGATCCCCGCTGCTGAACGCGGTCACGTGAAAACTGTGCAAACCCTAATTGATGCCGGTGTTAATGTTAACCATGTAAATAGACTTGGTTGGACGGCATTAATAGAAGCTATCATACTCGGTGATGGCAGCGAAAAATATGCCACGATTGTGACGCAACTTATCAAAGGCGGTGCTGATGTTAATTTAGCAGATGCGTCAGGCAATTCTCCATTGACGTTGGCAAAGCAGAAAGGATATAGCAACTTGGTTGACATCCTTGAACGTTCAGGAGCGAAATAATGCAAGATAAACAATTTTTACAACAAGCTATTTCACTGGCTAAAGAGAATGTCAAAGCAGGTGGACGGCCATTTGGCGCCGTGATTGTGCGTGATGGCGCAGTGGTTGCAACAGGTGTTAATCAGATGCTTGAGCTGAACGATCCAACGGCTCACGCAGAGCTAATGGCGCTACGTCAAGCAGGCGAAACCTTAAAACGCACTCGGTTAGAAGATTGTGTGGTATATGCGAGTGGTCAGCCATGCCCAATGTGTTTAGCTGCGATGCGTATGGCGGGGATTTCGCGGATTGTTTATGCGTATTCAAATCAAGATGCAGAGCCATTTGGTTTATCGACAGAGGCTATCGCCCAATCACTGAGAGTCGAGCCACAGCAACAACATGGGCTGACTTTTATTCAATTAAAACCCGAAAATGAGGCTCAATCCGCGCTTTATACTTTCTGGCGGGAACAACAACATTAATGGCTGGGCATAAAACCGCTTCATTAGGTTTGGTTATGACCATCGTATTAGTCGGGATCAATTTACGGCCCTTTATCACGGGGCCAGGTCCACTGATCGAGGGGATTATCCAAACTACGGGGATGACTTACCAAAGCATTTCATTACTGACGCTGTTACCGATGCTATTAATGGGGGTTGGCGCTTTAATTGTTCCTGCCTTGAACCAAAGGCTAGGTGAGCGAGTTGGGCTTAGCCTTGCGATGTTATTGTTGCTTATCGGCTCTTTATCGCGTCTATTTGTGACTAATGGAGAGCAGCTCTTAATCACCGCTTTTATTTGTGGTGTGGGAGCTGCGTATATTCAAGCGGTATTTCCGGGACTAATTAAATTACGTTTCCCACAAAAAATGGCCGCGATGACGGGGCTATACTCCGCGATGTTAATGGCGGGTGGGGCGATGGGTGCACAGTTGACCCCGATGCTTGCCAATATTTCTTGTAACGAGATGGCACAATCATGTACAACAGCCTCAGGACATTGGCAAATTGCTTTAGCATGGATGGCATTACCCGCTTTATTTGCACTAATCGCCGTTGTCGTTAATATCGATTCATCAGCCACGCATCAAAACCATGGGCGAGGATCGGTTTTTGTCTTTTTAGCGAAGCCGAGGGCTTGGCTACTCATGGTTGGTTTTGGCCTTGTTAATGCAGGATATGGAACGGTAGTCACATGGTTAGCGCCATTTTTTATTGAGCAAGGTATGAGCAGTGCTGATAGTGGTTCACTGGTTGCCTTACTGAGCGTGTTTCAAGCCCTCTCTGCTTTGTTAATTCCCATTCTTGCTTCTCACAATATTGACCGTCGATTTTGGCTGATTGTGACATTATGTAGCCAAATGATCGGGTTTACAGGGTTAGTGTTTTTCCCTCAGTTATTCGCTTTTTTGTGGGTTTGTTTAATCGGTATTGGGTTAGGTGGGTGTTTTGCATTGAGTATTATTGCTTCTCTTGATCATCTTCCGCACCCTGTGAGTGCGGGGGCATTAACCTCCTTGATGCAAGCTGGCGGGTTTATTATCGCGGCCTTTTGGCCTCTATTTGCTGCTTGGTTACATGAGGTAAGCCAAAGTTTTGCTTTGGTTTGGATAGCGCATATTTTGATGATCTTGATAACCTTGTTGTTATTTTTACGTCTTAATCCAAAGCATTACGCCAGATTATTCAATCTAAAATAATTGGCATTGCACAATTTGCAAATGATAATGATTGTTATTTTCTTATTTATTTGACAAGATAGTCAGCACATCGCCTTTGTTTCGAAAAAAATCATGCAGCAACGTTCTGAAGATAAACTTAATCAAGCGCATTCTAACCGCGAAGATTATACTGTTGGGCCTTTTGTGCGCATCAGTCGCGGTGAGTTTGTGATCCCACATGATCTGGGGATTAATGAAGAACAACAGGCAGGCCTGAAGTTAGTGGCCATACATCAAGGCGCAATGGGTTGTCGTAGCAGCTCTGGACATAATGTCGAGGTTAATTCACCCTCATTGATACTCTCTGGCAGCCAGAAAAATTACCAGCTATGCAACCTGTTTCGCGCCTGCCAACCGATGAAATATACGATGATCGATATTTCACCTGAATGGTTGGAACAACATCAATTAAAGTTACCTGAAAGCTGCTATCATCCAAGTAAAGCTCAATTATTACATTTTTCAATTCCTGCAAGTGTGCTAGCAATGACACAGCAGCTATTTGCCTGTCCTACTCATCCATCATTACATCAGCTCTACTTATGCGCTAAAGTGACTGAAATTACAGCGTTATGCTTAGATCACTTTTTACATGAGCCATCGCAAATAGCGCCTAAATTGCGTCAACGTGATATTGATAATTTGCAGATAGCGAAATCTATCTTAATGCAGGAGTTAGAATCCCCGCCTAGCTTGGATGAATTAGCGAAGCGTGTTGGTATGAATACTCGTAAGTTAACGCAAGGGTTTCGCCAACTGTTTGGTAATAGTATTTACGGTTGGTTGCAAGAGTATCGATTGGAAACGGCTTATCAGCTGTTGAGCGTCCATGATGCGAATATTTCTACCGTGGCTTATCAGGTTGGCTATACTCCCGCTCACTTCTCCGTCGCTTTTCGTAAGCGCTTTGGCATCTCACCAAATCAACTCAAAAAACGTTAGTTATTGCCGGATAGCGATAGACAAAATCCGGCATTCGAAAGTATCCCACCCCATTAATTGCTAAATTGATAACAATTATCATTTAACTTTTTAGGGTAGAAAATGTTGTCCGTTCATAATGCTAAGCGCTTAAAAGGGCTAAAACTTGCCCCTTGCGCACTGTTTTTAGCAACTGCTCCATGGGCTTTATCAGCAGGGGCAGAACAAAGCTCGCAACCTAAGCATGATGTCATGCAAGTAACAACGACCTCCAGTGCTGATGACGATTATGTGGAGCCTGGCGTCACAACATTAGGCAAAATAGCCCTAAAACCAAGAGAAGTTGCACAATCTGTCAGTGTTATTGACCGCGAGCAAATCGAAAAGCAGAACCTACAAACCCTTGACGATGTTATGCAAAGAGCCACAGGGGTAACGAGTGCCCCTTACGTCAAGTTAACGACCGCCTACTATGTACGTGGCTTCCAAATTGACTCCTTTGAAATTGATGGTGTGCCAGCGTTGCTCGGTAATATGGCGAGTTCACCGCAAGATATGGCGGTGTATGAGCGTGTTGAGATCTTACGTGGCTCCAATGGGCTACTTCATGGAATGGGAAACCCTGCTGCGACGGTCAATATGGTTCGCAAACATGCACCAAAGGAAGATATGGCGAAACTCAGCTTAACAGCGGGGAGTTGGAACCGTTATCGCGGTGAAGCGGATGTTGGTGGATTACTCAATCAATCAGGCAGTGTGCGTGGGCGATTTGTGATGGCGTGGGAGGATAAGGATTTCTTCTATGATGTATCCGATCAAAAAACACGTTTAATGTACGCGACGGTTGATGCGGATCTCACCCCTGATACTTTATTACGTGTTGGTGCACAATATCAAACTATCGATTCAGTCACCAATATGGCTGGCGTACCTATGGGGAAAGATGGTCGTGATTTGCATCTTCCGCGTAAAACCTACCTTGATGTGGATTGGGACCGTTTTAAATGGGATACCACACGCACCTTTGCTGCGATTGAGCACCAGATCAATGATGATTGGCAATACAAACTCAATACTGAATATCAACATGTTAATGCTCGCCTAATTTATGCAGGTGCATGGGGCAATATCGACCCTGAAACTGGGGATGGCGCCATGCTAATGGGGGGCGCTTATAAATTCCGCAATGAACAAATCAGTCTTGATACAAGCTTGAATGGTAAGGTTGAAGGCTGGGGGCAGAAGCATGATGTGATTATGGGGGTTAATTACTCGCATGCGAGTGAAAAGCAGTATAGCGCGGAATTTGACCCTTCACTGAATGTTCCCGTGAACGTCTATCGCTGGGATCCACACAGCGTACCTAAGCCTAATGTCGGGCCTTATAGCTCTCCAGGTGCAACGAAAACAACTCAAAAAGGCGTTTATGGTATGGGGCGCATTAAGGTTGTAGAGCCTGTCACGGTGATCATTGGGGCTCGCGATAGCTGGTGGGAATTGAAATCGCCAACGTCTAAATTTACTGAAAATGGCCGGATCACCCCTTATGGCGGTGTGATTTGGGATTTTGCAAAAGATTGGTCTTGGTATAGCAGCTATTCAACCGTTTATCAGCCTCAAACCGCGAAAACCTGGAGTGGTAAAATGCTGAAACCCGTTGAAGGGCAAACGCTAGAGACGGGGATTAAAGCGGGATTACTCAACGGTAGCTTGAACTTATCAGGGGCTATCTATCAGATAGATATCAAAAACAATCCTCAAGTTGACCCTGATCACCCGACGGGAGGCTTTGATAACTACTTTATTAGTGGGGGCAAAGTACGTAGCCAAGGTTTTGAATTAGAAGGTGTTGGCTATATTACGCCATTTTGGGATGTCTCTGTCGGCTACACCTATACAGACACCAAATATCGCGATGATAGCCAAAACAAAGGTAATGCCTACAACACGTTAACGCCTCGTCATATGTTACGTGTATGGACCAACTACGATCTTCCTTGGGATGAACGTAAATGGAGCATTGGGGGCGGTATGCAAGCACAAAGTGCTTATAGTACCACCAACGGCAATGTCACTTTACGTCAAGGGGGTTATGCACTCTTTAATACGCGTTTGGGGTATCAAATTGACGAAACGTGGAGCGCAGCGGTCAATGTGAATAACTTATTCGATCGCCGCTATTATTCAGGTCTTTTCTCTCCACAATGGAATAACCGTTACGGCGAACCTCGTAACGTGATGTTGACTGTAAAGGCTGATTTTTAATGAAATTAGTCAGTGCGATTTCTGTCATTGGCACTTTAATAGGGGGAGTTGTTCTCTCCCTATTATTCGTTCGCATTTACCCTTCGGATGATCTTCTAAACCGCTTGTATGGAGCAGTTTTTCTTGCCGTTTTTTGCACCATGGGGATGTTTGTCTACAGCTTTACCGCGAGTAGCTGGCGACAAATGTTATTACGCAGTTACGGATGGTGGCCGCTTCCTCTATTGTGGTTATTGCTGTGGGGGGGAGGACAATGAAAGTCCCACTGACGCGCAGAATGTCCGATCTACATCGTAGTGCGGGTGCATTTTTGGGCGTTTTTTTATTTGTGATTATGCTAAGTGGCACTTGGAGCTTAGGAAGTGATGCTTTACGTCTTTGGTGGAATAAAGCGCCCCTTTCAGGAGAACTCCTGCCGCTATCACAATTACTAACGTTACAGCCAGAGGCTGCATTGGTGCAGTTACCTCAATCAGCCAATCCTACCATCACTTTTTGCCTTGGGATGGGGCAGTGCGATAACAGCTATAGTGCCATTACGGGCCAAGCTTTAGCGCAGAATACTCCTGCAATGTGGCTGGTCACATTGCATAAAAACCTATTTATTGATTTTCCAGGACGTATTCTGATTAGCCTATTTGGTTTTGCGTTGGCAGTACTGTTAATTAGCGGCTTTATTATTAACCGCCGCAAGCTAGCTTCGATGATGCGCTTACCGCGTCGGCTGAATTTACGCTTATTTATTCATGATCTGCATAATTGGCTGGGATTATGGTGCTATCCATGGCTAATTTTATTTGCTGTGACAGGGGCGCTTTCAGGGTTAGGTGCGTTAGGAACCGTTGGCTTGGCATCAAGTGTAAGCCCTGATAATCCACAGTTGGTCATGCAGCAATTGATGGGGGGCTTTCGTAAGGTTGATAACCACCAAGTAGTTCTACGCGAGCATCAACCAGAGCAAGTATTCGAGTGGCTTAAACAAACTTATCCCTCTTTTACGCCACAAACCTTGATGCGCCAAGGCGATTCATTGGTGATTGGTGGAGTACACGCGGGGCAACCGGGTAGTGCTAACTTTGAGCAATATCGTTTTGATTTGAATGAAGGGCGGCTTGTTGGTGTTCGAGACTCCTCTGATCACGCTTTCTGGACTCGTGCTTTTATCAGTATTCAACCACTGCATTATGGCCAGTATCAATGGCTACCAAACGTCGAAACGCTATTTAGCGTTTTGCATTTTATCGCCGGATTTAGTGGCTGTGTCTTGGTAGCGAGTGGGTTGGCAATGTGGTGTTGGCGGCATGCTGCCTCGCGGATTGCCGGGGGGATCGTTGGATGCTGTGGTGGACTGTTGCTGTCAGTAAGCGCATTGCTGGTTGTGATGTCTCTGTCATTAACATTGCCAATAAGTGCTTTTTTCCTGTGCTGGGGAGGCATTTTTATCCTCTGTCTAGTGATTAAAAATGCTCGCAAGATGCTGATTTTAATTGCTGCTTTATCAACTTTACTCTTTTTCATCGCATTTATTTTCTCGTTATGGCAGCAGCCTGCTGGCTTTAACCGTATTGATGTCATGCTGCTATTTTGTGGCTTGTTTTTGTTATTAACACTTGGATGTGTGGCTAAGTTATCTGCGACACAAAAAAGTGGTCGGAGTGGATATGAAAGATCTGTTACAGAATAAACAACTGGTGATGACCTTAGGATTGTTATACCTCGCTCAAGGTATACCGATGGGGATTGCGATGGATGCTCTACCTACCTTTTTACGACATGATGGTGGTGAGTTAAAGGTACTCGCATTTTTGCCACTTGTGGGCTTACCTTGGGTAGTAAAATTTTTATGGGCATCTTTTGTTGATAACCATTGGGGAAAACGGTTAGGACGTCGTAAGAGCTGGATTATTCCTATGCAGGTTATCGTGACACTCACCATGTTTGCACTTAGCTTTATTGGTTTCTCTGTGGAAAATGCACTGGCTTGTGTTGTATTGCTATTTATTGCTTCTTTAGCGAGTGCGACACAAGATATTGCCACCGACGGTATGGCGGCAGAGCAAGTCAGCGGCTCAATGCTATCAAAAATCAATGCCGTGCAGATAGCGGGCGTGATGGCTGGCTTTTTTATTGGTGGTGCAGGGCTGATGATTATGAGTGAGTCATTGGGTCAGCATATGGCATTAGCGATTTTGGCTTGTGTGCCGTTGTTAAGTCTGTTTTTTATTTCGTTGTGCCCATTAAAAACATCACAAGCCATTCAGGAAGATGAAAAAGCGAGCTTATTAAAAACCTTTAAGCGTCAAGGTGCACCTCGTCTACTGCTGCTAACCTTACTTTCTGCGGTGACCGCCGTTTCTGGTTTTGGTTTGGCAAAATTATTCTTAAATGATACAGGTTGGTCGCTGGCTCAGATTGGGAAAATGGGAATGGCGGGTGGCATGGTCACGTTAGTGTTAGGTTGTGGGGGCGGCGCTTGGTTGATTGGTAAAATCGGCGTCTGGCGCGCATTCTCATTTGGCCTATTATTCGCATTACTCTCATCGCTATTATGGACATTCCAGTCGATGAGCGGCGTATCAATGGCATTAGTGGCTACCTGTATCACACTTGGTTCATTATCTTCCGGTGTCACTTCTGTGGCGATTATGACCGCGGGTATGCAATTCGCTTCTCGCTATACGCAAGCAGGAACGGATATGACAGCAGTACAGAGTACTCGTGATATTGGTGAATTGGCTAGCTCAATGATGCTGGTGGGGCTAACGGCGGCGGTAGGCTATTCTGGCGGGTTTATGCTAGGGGCTGGTATTGCGTTTATTGCATTGTTAGTCACCTTTTCTCACTATCGTTATATGAAAAAAATTGAAGCTTAATTGTCATCTTCCTGCCCACTCCTTGGGCAGGAATTGTTATTTAAAAGCGATAAGTAAAATCAACTGAAACCGTTCTACCTGGCGCAGGCATCAAGCTAAGCGCCATTGGATCAACATAGTATTCATTAGTGAGGTTAGTGACGGTAAGGTTGATATCCGCATTAGGGTTGAACTGATAATTAGCGTAAGCATCATAAGTCACGGTTGATAAATAAATTAACTGGGTTCCCGTCATCCCAACGGTATTCCATGAACGGTTTAACTTATGAGTAGGGCCGCTATTATAGATACGGCGAACGCCAATATCTAAGTTGCGTTCATCAAGTAGCCTCACCCCAAGTGTTGTATTGATGCTGTATTTGGGTGGGTTAGTGATATTAACTAACGAGGTGCCAAAGCCACCATTCACACAGTTTGGGGTATTAGGATCGCCATAAGCGTACTGACGAAAACGCTCAGCAGTTTTCGTATCACACGTTGTGGCTTCTAAATAGTAGTTACCCGATACATCAGCATAGAAGCGACCTTGATCATAAGCTAAGCTATATTCAATACCGGATGTTTTATAAAGATCCACATTCTCTATGAACCAAGAAGCGTTATTTGGGTGATAGCCTCGAGTGATCATGTCATGTAAGTCACTCTTAAACCAGGATACCTTAGCGGCGAGTTTATCTTCTTCGGTAAATAGTGAGTTTTGTACAGTTGATGCACCGATTTCAAGAACTTTGTTTTTCTCTGGTTTTAAATCAGCAGACGGCATTGAGGTCCAGTTGCCTAAAGTTGACTCAAAGATAGTTGGGTTCTTAACGGCTTCACTGTATTTAACATAGATTTGACTATTGTCATCAAGGTGAAATGCCAGCCCTACCTGTGGGCTGAAATCGCTTCCTTTCCGCTCAATAGGTTTGGTGTAAGCATATTCTGTGGTGACTTCTTTTTTCAGATAACCTTTTTCCCCTCTTGGGTCAGGGTCATAACCATCAAAGTCATACTTTTCGCCAAGCGTTGTGTTTGCGTATGGGGTTTTCTTTAAAGAGTCTAACGTGTAGTTTCCTTGTTCATCAGGCCACCACTCCATATACCAGCTTTCAGGCCATTTGGTGAAATATTCACCGTTTTTCTTTAAGCGAGCAAACGTGTACTCTTGAGTGCGAGATTTCGCCGCATAAGCGGTGCTGTTTCTATCTCTAACATGATATTCGGTATAACGCCCTCCAACTTGAACTGTTAACCAATTCACGGGTTTATATTCTAGGGAGCTTGATAAGCTATACTCTTTGCGAACACCACTGCGCAAGAAATAGTTTTTTTGCAGATTTTCTTTTAGGACAGGTGAATTAGGGCCGGTATCTTCATACTGGAAAGCACCACCAATTGTTAAATTAAACTCACCAAGACGATTTTCGAACGTTGAGCGGTTGGTTAAATTCACGCCATATCTATCCGCTTTAATATCGGATAATAGCCCTTGTTTGTACTCTTCACTTTGTGGGTCTGGACGCTGCTCAGTACTTTGATCGAAAACAGGAACGTTACCGATATTTGCATTGTACATACGGCTGACTGAGTGGGTATACCACAATTCAGAGGTCAAATTGACCCAATCATTATCCGGATCAAAATTGTGCTTTGCTGATAATGAATCAATGGTAATTTTACTCGGGATAAATTGATTAGATTCCCCTTTGCTATTGGGGGTTGTAATCATCGATGGCATGATTTCACCCCATTTAGCGTCATAACGGCGATAAATTAACTCGAGCTTTTGGGTATCAGTAAGCTCGCCAGCCCCTTTGACTAACCAAGATTCACTACGGCTATGGGTATCAAGAACCTCTTTTCCAGCAGGATAGGCGTCAATCACCGCGGCTGTTGTCATCCCCGTGCCACCCGTTGACGAATAATGGGCGTCACGATAGCGTTTCGCGCCGTTTTTACCTGCAAAATAGTTACCTTGATTACGGTAGGCGTAAGCTGCAAGTAATTGATAGCGATCCTGATCTGTTGCGATAGCAACACTACCAAAGCGGCTATTCATATTCGGCCACGGATTGGCGTCATTACTCTCTTTGGTTTTAGTATAAAAACCGGATCGTTCTGAGACCGTGTTATTGGCAAGCCCACCTCTTAAACGTACCCCAAAAGTTTCACCTTTCGGAATAACATCGGCAGGTTGTAAGGTTGTGACCCGCACCGCTCCTCCGATAGCTCCCGCGGCATCTGTCGCAAGGGTAGGACCTTTGTCGATGGTAACATGGCTAATCAAGTCGGGGTCTAAATAGCTGCGTTGCTGTACACCAGCGTAACCACGGTAAACATCAATGGATTGCTGCGTACCGTCGACAATAACGGGAACGCGGCTTTGGCCTTGTAAACCGCGAATATTGACATCTAACGCTCCGCCATTACGAATATCCCCAAGATGGACGCCACTGACGCCACGTAGAAAATCGGCAGCTGAATTACCTCGGAATCTCTCAACGGTTTTGCCATCAATATAGGACGAGGAGCCAAGCTGCAAATAAGGATATTCAGCATCTAGCTCCTTTTGTGATTTTGCGGAAACTTTGAGAGGGCCTAGCTGTGTTGGTTCTTGAGTTGCACTCTGTGCAGTCATCATGCCGCTTGCCATAAACGGACTCACACCAATCATTAATTGAAGAAGCCGAGTGACAGGCTTCATAGTGTCATTTTTCATAGCCATTATTGTTAAAGATCAATTGGTAATGAGATTGTAAATAATAATTATTATCATTCAATAAAATAACTAAGCATTAACAATAAAAGATAGATTTGTACTAATGTATTGATTTAGAAAAATTATAAACATGACTAATTTGTATTTAGGCAGTCAATATAATTACATAGTGTTTGTTGGGATATTGAAAAAAAGAAGGGTGACTGTATCGGTAGGAACATATTGCTTAGAAAGGACTTTCTTAGCGTTGGATCAAAAAGAGGGGCTATATCGCATAGCCCCTCTAAGCATATTGATGGTTTAATTCGTTATGCGGTTACTGCTAATGTCTGGTGCATAACTGGGTGGAATTTACGTTTGAAGTAAATTAACCCGTGACCTTCTTCTCTCACGATAATCTGCTTCATTTCAACCAAATAAACAGAATGCGTACCAATGTCTTGCACTTGGGTTATTTCACCCTCTAGGTTAGCAAGTGCATCTTTCAATAATGGTTGTTGCAAAATACCTTTATCCCAGATGCTCCAAGCAAAGCGCTCTTCCATTGTAGAGCCTTTCATTCCCGCGAAGTGGCACGCCATCTCTTCTTGTTCATGGTTAAGGATATTGACACACAGGCGGCCATTTTCTTGAAAGACCGCATTCATAGCGCTGTTGCGGTTAACACACACCATCAAAGTGGGTGGCGTGTCCGTGACTGAACAGACTGCTGTTGCAGTAATACCGCAGCAACCTGCTGTGCCATCCGTGGTGACTATGTTAACTGCTGCACCAAGACTTGCCATCGCATCTCTGAAACGCAGGCGATGTTCATTTTCTAAAGACATATTGACCTCCTGCTGCCGATTATTTCAGCAGCGAATCTAACTTATTAATATCGTTGTTGTTATGCAGGTGTGGGCGTTTCCAACCATGCTGATCGTAATCAGACAGGCAGCGGTCAACCATATCTGTCATTGCTTTCATATTACCCGAACCATAAGCATGGCGTAGACATTGCAGACGAATTTCGTCCTGACTACCCGCATAGTTGATTTCATAAAGCTCATGACGTCCGCCAAACTCGCTTCCAATCGCATCCCACATTAGCTTTAACACCTTGATACGTTCTACATGATCCATACCGTTAGAGCCACGCACATATTTTGCCAGATACTTATCGATTTCTGGGTTGTTCATGTCTTTCACACTGGATGGTAGATATATCAAACCACTGGTGACATTACTTTCTATGATATTCTTGATTTTCGTATAGGCCATTGGTGCCATTACGCGATAAGTTTGGATTGCTTGCGTATCTGGCAGATAGGCTCCGCCTTCCCAAGCCTTCGCTTCCGAAGTCATTGCATCGGTAAGTGACCAGAATAAATTACGCCATGCGACCACTTCACCTAAGTCTGCTTGTACACCACGGAAGTCGACAACTCCAGTACATTCAAGGCTTTTTTGCAGTAAGCCTGTAATGAAATCCAATTTAACCGCTAAACGCACGCAGGCTTGTAATGGGAACAAGCGAGCGAAACCACCTTGTACAGCCCAATTACGCGCTCTATCAAAATCACGATAAATTAATACGTTTTCCCATGGGATCAACACATGATCCATGACTAATATCGCATCATTTTCATCAAAACGGCTTGATAGTGGGTAGTCAAAAGGTGCGCCTGTTACGCCAGCAACTAATTCGTATGATGCGCGTGAAATTAGTTTCACACCATCAGCGTCCATTGGTGCGACGAACATCAGTGCAAAATCAGGGTTATCCCCCATCACTTGTGCAGAGCCGAAACCGATAAAGTTGTAGTGAGTTAGGGCGGAGTTAGTGGCAACCACTTTTGCGCCGCTGACGATAATACCTGCATCAGTTTCTTTTTCCAGCTTGATATAGACATCTTTTACTTCATCAGCAGGTTTATGGCGATCGATTGGTGGATTAACAATCGCATGGTTAAAATAAAGCCCACTTTCTTGAATACGTTTATACCAATTACGCGCGTTATCAGCGAATTGGCCGTAATATTCTGGGTTAGCCCCTAAACAACTGGCGAATGCCGCCTTATAGTCTGGAGTGCGTCCCATCCATCCATAGCTTTGGCGTGACCAATCAGCGATGGCGTCACGTTGTTGGCGCAGTTCATCGGCGCTGGTGGCGAAACGGAAGAATTTGTGTGTATAGCCGCCGTTTCCGGTATCTGTTCCCCAGCAAAGGCTGTCATGAGTTGCTTTATCATGGAGTGCATCATATAACTGTCCTATTGAAGCGGCTGAATTACGAAATGCTGGGTGAGTGGTGACATCTTTAACACGCTCACCATAGATATAAATTTCACGGCCATCTTGTAGGCTTTTTAAATATTCTTGGCTGTTAAATGGGCGTTTGGCATCTGAGCGAAAATCTTCTGGTTTCATGTCTACCTCGTTATCTCACAAACAGCGCCGGCGCATCATAGGGTACATATTTTCGCTGGCATCTGGATTATGTTAATTTTATGTTTATTTTATGTTTCTTAATTGAAGCTTTTTATTTAAAAATAAGAAAGAGACTTTAGAAAGGATCGCTGGTACTTTTCGTTGAAAAAGAGAGTTTATGATAAGAATGTGATCACGGTAGTATTTTTAATATTAACAAATGATCTATACACTATAAAAATAATCATTTAATTCAATAAATTAAAATTTATTAACTACTTAATGAGTTTAAATTTTACAGGATTTTTTGATAAAAAAACTACCAATAAAAATTGCTTTATCAGTGATTTTTAAAAGAAAAAGTACTTTTCCTAGGAAGAAAAAAAGGTGTGCTGATCTTTCTCTATCGAGAACCGATGACAATAATAAAGTTAACAAAAAGTTGCATTGCAAGACGCTGTCGGTGCTAAAACTTCTCTTAGGTTAAGCGTACTACAATAGCGAAGATTGAGTTTTCGATATGTAGCACGCTGAGTTCCAGTAAGAGAAGCGCTAGGCGATATGGTTTTTTTTCAATAAAAGATCTATCGATTCATTGATTAAGTTACCAATGTGCAAGTAGTTATCCATATTTCTATCGCCATTTCGAAAACAGATTTTAGATTTTATTTCTGAATACGAACCTAAAATACTCGTTGGCTGCTCTGTGCTATGTCCTTTTTGGGTGACAAATTGGTGGTTTATAGGGAAGCTTATCAAGGAGGCTGAAATAAAGTTATCGGGGCATTTTGTTGAAGAAACGATCAGCAAGTTTAAGGACATCGAGGCGAGCTGGGCAAACAGTTCCTCTGAGCTATCCACCGTGACTATTAAGTTAATATTAGGGTCACTTGCTAAGACGGCTTCTGTAATGTAGGAGGCAAAATACTCTGGTAATGAATCAGAAATGCCAATATGAAAAGTTTTTATATTATTATTTGTAGATTGCTGTGCAATGGCTTTAATTTCTTCTATCTCTTTTAAAATAATCTTGCTGTGCTCTAAGATTTGTAGACCCAAAGGTGTAAAGTTAACCCGACGGGTGGTTCTTTCTAGCAGAAAACAGCCGAGTGTGTTTTCTAGTTTACCAATCTGAATACTTAAGGTTGGTTGAGCTACATTGCAATATTGAGCCGCTTTTTTAAAGTTAAGAAACTTACCTAATGCGTTTAAATACTCGAAATCTCTAATATTCATTTTGTTGCCTCTGCTGTGGTTTAAAAATCAAATTTCGTTGTTATTGTCCATTGCTTACATGACTGAGAATGAGTACTAATAAAAATTAAACAAAAATCATTAAAGTAATGGGATAATAAAACATCTGTTTTCAATGAAGTCAGTTTTACTTAGCTGATGACTAAACTCATTCATAATGAAATCTCGAATTAATCCATCATTGTTAAGGTATTACATAGGAGATATCATTATCAGATAAGTTTATTCAGACAGAAGTAAAATATTTCTCAATACGACCCATACTTTTTTAATAAAAAAGAATTAGCATGATTAATTGTAATCTTCTTATTCTGTTAGCAATAAAAATCCAATCCTGATTTTTAAAGTTGTTATATCTATTTGAATAACAAATAAATATAAAAAATAAAGAACAAGATCTCGCATTAGGCATATAACTAAAAATCAGACTAGCGATTGGATTTTGTTGATTCATAAAATCTACCCTATAAATAGGCGTTATGATTAAACAGTTTCTACCGAATCTTTCAACCAGCGATGAAACTGTGAGCCAAATGTTTGATGCTGACGACTATATTCAAAGAACGCTTTCATATACCCCATTTTATCGCCACAATCATGAGAACGCCCCTTTATGTGATAACCTTCGATAGCATGGGTTTTCAGAAGCATGGATAATGCATCCGTCAGTTGGATTTCATTACTCTTACCAATAGGTGTTTTTGCCAGCAATGGCCAAATCTCTTTACTTAAAACATAACGGCCAACAATAGCTAAGTTTGATGGCGCACTCTCTTTATGTGGTTTCTCTACAATCGCATAGATATTATTAAACTCTCCGCTATGAGTAACCTCATTATGGCAATCTACAATCCCGTAATTTTCGACATGCTCGATATTGACTTGTTCAATTAATATTTGGCTTTTTCCTGTCGAGTAAAAGCGGTCAATCATTGCGGGTAAATTATCAGATGCGTAATTACAAGCATATTCATTAATAATGACGTCTGGTAAAACAACAATAAAATCATTATCACCAATAAAAGGCTGAGCACATAATATCGCATGGCCTAGACCGCTTGCACAGCCTTGTCTAACATGCATAATTTTTAAATTTTCAGGGCAAATACCATTTATTTCATTGAGTAATTGCTCTTTCCCTTTTTGTTCTAATAACGATTTTAATTCAAAAGAGGTATCAAAATGATTTTCAATTGAATTTTTAGATGAATGAGTAACAAATATAATTTCATTGATACCCGCCATATAACATTCTTTTATTATGTATTGTATAATAGGTTTATCTACAAGAGGTAACATCTCCTTAGGTATCGCTTTTGTTGCTGGTAACATGCGAGTACCTAACCCCGCAACAGGTATGACAGCTTTCAACATATATAATCCTTGATAAATAAAATATTTATTATAATCTTTACTTGTTGAGTGTAGTTTTCAACTAAGTACGGTTTTAAATTTTATTAGTTAAAACAGCTATATAGTTAAACCTAAATACATTTCTTTATTTGATTTCCTCCTTGTTTTTTCGCATGGTATAAGGCTATATCGGCATTTTTTACTAAACTCCCTAAACGCTCACCATCACGCGGGTATTGTGCAATGCCGACACTAATATTGATATTCGATACTTCTCCTTCTAAATGGCAATATGAATAAGTCCCCATAAAGTGAACCAGCTCCCAAAAGATAGATTCTGCATGATGATGATGTATGTCATTCACCATTAACACAAATTCATCGCCACCTAATCGAGCAAAAATAACCTCACTCGGTAAGTGCTTTTTTACATTTTTAGTGAACTGTTTTAATAGTCGATCACCATAACCATGACCAAAGGTATCGTTTATTTTTTTAAATTTATCAATGTCAATAAGCGCCAAATAGCATTCTGTTTTACTATTTTTGGCTAATTTAAGAGCTTCTTTGCCTTTTCTATAAAAACCATATCTGTTTAATAGTCCAGTTAGAGGGTCATGGTATACTTGGAAAGAGAGTTTATTCTTAGCTGCTATTAGCCTTGTTACTTCAGATAAAATAAGACAGTAATGATAGGCATTGTTGCTATTTTCTTCTATCTCCATTAATCTAGCTATAAAAAATATTTTTTTATTTTCTTTAGTTATAAAAATAATATCTTCAGTGTTACTATAATTAGAAATAAAATCAAGACTGTTTTTTTCTAAAATCAACTGATTATTTATTATGCTTGGCTTATATCCAATAACATCTGCACGATTGTAGTTGTAAGTTTCTAAGAAACGTTGACTAACATATGAAACTCTTCCATATATATCAATTAATAAAAAAAGACAGGTTTGACCAATGATTAAGTCCAATGAGATTTTTTCATTTTTTATTGATAACTCTTTGGTTTTATTAATCATGACAATTTATATTTGATGAATCTATTTAAATAAAGCATAACGAAATATGAAAATATCTTCAGTTGCATTTTCATTCCACAATACAGGCACTGATTTATTACCACCTTGCGATGTTAACCACTGAGTATATAAGCCTTCTAAAATACTAGCGCTAGCTCGACGCCATTTTTTATTGACCGATTTAGGCGCGTGAGGCCACGCACAATGCATAATAAGCAATTCACTATTTGCGGGTGCCATTTTAACAAACCCCCAATTGAACACTTCTAGAACAGTATTAATATTTTTTTCTAATTGACTTAATGTACTTGAATTCTCAATAGTGTGTAATTCACCAAGCTGTTGCCCAATTCGCCGTAGCGTTTTACAGCCTTCATTAGTTTCACCTGACGAAAACTCATAAAATAAAAAATTAATTAAATCATGCCAGCCTGTTTTATAACCACGTTGTAAGTAACTATCTTGGTCAAACATCATTTTTATTTTCCTAGTATATCTTTGTCGAATAAATATTTAAAGTAAATATTAGCTTTTGTCTCATCATAATTACCAAAAGTATTATAACTAACATTCGCTCCAATAAATGAAGATGGTGATATTTTATAGTTAGTCTCTACGCCAAAAGAATAACTTATGCCATTTTTACTGCTCTTTTTATAGTGAGTATCTATATATTCATCATTATCTGTGTAACTGTTTAATTCATCTTGTAGTTGTCTATCTGTAGGGTAATAATCTGCACTTTCAGTCGTGTACGATTGATATCCAACAGTGGAATTTAATTTTACTGATAAATTATCTAATTTTTGCTCATAAGAAATAGGCAATGAAACTGCAATATATTTCTGTGGGCTGAAATACCCTGCATGCCCTAATGTATAATAATTAAGGTTTTTATCAAATCCCATATAATGAATATTAGCGCCTAATTTTAGAGTTTTATTATTTTCATTTATTCCATAAATATAAGAGCCAGCATTGAGATCAACAGATTGGTTATTAGGAACGTGGGTACCAATATACTTATTAGCGGCAACTTTGGCATAAGTACCATAATGGCTATTATCCCATGCGTATTGTGCTGACAGCGTATTGCGTGTCACGGCTCCCCATGTTCTACCTGTTACACTATCTTTAAGCCCACTGTATGAAAGTTGGCTATCAGTTACCGCTCGCCGTTCGGCTGCTAAAGTTAATTGGCTATGTGGTGAGGTGTTAATTGACCATTCAGCTCCGCCAACTAAGGAAACAATTAAGCCATCACTATTGGTATGCCCGAAATCCAATTGAAAGTTATCGCCTTTCAATAAAATATTTGATTCTAAGCCTTGAATTGAACGGCTATTAATTTCATCGGCATGTACATTAGCGCGTGAAGCACTTTCAACTAGGCTACGGCGATTGGCTCTCGTTAACGCTCCACTGCCCACAAGGCTGGCATTTTCAGCGGGAGTTTTGCCTGAACTAATAACCGAAGGGGATACGCTCAGCGCTAACTTAATATTATCAAGCAGTGGAAGAGAGAGTGTGAGGGTCTCTTTGATTTCGGTAAATTTGCTTAATCCTGACTCCCCTGAGTGGCTGTTTACCTGAATGGTATTATTCAATGCGACAGATGTTTTTTGCTGTAAATCTGTAAGCATCATTTCAATATGGTCTAACTGGGCCTTTTGGCGAGGATTGTGCTGAGTGTGCATGAGTATTTGCCCAGCTAATGGGTGATTTACTGGTAAATAAGTTGGCTGTTCTTGCGGCTGAATTAATCCCCATTGTGCTGTTTTTAATAATTTGAGTGCTTGGGTATTATGACCTTCCAGCTCAGCAAGGCGAGCCGACAAAATCAGGTAATCGGTTTTGTTGGTTGCCTTGATCTCTGCAAAATATTTTCTTGCTGCCACACTGTCGTCATTGTTAATTGCTAGATCAACTAAGCCTATTAATGCATCCTGATTTTTAGGGGAAATAGCTAATAGGTATTGATAAACATCACTCGCTTGCTCGGGTTGATCATTTGATTGATAAACTCGGGCAACAGCTAATAAGAGTTGGCTATTATTCGGATCATTTTTTATTTCTGGCGCTAATATTTCCCAAGCTTCGTTGAGATGACCTTTTTCGCGAAATAAATCGGCTTGTTCGCTGAGGTAGCCCGCTCTAATGTGATTTAACTCTTTTTCGCTGGTTGTGGCGAGTAAAGCCGGGGAGTTCATCAAGCTCTCGGCTTCTGCAAAGTATCCTAAGCGGCGTAAGATAAGGATTTGCTGTGTATAATCTTTTAGGCTTCCTTGTGGTTCAACGGATAGGTTTTGATGGATCACATTTAGCGCCATTTGACTATCACCCGCATCTATATATAGCTGAGCAAGGCGGCCAATATCGGCTGGGTTCTGAGGTAATGATTTAATATTTATTTTTAGGGTATTTAATGCTGCATTGTGATTCCCACTATCAATGTAGTGTTGGGCAATATCAATTTGTTGATTAAATTTAGCGCGATGTTTAAGCTCTGTTATTTCTGCCGTTTGTGATCCACTAGGAATTTTATGAATTAAATTCAATACATCCTTCCAGTGATTTTGCTCGCTTGCCAAAATGATCGCGCTATGCCAAGTTGCAGGTGAAGGATAGGTTGCAACCAAATTATTCATCACTGCATTTGCTTTATGATGATCACCTTTTTTAAGTAGCAGTCTGGCGTAATCGAGGTGCAGCCAAGCATTTTGAGGATCTTTATTAATGGCTTGTGTGAGAATATTTTCCGCTTCATTCACTAAGCCATTATTAAGTGCTTTTTCTGCATTTTTTCGGTATTGCTCACTGAAATTTATTTTTTGCTGATAATCATAGCGCTCAGTAGGAGAGAAGGTTTGTAATAATAGCTCTAATTCTTGATATTTTTTTTGTTCGTTAAATAACCAGACTAGCTGCTCTTTTACTGTTTTATTATTAGGGTAGTTTTGATGAAGCGTCCGATATAACGACTCTGCGCTAGCATAGTCTTTTTTATCACGATAGGTTTGTGCTAGTAATAAATTGAGAGCAAGTTGCTGCTGTGGGTCACTCACACTGGTACTTTTAAGTAAGCTAATCGCGTGATCAAATTGCTGATTACGCGCTAATTGTTTAACTCTATCTAGTTGCGAATAGTAGTTAATATTTTTGATATCTTTTAACCATTGGGCTCTTTTATGATCCGTTGTGTTATTAGCCGCTTCACTTAATAACTTCTCTGCTTCTTGATAGTTTTTTTGACGGAGCGCCACGTAACCCAGACCCGCAGTGGCATCGATATTTTTAGGATCATTTGTTAGCGCTTGTGTGAATTTTTGCTTTGCTTGTTCAAGGCTACCTCTATTTAATAGCGTAAATCCAGCACGAATATCACTGTTACCAATGCGATTGTTATAGTGTTCCATTACAAGGCTATCATTTGGTGATAAATTCATAAAATGCTGGTAAGCGGGCAGATCTTTTTCATCGGGTTGTAACCACAGTAGTGCTTGCTTCAATGAATTGACCACCGCCTTATCTTTATTTTCGATCTGGATGAGCTTTTGAATTCCCTCTCGCCTTGTTTTCTCTTGATAGGTTAATACCGTTGCAAGAATACGCTGTACCTTCTCATCTGATGGTGTTTGCTGTGCTATTTTTCTTAGCTCAGCGATTGCTTTTTCTAGGTGTTTTTTACTGCCAGCGAGTGTTTCATAATATTCAATCGCTAAGTCACCACTAGGTGGATTATGCGTAAATAATTTGTCATACGCCTGTATTGCTTGTTCAATCTGACCTTGTGTTGCAAATTCTCGGGCTTTTTTGAGTATCTCATCGGAACGATTTTCACGGGGCGAAAACTGGGCTAATTGTGAAAGCCGCTGATCGTCTGGGGCATATTTTTTGAGTTTATTAACCCAGAGAGCCGCTTCTTGTTTTTTACCTTGCTGAATTTTGTAATATGACATTAGATATAATGCTTCAATATTATATTGCTCAATGGCAAAAACTTTACTCAGCGCATCGTAAGCAAGGTCATAGTTAGATTTACTGTGCCAATAATTGGCTTTTTCTAATAGAACTTTAATGGCTGTTTCATTTTCTAATGATCGAGCTAACGTCGATAGTGAGTATGTACCACAGAGCAAAGTAATAAATACTTTTATTAATAAGCTATTTTTCATTTTATTTTTTCATCCTTGATAGACGTTTGGATTCATGGTTTTTTAATCTTTTAAACAAATACAAACTCATAAGGAATAAGGTGGTAAATAACATAGCCATTAATAGAAATAAATGTTGGCTAAAAAACCAAAGGACTAATGTGTGTAGCGGTAATTCGCCTGATAAAAATGATGCATTAACTCGCAGAACCTTAACATCATCAAAATCATTAAATAGCAAGATATCACCCGATTCGAGTTGTTGTCTTCCAGGCTTATCAATATCATCATGGAGTTTTTTCAGTTGTTCACTGTTAGTCGCAGTTAAAATGGTCACGACTTTGTTGCTAGACCAAGGTGATGGGAAGCTGAGTAATCCTCGCCATTTTTGTGAATTTATTAAAATATTGTTTGCTTCTTCAAATTGATTTTTCCATTCTCCGAGTAGAAGCAGTTTCAGTTTCTGCAATAGAGAAGGGGGCATGACTTGTAATTGCCCATAACTATAATGATAAGAGGTATCTTTTATTAGTGGCTTGAATGCTGCGATCTCTTTTAATTTAGAGATTGCAATAATATTCGAACTCGTGAGTTTTAAATTATTTTGTGGTTTTGTTGTATCAGTGAGTATGGTGACCTGACTAACCGGAAAGCCAGTAATGCGTCCTGCTTTTTCCATTAAATGAAGCATTAATGCGATTTCTTCTTTAGCTGGATTTTTGGTTAATAAAATGACGGTATCTGATAAATCGGCATATTTCGTAAATGGGAATAGGCCATTTAAAAACCAAGCCGTATTTGGTAGCTCCCCAAAATTGGAAATATTACTGAGATCAAATGTAGAGCTAGACAATATTTGATTAACAATCTCACCATTATTACGGATATTACAAGGCGTTTCTTGATGCGGTGTGATATTAAAATAAAAGCTTAGTCTGTTTTCACCAAATAAGCTTGCGCTATCAAGATAAAGTGTTGTGCTGTTGTCGTGGTTATTAGTAAAAAACTCCGCGATTGGACTAATAATGCTGTGTTTTTGAGCAGAAATATTTTTTAAAAATTGATAGTTCAATGCGATAGTTAGCATCGAATGCTTCATATCAATCCAATTTTTACCATCAAACGTATAGTCTATTTTCACGGGGATTTTGTTCCCTGATAACATGAATACATCAGGTGGAAGGCGAAAAATAATGTTTTTCTCTTCATTCCAAAACAAGCGGGATTGCAGGGCGTCGCGACTTTTAATTATTTGGCTGAAAGTGATTATTTTTTTCGCCGAAAGCCAGTTAGGGGCATCATAAGCTTGCCGTTTTTGTATATGATAGTTGGCGATAGCCATATCGCTGCTGTCAGGTAAATCAGGTGTAAAGAGTTGGTAAGCGGCCTGACGCAGCTCATGTGCATGACGTCCACTAATGACCAAGATTTTGTATTTCTCGTTTACAGGGTTATCTATAATTCTGATATTTGGGCCTTTAGCCTGATTAAAGGAGATCCCTGAAATGGTCTCATCCGCCATTGTGAATAAAACAGCATGCTTTTCCGGTAATTCATCAAGATAAACATTGAAATGGTTCCCTTTTTCCCCACTTTTGATGCCAAAAATAGAGGCTACAATGGCAGAGGCCATTAAGGTATCTGGGGTCGGTGAAGCGGCATAGATAAAAGCAAGTTCATTGCTATTCATTTTTAAAGGATCTAAAAATGGCCGAGGAAAATCCATGAGTGATTTACGCGTATTCATTAATACCCCTTTTAATGCCATTGAGGTTAAAGGGGAAATCTCAAGATTAAGATCTTTTAAGTCTGGGCGCTGGCATGTCCACTCATTATTAATGATGTCATCATTACTAATGATCTGAAAGTTTAAATTGTTCTTAGAAGAGAGAATGGCGTTTGGCACTTTTAAAGTAAAAGTCGATTTATTTTCATGAAGTTGAGATAACGGTATCGAACCTAAAGACTGATCATTTAGCGTTATTTGTAAATTATCCTTTTCGATATTTTCAGTTTCTTTGATTGAAATGATTAAGCGTATTTCTGCATTTATAACAATAAAATCATAGGGCAAAGTAAAACTAATACCAGATTGGAGTTTATCACCACTTAAGGTCAGGCCGTTTATGAGGCCAATTTTTTTCAAGGTAATTTCTTCAGCGGTAGTGTCTATAACATCGCTATTTTTTATTAGCCCATTATTTAATATAAAGTCTAATGGCGCAGAAACTTTTTTCTGTGTATCCACTCTCTCTACGGCAAATGCGGCCGTATGACTTATTAATAACGCGTAAGCGATAAATATTAATTTCAGGCGGTTAAACATGATGCTGCTCTTTACTATTTTGTTTTGAAAGCAAAATGGAATTATCCGTGGCCTTCTTATCTTTACGGATAATGAACAATTCAAATGCACATTGCAGCACGTCGATAAATGACCTTAATGGTTTGTCGTTTGCATGTTTAGGTTTAAACCAAGCATCTGCTCGAGTTAATACAACACGTACAACATCACGTCGAATAGCATGAGTTAAGTGAGCAAATTCCATTCTTAATTGCTTATTATCAATCCATGCTTGCTGGATCGGGATAAATGCTCTTTCTTTGCCTATACCAATGGCAATTTGTGTAATAAATGTCTGTGTAACATTATGCTCAAATGGGAAGTTAAGTCTTGCCCCACTCATGGAGAGATCAATGGACTGAGTTTCTATAACGCTATTATCAGAAAAATAAACGGTCACAGGGATTGATGCAGGAACCCTCGTGTCTCGACGTAACTGTTTGGTCTCTTTTGCTACCGATATAGAAGCGAGGACAATCAGTAAGCTATAAATACCCCATATAAGGTTAATCACAATGACACCGTCATCAATATAATGATATAGACCCATAATCCATTTGAATAAGGCAATCCCAATTGCGGCGACTAAAAGTACGGCGACAATAAGGAGCGGGCGAACGGCCGTGTGATCAAAATAGTTTTTATCTGTTAAATCACCTTTATCAGTAACATTAAATTTACCGAGTTTTGGCGATATTAAGCTCATCAATGTTGGGAGTATTAAATGAAAAGCCATCACTGTTTCATAAATTTCCCCCCAGAAAGAATAGCGATAGCTACCGACAAGTTTTGAATTGACATAGTTAGAAGTAATCAAATGAGGTAGCGCATAAGAAAATATGAGTGTTGCGGATGATGAGATAATATTTAAATCAAATAGAATAAAAACCAAAGGGGATAAGAGGAAAATCGCTCGAGGTAGCCCATACTGAAAATGTAGCATGGCATTTAAATAACAGATACGTTGTGTAAATGTCAGACCTTTACCTAATAGCGGGTTATCGACGCGAAAAATCTGTGTCATGCCTCGTGCCCAACGTATACGTTGGTTAATGTGCAAAGTTAAGCGTTCAGTCGCTAAACCCGCTGAAAGAGGAATATCTAAGAAAGCGGTATTCCATCCCTTACGCTGCAATTTAAGGGCCGTATGGGCATCTTCGGTAACCGTTTCTACCGCAAATCCATTTGTCTCTTTTAAGGCACTGCGGCGAATTACCGCACAAGAGCCACAGAAAAACGCGGCATTCCAATTATCGTTACCTTGCTGCACTGGACCATAAAATAGCGCACCTTCATGCGGCGCTCTTTTAGCCGCACTTAAATTACGTTCAAAGGGATCTTTAGAGTAAAAATAATGGGGGGTTTGGATCAAAGCGAGTTTTTCATCGACTAAAAATGCCCCTACTGTTGCTTGTAAAAATACGCGTGTCGCTACATGGTCGCAATCAAAAATACAAATCAGTTCACCATGCGTTTTTGTTAATGCATGATTAAGGTTTCCTGCTTTTGCATGGTTATTATCAGGGCGGATCATATAGCCAACTTGAATATCTTCAGCTAACTGGCGAAACTCATCTCGCTTTCCATCATCTAATATATAAATTTTTAATTTATCTTTAGGATATTCGATACACTGTGCAGCAAGCGCTGTATCTTTGACGATATCAATACTTTCATTATAGGTTGGAATAAATAGATCAACCGTTGGCCATAATGAAGTATCTTTCGGTAAGGGGGCGATCGTTCTTTTTAATGGCCAACAGGTTTGAATATAACCGAATAATAGAATAGCTAATGAATATAGTTCCGCAATAAATAGTAATGATCCTAAAATCAGCTCAATATAAGAATCAAAATAAAGGGTCGTTGTTGCCCGCCACCAGATATAACGAGAAGTACAAAGTAGTGATATTAATATCAAGGCAAGCTGTAGTTTTTTATTTTTAAATATTCCAATAAAGAATGTAAATACAATTAACACGCCTCCTAATAGAAACTGTTTATCACTATCTAGAGGAATGATAATTAATAAAATAAATAAGAATAACAAAAGTATAGACGTAACGATTTTGAGTGTTTTTTGCATATCACTAACTCATAATGAGGTTTTATTATACTATAGGTAAATGAGTATTTTATTTTTTACTAATACTTGAAAAGAGTTCACTCAGTATAACAAGTTGCTCCGTATGAGAAGCTGAGTCCGCTGTATTATGGTAGTGATTATTTTTATAATTAAGGAAATGAGAAAACTCATTAATTGTTGAGTAAGACTCATTTGGTTGGGTTGGCTGGGGCTGAGTCGTTGATTCAGAAACCACTTCAATTTTCTCAGGTAATGGGAGTTCTTGCTTAATAGCCATATTAGATAATGGCTGTTCATCCTTGGATTGAGTGGTTTCTTCAATTTCAAGGAAAGAAAAATTATCCATTTTAAGCTGACGGCTTAATGAATTTAAATCATCGTACATAGTTAACCTTCACCCTGAGAATAACAAACACCATTACACGTAGAATGAGTGATTTTTACCATGGTCTTTTAGGTAAATCATCTTATTTTGATATAATATTTAGTTATAGAATTAAGTAAAAATACCTAATTGATTAATATGTAAATAATCTATAGAGATACGTTATATAACATCCTGATTTAATTTTAAAATATGATGTAATTGTGAAATTTGAATAAATAGTAATTGTTAATTTATTTCATTTTAATAGTTATTATTAATAAATAAAATGACAATGAAAAATAGAAAATACGCATTGATTATTACTTATAGATATTAGTAATGAACAATTTATAAATAAAGCAGTTTATTAAATATTTTTATTATGGTTATTGCGATAAATAGCAGAGAAACGCGTTAATAGACAGCGTTAAAATTTTCAATAACCACGTGTCATGATTAAGTTTAACTATCATAGATTAGTGGATATTTTTATCTCGCCATTGGCTAGGGGAATCCCCAACTAAACGGTTAAAGAAGCGTGCAAAGTAAGCCGGATCTTTAAATCCAAGTTGGTAGGCTATTTCTGATACAGGGCTGTCACAAAACAATAGCATACGTTTCGCTTCTCGTAATATGCGGTCAAAAATCAGGCGCTTGGGGGGGCGGTTAGCGAAACGTCGGCACATATCTTTGAGACGAGATTCGGTAACACCCAGTTTGTCTGCATATTCGGGAACAGAAAGGTGCTCATGGTAGTGTGAATCAATAAGCTGGTTAAAACGTTGGAATAGGCGATGTTCTCCTCTTACACCACTAACTGGGTGGTCATCAAGGGGAATTGAGCGTAATAGGAAAGTAAATAGCGCTTGAGCTAAAGAGGATAATACCTGATCGCGTCCGGCGTAGCTATTGGCCGATTCGCGAGCCATTAGTGCCCAATAGTGATTAAAAGTTTCAAGGTCATCGGGTTTATCAGCAACGGACAAACAAATCGCAGGAATAGAGACTAAATCAGGGTTAGCAGGGTAAAGTGATTCTAATAAAGGGATGATTAAATCTTGGCGAACGGTCAGCACGTGCCCATCTGTATCTTCTTGAGTAAAAAAGGCATGAGGAACAGAAGGCGGCGTTAGAATAAATAAAGGGGCTTGGACTGAATAACGTAGGTCATCAAGTTGTAATGTGATATGACCTGTTTCAAGGTAGTGCAACTGAAAAAAGCCATCATGTCGATGTGCTTGCATATCACGGCCAAAAAAGGCGGCCATATTACCGAATGTTTGGTAATGAACATCATCATTCCCTTGTGTTTCATCATAATCTTTACTGATATCAATATTGGTTATTAATGATGACACCACATTCTCCCTTTACTCTGTTGGTTTCGAGCCGCAATACAGAGGATTGCGGCTCGACTATTTTGTTATCTTTGAATATTACGGTGTTGCTCTAGGACGTGAGCTCTTCATGGGGATAAATGCGACTAATAGCGCCCCAACGACCAACAACCCAGCGACAAAGTACAGCCCTGAATTGAAGCTACCTGTTTGGTCTTTTAGCCAACCAATCAGTAGTGGGCTGACCGCTGAACCAATATTACCTGTTGCGTTGATAACAGCAATACCAACAGCACGAGCACGTAAACTGATGGATTGGTCTGGCGTGGTCCAGAATACAGCCATTGCGGTAAATGAACCTGTCGATGCCATAATGATACCAATTAATTGGATGACAGGATGATGTGTCAGTGCCGCTAATACCCAACCTGCCGCTGCAAATAGGTAGGGGAGTGCGGTGTGCATTTTACGTTCTTGTAATCTGTCAGAACGCCGGCTCCAATACACCATACCAAGTATAGTACAGAACTGAGGGATAGCCGTCAGTAGGCCTATCATGGCGTTACTACTGCCTTCATTAAAGCTCTGCATAATTTGTGGCGTCCAGATATTAATGGCACTGAGCGTATTGGTCAGGCAGAAATAGGCCACGGTATACATTAAGACAACAGGGGTAAAAATCTCTTTCCATAAGCTAGTATTCTGTAATGCCGTATGGCTTTTCGAACCGTGCGGCTGAACCAATTCTAACTTATCTTGCTCCATCATTTCTTGAAGACTCTCTTTGTCTTCTTTCGTTAGCCATTTTGCTTTATCTGGCGAATCATCAAGGTAGAACCAGACCAGCACGCCTAAGATCACTGAAGGGAAACCTTCCAGCAGGAACAGCCACTGCCAGCCTTTTAGGTTTAAAATACCATCCATTTCGAGGATGTAACCCGATGCTAGGGAACCAAATGCCATTGTGACAGGCATGGCCACCATAAATAAAGCGTTAGCACGGGCGCGGAAATAAGCAGGAAACCAGTAAGTTAAATAAACTAGGATACCCGGTAAAAAGCCAGCTTCGGCGACGCCGACTAGCATCCGCAAAATATAGAGGCTTGTCGGGCCTGTTGCGAACATTGTGGCTGTTGAGGCGATGCCCCACAGTACCATGATGGTGGCAATCCAACGGCGGGCGCCCACAATACCCAACATAATATTGCTAGGTATCCCAAAAATAACATAGGTTGCATAAAATAGTGTGGCAGCAAGGCCAAACATCGTTGATGTCAGACCAATGTCTTTCCCCATAGTCAGACCCGCAAAACCGATATTAATGCGGTCAAGGAAAGAAAAAACAAATAATACAAATAAAAAGACAATTAGGCGGCGAAATAATTTTTTAATTACGCGTTGTTGTGGTTCAGTTAAATTTTTATGCTGTTCAGCAGGATTTTTTTCAGCAACATTGGATAAATTGCTCATTTTGTAATTCCCTCATTTATATGCATTTAATGCTATTATGGGTACAAAAAGCTCTTAGGCAGCCATATAACATGTCTGCCCCGTAGGTACAGGGTTGTTAATGTTGTTTTCCCTTAGCCACCAGATTGATATTTGTAGGGTAATTGGTTTGCCATATTCCAAGTTGTTTCATTATTCGCTCTTGCTTATCTATCCGAGTCACACAATAATCCATGCTCCTCGGCGATTTTTGCTTAGCGCTTAGAGACAAACTCGAAGTATTTACAACCGAAAGATCGAGTTATCTTAATGGCTTTGGGTGTTTACTACTGTATTGCAAATCACTAATACACACTGGGTGTGTTAGATGTCACTTCAGAAACGGTATTGCCAAAGCGAGCCGCTAATGCTTCTGCGCTACGCGCTAGCAATGTTGTATCCACACCAACCGCAACAAATAGTGCACCTAATTTTAAATAATGTTCAGCGACGTCTGGCGCTGCCATTAAAATACCAGGGGCAATATCCGCAGCACGAATTTGGACAATAGCCTTTTCGATGACTGCCTTCACTTCGGGATGATTTGGATTACCTGAATAGCCCATGTCTGCACTGAGATCAGCTGGCCCAATAAAGACGCCATCGATCCCTTCGACTTGTAATATTTCCGAAAGATTATTGATAGCTTCACGGGTTTCGACTTGCACAATGACACACATCTCATCATTGGCCCGTTGCAGATAATTAGGAATACGATTCCAACGTGATGCACGTGCTAGAGCGCTCCCCACACCGCGGATCCCCGCCGGAGGGTAGCGTGTGGCGCGAACAGCTTGCTGTGCTTGCTCTGCATTTTGCACCATAGGCAGTAATAATGTTTGTGCCCCAATATCCAATAACTGTTTAATAATGACAGGATCATTCCAAGGTGGACGTACAACCGGCTGCGATGGATAAGGTGCGATTGCCTGTAATTGAGTTAATATTGTTTGTACATTATTAGGAGCGTGTTCACCATCAATCAGTAGCCAGTCAAAACCTGCTCCAGCCACCAATTCAGCACTATATGAGCTGCATAGCCCCAGCCATAAACCGATTTGTGGTCGACCTTCTTTTAGTGCATGTTTAAATTTATTTTGTAGGATATCCACGATGATCTCCTTATACGAAGCGGCAACTGACGGAACCCATCACGCCGTAGTCCACATGAAATACATCCCCTTTACGAGCAGGAACCGGTCGAGTAAATGAGCCGCCTAAAATGATTTGGCCAGCTTCTAGTTGGACGTTGTGTGGCGCGAGTTTATTTGCCAGCCAAGCAACCCCGTTTGCAGGGTGGTTAAGTACCGCAGCCGCGACGCCAGACTCTTCAATAACACCGTTACGGTACAGCAATGCACTGATCCATCGTAAATCAAGGTCGCGAGGTTTGATTGGTCTCCCCCCTAAGATCACCGCCGCATTCGCCGCATTATCTGAAATGGTATCGAATACTTTGCGTGGGCGCTTTGTTTCAGGATCAATACCGTGGCAACGGGCATCAATAAGCTCAAGTGCCGGTATGACATAATCAGTTGCGTTATAAACATCAAACAGGGTGCAGTTTGGGCCACTTAAGGGTTTTGCTAAAACAAATGCTAGCTCAACTTCAATACGTGGAACGATAAAACGATCTGTTGGAATTTCACAACCATCGTCAAAAAACATATCGTCGAGAAGTGCACCGTAGTCAGGTTCATCAATTTGAGAACTAGCCTGCATAGCTTTCGATGTTAAGCCAATTTTATGGCCTTTCAGTGAACGACCTTCAGCGATTTTTAGGCCAACCCATTCACGTTGAATAGCGTATGCGTCTTCAATGGTGATTTGTGGATGATCCAATGAAATCTGACGGATCTGTTCACGTGTTTTCTCGGCCTGATTAAGGCGCTGTGCAACTTGCGATATGACATCTTTTTGTAACATGCGAGTATTGCTCCTGTTGAACTCTGCTTATCACGCAAGAAACGTTGGGCGCTTTCTAACCCGCACTGCCAGATGGCAGTGCGCTAATCTGTAAAGGTCAAATTAGTTTGTAGATAGCCCACCGAAGCAGAGATATTTCACTTCCAGATAGTCTTCAATTCCGTAACGTGAACCTTCACGCCCCAGCCCTGACTGCTTAATGCCACCAAATGGGGCAACTTCATTTGAGATAATGCCTTCATTGATACCGACCATGCCGCTTTCGAGTGCTTCTGCAACACGGTAGATGCGGCCGATATCTCTAGAATAGAAATAGGAAGCCAGACCAAATTCGGTATCATTTGCTAAATCAATGGCTTCTTGTTCATCGCGGAACTTAAACAGAGGCGCCAATGGACCAAAAGTCTCTTCTTTGGCGACGATCATAGATTCGGTGACGTCTGCTAATACGGTTGGCTCGAAGAACAATCCGCCTAATGAAGCAGGTTTACCGCCTGCCAGTACGCGTGCGCCTTTAGAAACTGCATCTGCAATATGCTCGGTGACTTTATCAACCGCAGCTTGGTTAATCAGAGGGCCTTGTTGTGAATCGGCTTGAGTTGCTGGGCCGATTTTTAGCTCAGTGACTGCTTTTGCTAAGCGTTTAGCAAATTCATCATAGACGCCTTCTTGAACTAAAATACGGTTAGCACAAACACAGGTTTGCCCGCTGTTGCGGAATTTAGCCGCTAATGCGCCCTGTACGGCGGCATCAAGGTCGGCATCGTCAAACACGATAAAAGGCGCATTGCCACCGAGCTCCAATGATAGCTTTTTCACTGTATCGGCACATTGTGCCATCAGTAATTTGCCGACACGAGTGGAGCCAGTGAAAGTCAGTTTACGAACAACAGGACTTGATGTGAGTACACCACCAATGGCTTTTGCATCTGTACCTGGCACGATGTTGAACACCCCTGCTGGGATACCAGCTTCTTCACCTAATGCTGCTAGTGCTAATGCTGATAATGGGGTCTCAGCCGCAGGTTTCAGTACCATCGTACATCCTGCCGCCAGTGCTGGACCAACCTTACGGGTGATCATGGCATTTGGGAAGTTCCATGGCGTAATCGCAGCGACCACACCCACAGGCTGTTTAATCGTCACTAAGCGGCGACCAGGAAGTGGAGATGGGATTGTTTCGCCATAAACGCGTTTACCTTCCTCGGCAAACCACTCAATAAAGCTTGCACCATAGGCGATTTCACCCATTGATTCTGTGATGGATTTGCCTTGCTCCCAACTGAGTAGCTCTGCAAGCTCTTTTTGGTTTTCCATCATCAATTGGAACCACTTATTAAGAATTTGGCTACGCTCTTTGGCACTTTTAGCACGCCAAGCGGGTAGGGCTTTTTCCGCAGCATCAATCGCTTGTTGGGTTTGTGCTGCACCTACATTACTGACTTTTGCAATGACTTCACCGTTCGCAGGGTTAGTGACATCGAATTGACTATTGTCGTTGGCGTTAACCCATTGACCGTTGATATAAGCCTGCTGGCGGAATAAGGTAGAATTGACATTGATACTCATTTTTCTTTTTTCTCCGAAGGCACTGAGACTAACTGTGAGCGGACATTTTTAGCCGAGAAACGTTGGCTTGTGAAACTTAATCCGGCACAGACAGCCATAACCAGTGCCATAGCAAATGGGGATTCATCCTGTAGTACAGAAACTGCAACACTTGCCAGCGCCGCCAATGCAAATTGAATCGAAATAGCAAGCGCACTGGCGCTACCGGCAATTTTTCCTCGATGCTGCAATAACAGTGATAAGCTATTTGTACCGATAGCATTGACCATCGATAAAAACAGCACCACCAGAATAACAATAATAGGCAGGCTTTGCTGGTAGAAAATGAGTAGTAATAGCCCAAACAGTAATTGCGCACCACTTTGTAGGCAGAGTATGCGAGTTAAACTGTATACTTTGAGCAGTCTGACATTCAGTAGTAATACCACTATCATCCCGAGAATATTACAGCCGAATAATAAACCGTAGTGCTGCTCCGATACGCCAAAATAGTTGATATAAACAAAGGGAGAGCCGCTGATAAAGGCAAACATACCCGCAAAAGAGAATGCCATCGTACCGATAATACTCAGTGCTTCTCTATCGCTTAAAACTTGAGCGTAATTTTGAAACGCGACACTGAGTAAATTTTTAGATTCTTTCTGCGGTGTCAAGGTTTCAGGAAGCAAGAAGAAAATACAACTTGCAGAACAAAGACCTATCAGTGCAAGAAGATAGAAGATCGCTTGCCACTGAAAGTGAATTAATAAAAAGCCACCGAGTAGGGGAGCCAGTAAGGGCGCTATCATAGTGACTAACGTCATCAAAGATAAAACTTTAGGCAGTTCACCTGTTGGGTAAACGTCTCGAGCAATGGCTCGTGCCATGACAATGGCGGCTCCACTACCGAAGGCTTGTAACGCACGAAAAGCAATTAATGCGTCAGCCGAAGAGGCTTGCGCGCACAGTAAACTTGCGAGCGTAAAAATAGTTAGGCCACTTAACAGCATCTTACGGCGACCAAGAATGTCGCTGAGTGGCCCATAAAACAACATGCCAATACAGAAGCCAGCAAAGAATGCGCCGAGTGTATACTGCATCTGCCCTTGGCTCGCCTGGAGGTCATTTCCCATTTGCGGCAGAGCAGGCAGATACATATCTATCGATAATGGCCCAAATGCAACCAGTGACCCTAATAATGGGATCAAGTAGCGAGGGATCTGTTTATCGAATGGCGTCGGCATCAGGCTTCCTTATTTAAATAAAGCGTGAACATTGTTTTGTTTGTAATTCAACACGGGATCAAGCTCTTCCATGGTAAATGATAGAGCGAGATACCTATCACTCATTAACTGAGCAAAGTGTTCTTTGATAAGGGTAAATAGCATTTCACCTGTTTTTTGACGATCTTCAAGAGAACGCCCTGAACCAATTTTGAGTGTCATATGGACAAAGGCGTAATCATGTTTACCATCAGCCATCTGCCAAGTATCTAACCAAATAGCACGGCTACGAATGCCGCCTAAAGGAAAAATGCCAGTTCCTGCTAATGCACTATTTACCTTGGAAAATAGCTCAGGCAAATTCGCTTGTTCACGGATATTGTCGGTACACTCAGCAATAAAATGCGGCATGACGACTCCTTACGCACTGACTTTTTGTTTATCGGTGATATAGCTTGGCAACGGGAAAATAGCGTTAATTTGTCCGGTACCTGAACTGGCGAACAAATCGGTCAGCACTTCAACTTTTTCTGCATATTTATCCCAACCTAGCATGCCTAATAGCATCACCGTATCGTGCATATGACCTTCGCCATAACAGTAGTCAGCGTATTCCGGCAGCATCTTACAGAACTCACTAAAACGGCCTTCACGCCACAATTTGACGACACGCTTATCCATTTGCTCATCAAATTCACGGGTATAATTGTTCATCCCTTCTTCTGCACGATGGTCATCAATAAAGCGATGCGATAATGAGCCACTCGCGAGTACGGCAACCGTGCCATCATATTTTTCGATGGCTGTGAGTACGGCTTCGCCTAATTTACGGCTGTCTTCAAAACTGTGAGAGGTGCAAAATGCAGAAATAGAGATCACTTTAAAGTGGCGATCACTATTCATATAGCGCATAGGAACTAAGGTGGCATATTCTAACGTTAGGCTTGGGATTTCGTGGGATTGAGCACGAACGCCTAGTTTACGGGCTTCTTCACCGATCATGCGACCAAGCTCGGAGTTACCATCATATTCATATTCCATATCACGAATAAAATGAGGGAGTTCGTTACTCGTATAGATCCCTTTAAAGTGATCGGCACAGTTGATGTGATATGCACTGTTAACTAACCAGTGAGTATCAAAAACAATAATAGTATCAACACCAAGTTCGCGGCAGCGGCGGCTGATCTCTTTATGACCGTCAATGGCGGATTGGCGGCAGCCATGATGTTTGCCGGGTAATTCTGACAAGTACATGGATGGAACATGCGTTATTTTTGCCGCAAGTGCTAATTTACCCATAAGTTTTTACCTCCCCCGTGATATTTCGAGCTGTAGCGTGTGAGTGATTTTTCGCTACAGCCCGAATTATTTAGGGCATAAGTTAGATTAAATATTTATTATTGAATTTCCAATAAACTAAATATCTCAATAAATTAAACACCCCAACGAGGAATGTTGTGATCCCCGAAGGAAATACAAACGTTCTTCATTTCTGCAAAAACTTCAAAGCTATATTCACCGCCTTCACGACCAACACCAGAGGCTTTAACGCCACCAAATGGTTGACGTAAATCACGTACGTTTTGTGTATTAACAAACACCATACCGGCTTCAATGTTGCGTGATAAGCGGAGGATCTTGCTGACATCTTGTGTCCAAATATAAGATGCGAGACCATACTCAACATCATTTGCCATACGTAGGCCATCTTCTTCTGACTTGAATGGGATCAAGCAGGCAACTGGCCCAAAGATCTCTTCTTGCGCAACACGCATACGGTTATCGACATCTGCTAATACGGTCGGGCGTAAGAAGTTACCATTTTTCAGATGTGCAGGTAGGTCGGTTGGCTTGTCTGGGCCACCAGCCAGTAATGTTGCCCCTTCTTCTACACCAAGGCGAATATAGCCGGATACCTTGTTCCAATGCTGTTCACTGATCAGGGCACCAACTTGTGTTTTTGGATCCGTTGGGTCGCCGACAATTAGGCGATTAGCGCGCTCAGCGAAGCGCTTAACAAATTCAGGGTAGATACTTTCTTGGATGAAAATACGAGAACCGGCAGTACAACGTTCACCATTAATTGAGAAAATGGTAAACAGAGCCGCATCTAATGCACGTTCGATATCGGCATCTTCAAATATCAGAACAGGGGATTTGCCGCCAAGTTCCATCGAATATTTTTTCAGACCCGCGTTTTGCATGATCACGCGGCCTGTTGCTGTTCCACCAGTAAAGGAAACGGCACGAACGTCATGGTGTTTGACTAGAGCGTCACCTGCTGTGCTGCCGTAACCTTGCACAACGTTAAGTACGCCAGCAGGGATCCCCGCTTCTAATGCCAGCTCACCTAAACGGTTTGCTGATAATGGTGACAGTTCAGACATTTTTAAAACAGCGGTGTTACCTAGGGCTAAACAAGGTGCTGTTTTCCATGTTGCCGTCATGAATGGCACGTTCCAAGGGGAGATCAGTGCACAGACACCAACAGGTTGGATCAGGGTGTAGTTCATCATTTTGTCGTCAACAGGGTAGGTACGACCATTCATCTGTTGGCAGACTTCGGCAAAAAACTCAAAGTTATGTGAAGCACGAGGGATCAACACATTTTTGGTTTGATGAATTGGCAAACCTGTATCCTGAGTTTCCATTTCTGCAATTTCAGGGACGTTTTGGTCGATCAATTCACCAAGACGGCGCATCAAACGAGCACGCTCTTTCATTGGCGTATTAGCCCATTTAGGGAATGCCTCTTTGGCTGCCGCAACGGCTTGATTTATTTCATCTTGACCACCAGAAGCCACTTCAGCGAGTACTTCACCTGTTGCAGGGTTGGTGGTTTGGAAATATTCTTTGCTGGCAACATTTTTGCCATTGATCCAATGGTTAATCTTAGTCATTACACTCGTTCCTCATATTCTTTTTCGCTGACAATATAGTTAATCAGCCGGCCTACACCCTCAACTTCAACGATCACTTCATCACCAGGTACGACATCAGAAAGGCCTTTTGGTGTTCCTGTTGCGATCATGTCACCCGGTTGCAGTGTCATAAAATCACTGAGATAGGAAATTAAAAATGGGATATTGAAAATGAGATCAGCAGTGGTTCCTTTCTGGCGCAACTCACCGTTTACATAGGTATATAGCGCAAGGTTATGGGGATCTTTAACCTGATCTTTATCGATAACCCATGGACCGATAGGCGTTAAAGTGTCACGGCTTTTAACACGCAGGTTGGGGCGATAGTAATTTTCTAAATAGTCACGGATCGCATAATCATTACATACGGTGTAGCCTGCAACATAATCCATCGCATCTTCTTGTGATACTTTGTATGCCGCTTTACCAATGACCACAACAAGCTCTGACTCATAATGCATATAGTCAACATTATCGGGGCGCACCGAAACTTGGCGATGGCCTGTTAATGTGTTATCTGCTTTGATAAAAATCAGAGGCTCTTCAGGTGGCTTGAAATCAAGTTCAGTAGCATGGTCGGCATAATTTAAGCCCAGTGCGAACAGTGTGCCTCTAACAGGAGGTAACCATTCAACATTAGCATCATCGCCTGCAATAACTTGGCCATTTGGTAATGTGATTTGCTCGTTTTCACCAACCGTAACGGAATACTCAGTACCTTGGTAACGAATTTTTGCGTGTTTCATTATTGTCCTCCTGCCACAACAACGTTATTGCTTAGGCTCGGAAAGCCTTCTGCTTGAACAGTGACTTCATCACCAGGCTGAATGGTGACGCGTTGATGAGGCGTGCCCATCAGTATCACATCACCCGCTTTTAACGTGGCAAATTCACTGAGTGCGGCAACTAACTCACTGGCATCACGAACCAGATCTTTTGTAGACCAACGGTCAGCTTCTTTACCATTGATGAGGGTGATAATGTCGACAGGGGCAGTTAATGTTGTTTCAACCATTTCCCCAATAGGGCAGAAACTATCACAGCATTTTGCTTTGATAGCAGGACGATAAAATGAGTCTTCAGGTAGGCTGACTTCATTTGCTAATGCAAAGCCCGCAATATAATTTTTGGCTTCTGACTGGCTGACTTTACGTGCATCTTTACCAATAACCAGTGCTAGTGTTGCACCACTTTGCACCACTTCACCGGCAGGGTGCAAAATAGGCTCCCCTGAATTGATCCGAGTATTACGCGGCTTTATAAACCACACAGGTGTTTTTGGTGGGGTTTTATAAGGGGCTTGCCCGAATGCCTCATGCCAGTGAGCCACTTGGCTTTGATGATTGAGGGCAACGGCAAATACAGTGCCTTTCATTGACAACTCCTTATTAGGAAAACGATGATTTCGAATGATTGTTAATATATTAATAATGTATAAAGTGGTAATTGGCAATAGGCTAGAGAAATTGTTAATTTTAATTGTGATCTCTTTAACATATTCAGAAGGTTTTTATGTAACCCATTGATATTCAGTATTCTGATATTTTTTTTGAATTTTTATTGTAACTTTTTATTAACTTTTTGGTTTGCTGTTGAATTGTTTACTCATTAATATTTTGGGGTTTTTCTTTGTGATTGTTATTTTACCGTGCTAACCTTGGTTTTAAGTGGATAGAATAGGCTATCACTAAGGGTAAATTTGCGGTGTAAAGGCGCAATAGATTGTGTAATACCAATTTAATTGGTATTAAATAAACATTTTAGAGTGGTGAGTTTTAAACTTATGCATGAATCATTGACAATTGCATTATTACAGGCAAGAGAGACCGCAATGGGGTTCTTTCGCCCTATTTTAAAGTCATACAATTTGACTGAACAGCAATGGCGTATTATCCGAGTACTTGCCGATAAACGCTCTATTGATTTCCATGAGTTATCAGTTCAAACCTGTATTCTTCGTCCAAGTTTGACAGGGATTTTGACTCGTATGGAGCGGGAAGGGTTAATTTTTCGCTTAAAGCCACTCAATGATCAGCGTAAGCTCTATGTTTCTCTGACGCCTAGTGGTCAAACATTGTACGATAAAGCACGTCAAGAAGTGGAAGAGGGCTATCAAAAAATTGAGCAGGCATTTTCTCAGGAGAAAATGCAACAATTAACTGCACTGCTGGATGAATTAATTGCTTTAGAAAGCCCTGATTACAGCCATATTGCGGATAAAAAAGAGAGCGCTTAGGGCGAATTTCGCATGTCGTGGGCAATAAATAAATTGCCCCCTAATCAGCAACATTCTGATTAGGGGGCTTTTTGTTGTTTACTTACCTAGTAGATGTAGGAAGTGAATATGTTTCTCGTACTGGTCGAGAATATCATGGATGACCTGTTCTTTGGTCCAGCCCATAACATCATAGTCTTGCCCACCTTCTTTAAGGTGAACCTCTGCACGATAATATTTCTGCTCTTCGCTTTTTTCATCATCGCTCTCTGTTCCCATGCCAGAAAGGGCAAAAGAAGGTTGAACATAGTAGCGCAAGCGAACTTCGTATAGGAAGTTCATATCCTCACCTAAATCGACCTCGAAGCCAATCCTATCATCTTTATCATTATAGATATGGCAAGTCGTATTCTGCTTCTCAAGCTCCTCTGAGACCATTTCCATCGATGGATGAACAACCTCACCAAGAAAACGTTTTACTTGGTTACGTTTTGGGAAATACGCGATATTACGTAAGCGTCGTTGCCATGGAATTGGATTGCGGCTCGCTGTCGGAGCAATTGTGGCTAATTGTTGGCTATCACGTTTATAAGCATCAATACGCAATGCTTTAAATAAGCCATAAATTGCTGCTAATAGTACCATCGCAAACGGTAAGGCGCTGGCAATAGTTAAGGTTTGTAGTGCTTGTAAGCCACCTGCAAGTAATAATGTGATAGCAACGACACCCATTAAACCAGCCCAGAAAATACGCTGCCAAACTGGGGTATTTGAATCACCACCCGATGCTAAAGTATCAACAACCATTGCCCCAGAGTCAGCCGAAGTGACAAAGAAGACGACCACCATCAGCATAGCAAAAAATGACAGTACGGTAGAGAAAGGGAAGTAGGTTAAAAATTCAAACAGGGCGAGTGAAACATCTGATTGTACTGTTTCTGCCAGTTTAACGGCATCTTGGTTTTTAATCAGGTTAATGGCGGAATTACCGAAGAACGTCATCCACATTAAAGTAAAGCCAGCAGGAACAAATAGAACGCCAGTGACGAACTCACGAATAGTACGTCCACGTGAAATTCGCGCGATAAACATCCCAACAAATGGCGACCAAGAGAGCCACCAACCCCAATAAAGTAATGTCCAACCACCTAACCAATCACTGGATTTAGGCTCATAGGCATACAAGTTAAAGGTTTTGTTGACTATCTCGGATAGATAACCACCTGTGTTTTCAACAAATGATTTCAGTAATAAAACGGTTGGCCCTAAGATCAACACCAGCAGCATCAATATAAAGGCTAAACCTAAGTTTAATTCAGAAAGAATGCGGATCCCTTTATCTAGGCCTGAAACCACAGACAGCGTCGCAAGGCCAGTAAAGACAACGATCAGAATAACTTGTACGGTTGGGCTAACAGGCAGACCAAACAGGTGATTCATCCCTGCATTAACCTGCAATACGCCAAAGCCTAATGATGTCGCAACCCCAAAAACAGTACCGACAACCGCGAAAATATCGACAAAGTGGCCAATAGGGCCATAAATACGATCACCAATAATAGGATACAGTGCGGAGCGGAGGGTCAGCGGTAACCCATGGCGGTAGCTAAAAAAGGCTAAAATCAGCGCCACAATGGCGTAAATCGCCCAAGCGTGTAAGCCCCAATGGAAGAAGGTCAAACGCATTGCCTCTTTCGCGGCTTCAACCGTTTGCGGATCACCGACTGGTGGGTTGAGGTAGTGCATTACAGGCTCTGCAACACCAAAGAACATTAACCCTATCCCCATACCTGCGGAAAACAGCATGGCAAACCAAGACACATAGCTAAAATTAGGTTGTGCGTGATCGGGGCCGAGTTTTATCTGTCCATAACGAGAGAGTCCCAGATAAGTCACACTCAAAAGAATGATAGCGACAGCTAGAATATAGAACCAGCTAGCATTATTGAATAGGTTTTGTTGAAGATGACTTAGATGAGATTCTGCTACTTCCGGCATGATGGCGGCAAAACCAACAATAACCATAATCACAAGTGCAGAGGTATAAAATACCGGGGGACTAATTTTTGAGCGATTTTTTTTAGAATCAGTATCGTTTTGACTCATAACAACCTTCTTTGATTTATTTTATTTTTGACATACCAATAATCTGTTGGGTATGCAACGCGCTGTCCTTCTTAATGAAACAATGAAATTGCGAAAGGGTTCCCAGTGGGGAAACAGTAGAAAGAACAATAATGAAACAGTTTGCAGAGATAGCGATAAAAACGGTTATTGCGCCCGTTGCTATCAAATGTTTTTTTAGCTGTTATTACTCCATTTGCGAAAAAACCGGCGGATATATTGCCATATATCGAGACTGGTTTCAAATAAACAGGAAAAACCTCTATGTTTTCATGAAAATATAGCCTTATAAATCACATTATTAACTATCATTGTTGTTATCTTTTTAACTATTTAACAAAAAGTTAGATAAAAAGCTTAGAAAGGTTAATTAAATTAACATTAATATTCGGATTTTAGGTAGAAATAAATATTGGTAGAGTTTCGGTGTTATTAGGAATAGGGCATATTCACCGTAACTGACTATCTTTACTCCCTCGGCGATTATAACCACTAAATGTGGCACTTTTTTGATCGGCGGCATTTTGGCAAGTGATACAGAGCTGTACGCCAGGGAGTGCCTTGCGGCGGGCGAGAGGAATAGGCTCACCACATTCAACACAGTATTCAGCACTTTCGCCTGAATGGAGTTGACTGCGAGCCTTAGCGATAGCGTCATCAAGAGTGGCATCAATTTGTTCTTGAACCGCATTTTCGTTAGCCCAACCATTTGCCATAATCACCTCGTACAAAAAAGCATCACTTTATTGATCATAAGGGGTGATATGGAAAATTCAAGGCGTTAGAACTTAAATTAACGGTAGAACCATATAGATATGATCCATACCATCTTCGTCATACATTTCGCCTTGTGTGTGATAGCCTAATGTTTCGTAAAAGGCGATTGCGGTATGTTGTGCAGATAGTCCTACAGCATGAAATTGGTTCTCGATAGCGTACTGCTCAACAAATTTCATTAACTTACGTCCAAAGCCTTTGCCTCGATATTGTTTAAGTACCGCGACTCTGCCCACTTTTATCACTTTGTCGGCTTGTAAAATACAACGTAGTACAGCAACAGGGCTATTTTCTAGGTATAGCACCACATGTAATGCGTCATCATCATATACATCTACATCGATTTCAGCAGGAAAGCCTTGTTCATGGGTAAAAACTTGTTGGCGAAGCGCGAAAGCGTGATTAACGATTTTAGGATCAGTATACCCAAGGCTATATCTCACTTGCATGTTGTCTCCAATTTATAAGGTAACGTGTTTATATTATTTCGGTTTTAAATTGTTATACCAGAATTGAGGGGGAACAGGACATGGTTTTGTGTGCTTTACTTTCTCAGCATAAAAATATAAAAAAAGCAGGCCAGCGTAGACCTGCTTTGAGAATAAACCGAGTTATCTAGCATAGATAGTTATTTGTTTTCTGCTTTTAATTCTTCAGTTTTATTTTTGGCATCAGTCGCTAGTTCATCTGCTTTATTGATTGAGTCTGTTTTCACTTCTTGGCTTTTTTCTGCTATTTTATCATTTGTTTCTGATAGCTTATTTTTTGCCGATTCAGTTAATTCATCTGATTTTTTATCAGCCGCATCTTTTAGCTCTTTAGCTTTATCAGATAGCTCATCTGCCTTAGCTGAAGCTTGTTTTTCAAGTTCGTTAGCTTTCTCTGTGGCACTATTTTTAAATTCAGAGATTTTTTGCTCGCTAGCCTTTTTTAATTCATCGGCTTTCTCTGTAGCGCTCTCTTTAAGCTCAGCCGCTTTTTGCTCGCTAGCTTCTTTCAATTCATTAGCTTTCTCTGTAGCGTTCTCTTTAAGCTCAGCTGCTTTTTGTTCGCTAGCTTCTTTTACTTCTTTAGCCTTATCTGCAATTTCATCCGCTTTTTCTGAAGCTTGTTTTTGAAGGTCATTCGCTTTTGCTTCTGCACTATCCTTAAGTTCGGCTGCTTTTTGCTCACCAGCATCTTTTAATTGCTCCACTTTTTCTTCAGTTTGTTTCATCGTTTGATCTGTCTTTGATGAATCATCACAACCTGCCGCCATAGCGATAATACCTGCTAGAATAAGAGAACTTAATATTTTCTTTTTCATAAATATTTCCTTTAGCATGATGTAAGTGGATACGGATCTGCTATCAATAGCATGTTATAAATATAACTCATATTTTTAATAATTAAAAATCAGTTGTCTCTGAAAGTTACCTGAAATAAAAAGGTAGCATTATCAGCAAAATAGTGATTTTAATGCTTGATATCAATATTTAACTTAATAAAAAAGACGAGCTTTATTATTTCGCTATAATTAATCTTGGATATTAGCAAAAAAATAATATGCTGGTTTATTTAACTAAAATTCATAAAAACGTGAGTATACGAAAGGAAGTCTTATATGAGTTATTACTATATGCTTGTTGTAGTCAAGTTTATCATTGGTTTTGCCATTGTTCTTACTCATATGAATTTGTCTGGGAAAACGCAGCTGTCACAGATGACACCTATTGATTTTATTGGGAATTTTGTGTTGGGTGGAATTATTGGTGGTGTGATTTATAGCGATACAATCCCATTATATCAGTACATCACTTTACTCTTTATAGGTGTGTTTTTTATATCAGGGCTAAACTATTTAACTAAAAAATTTAACTTTATTCGCAACGTGACTATCGGCAATCCTATCCCTATTATTAGTAAAGGAAACTTTATTATGGAAAATATATTAGAAAAAGGGAATAAAATTGATATTTTGAATATATCCTCAAGAATTCATGCACAAGGGGTTCATTCATTCCAAGAAATCTATTATGCCCAGATTGAACCAGATGGGCAATTAACGGTTATTTGTGATCCAACAAATATGCCATCAGTGATTATTATGAAAGATGGTGTTGTTAGGCTAAATGAATTGCAATCGATAGAAAAAGACGAAGAGTGGTTAAATAAACAGATGGTTAAACATGGGATCGATAAGCCCGAATCTGTTTTTCTTGCTGAGTTTTGGCAAGGTGAAGTCAAATTTATTCGGCAAGATGGCAAAATTCAGTAACTATCACGTTTCTTAATAAAAAGATGAAGAGCCGCTAAAGGCTCTTCATCTTAGGTAGAAGATGCTTTACTGACAAATTATTTTTTCAAATCATCATACAGCATCAAAGAGGATTTATTCTCAGGGTCACCAATGTAACGCGGCTGTGGTTGGTATTCGTCACTAAATAGGCTTTTCTGAGGAGTGTAGCCTTTGTAGTTAAAGCCCGCGAGATCAGACCATGAGTAGATAAAATCCATGGTGCTATAAGGCCTATCGGTTTTACTGTTCAAATTAAAATTATGGCTTTGTAACCATTCAGGAGATTGCCATACTAGGAATGGAACATTGTAGATCACACGACTTGGTTTGCCTTCACTACGACCTAAAGTTTCATGAGGAGGTGTATCAAAGACATCTTCACCATGATCAGAGAAAAAGACTAAAAAGCCATTTTCTTTTGATGAATCAAAATCTTTAATTAATGTGGAAACAATATAATCATTGTAGTGTTGTGCGTTGTCGTAAGCATTGTAATCTTCGACTTGGCTCTCTTTGAGGTTACTTGGCACCAGACTATCTTTACCTTTAAAGATGGCTTTATCTTCAGGGTAACGGAACTCATATCGCATATGGGTTCCAAGTAGGTGAACAACAATAAATTTTTTCTCAGCAGGGTCGGCCAGAGCTTCTTTAAACGGGGCTAGCACAACTTCATCGTAAATACGTGAACTTTGGGCCATATCGTTATTTAAGTAATATTGTTTATCTGTTTGTCGAGAAAAAGCGGTTAATAGCGTATTACGCTCCGTCATTGTCTGTTGGTTTGTGATCCAAAAAGTTTTAAATCCAGCTTGCTTCATCATATTCATGATTGAAGGGCGCGAATTAAATAACTCGGGCTCAGTTTGAGAGGCAAACGTGAGAATTTGCTGGAGCGCCTCTATTGTATAAGGACGAGAGGTCACGACATCGTTAAATACAGACAAATTATCGGGATACTGTTGTTTTAGCTGCTCAAGCTCTGGTGTTGTTGGGCGTTTATAACCATATAAGCTCATCCTATCGCGACTTGTTGATTCACCAATGACCAAAACAAAAGTTCTCGGCGTATTGCCGTTAGCATCGATAAAGTTTTCTAATGGCGGGATCTTACTGTTATCACGGATCAGTTCTTCCATATTGGCTAACTGGTTTTTATAGAGAAAATAGCCACTAACAAATTGCCAAGGCGCAGCATAGGCAAGTTTACTATTCACATAAGACATGACATTGGCGAACGGCCTATCTTGTTTAATTCCTTTATTATAATAAGGTACGCCAAATAAGATGATTAGCACGAGCAAAGAGACACCACATCTCGCTGACACTGGCATGGTCACTGGTTTTAGTCGTGACCATAAGAAAATCGCGACCAGAGTATAAATCAATATAACCGCGATAACTTTAAAGCTAATGTATTGCCTTAAAAATTCACCTGCTTCATTTGTATTTGTTTCAAACATCACAAACATGACGCTTTGTGAGATCTGATGCCCATAGACGACAAAATAAGCGAGTGCAATGACAGATGAAAGCCAAAGAATGATACCGATAATGCCGGCAACTAATTTGATCCTTCTAGGGAAAAAGAGCGCAGGGATTAACCAGAGTGTGCTGTACAGTAAAGAGTCTCTTAATCCGACGGTGTTACTTTGTCCTGTAACAACAACATAGATTTGGAGCAATGATGAGAAATACCAGAAATAGATGAGCAACCACAGTAAAGCTGTCCAGCTAAATCTCTTTGCTTGCGTAGAATTAACCATAATTTATTGAACTCTTATTCTTAAGTCATGTTAGGTAATAAGAAAAAACGCCAAAAATCGATTTTTAGATATTATCTTAGAAATTAAGTTCAATAAAATAAACAACTAATAATTGATGAGATTTGGTTGATATTTGGTTTAATTTTACACAGGAAATAAAGTCAAATTAAGATAGCTTCAGTTTGATAGTTAGGCTTTTTTTATATTTTATTTCTCCTAAGTATAAAAATGGAACTGTATCAGTTGATATAAGGATATGTCGGTTATACCAATAAAATCAACCGAAGAACGGCATTCTAACTAACATCAATGACCAACATGTGTTATATAGACTTTATGTAATCTTATCTGAGCAGAGGGTGAAGGAAAAATGTCAGATAACGCGTTTATTGCTTTTCTGAAATCATCCTTATTTATCCGTTTAATCATCTCAATACTTATCATTTTTGATGGTTTTATGATTATTAAGCCTGTATTGGGGGCTTATACTGACTATATTGATTGGCGAGCGAATGGGTTTAGTGAGTGGCTTAAATCTCTCGGCTTTATGAAGTTGCTTGATATCCCTCGTTTTTTGTTAGGAATTTCATTGATATTTTTATCTTTTTTCATGCTTAATGGCGCCCGAATCGCATGGGTGTTTTCACTGCTTTTACTGGCCATTATTTCGTTTGTTGATTTAAAAATTGCAACGGAAAACCTTCATCAAGGTTATTTTTCGCTGGTCCTTTTTTTGGCGTTGAGCTTTTTTTGGAAGCGTTATCATCATCACAGCTTAACCAGTGCGGGATTTGTGGCGATAACTTGTATCATTGCATTATTGCTTTATTCCATTTTTGGCACACTCTATATCGGTAATGAATTTCTACCCGTCGTTAAAGATGGAACCACGGCATTTTATTTCGCGTTAGTTTGTATGACGACCGTCGGTTTCGGCGATATAGTGCCAGTCTCTACAGATGCTCGGGTATTTACTGTTACGGTCATTATTCTTGGTATTACAATTTTTACAACATCAGTGGTTTATGTTGTAGGGCTGTTAGCTAAAGGAACAAAGGAAATTGTTCGCAAGAGGTTTTCTTATATGAAAAATCATTATGTTGTAATTGGTAGTACGCCAATGGCGGTAAGCATGTATGAAGGGTTAAAAAATCGCGAACTGCCAGTTGCGGTGATCTGCCAAGAAAGTCATCGCGCACATTATCCTGAGAAAGATAATATCGTCACTGGTGACCCTACAGATACAGCGCTATTAGCCGAATCGAATGTTAAACAGGCAAAATATGTATTAGTGATGACAGATAGCGACGCCTTAAGTACTTTTGTTCTCTTAGGGATAAAACAACTTGCTGGTGAAGGTGTAAAAACGGTGGTATTGGTTAACCAAGAAAGCAATATAGATAAAATTCGCCTGCTTAACCCCGACATGCTGTTTTCATTATCTTCTTTAGGGGGCGAAGTTTTGATGAAAGTGCTTTGCGGTGAAACAATATCAAATGACAGTATTAGTGATATTCTGTTAAATAAAGTGGCGAAAAACGAATAACAGGAATAAAACACTATGTTAACTGCCGAGCAAATCAGTTGTCAGCGGCAAAACAGGATGCTTTTTCAAAAGCTGGATTTCACCGTATTGCCCGGCCAAATTTTACAAGTTGAAGGGCCTAATGGTGCGGGTAAAACGACCTTATTACGTATGGTGGCTGGGCTGTTAAAACCCGATGAAGGGGATATTTTGTGGGAGCAATATTCGATTCATCAGTTAAAAGAAGATTTTACTCGTCAATTACTTTACTTAGGGCACAAGCCAGCCGTTAAATCACTACTCACTCCTTATGAGAACCTACAGTTTTATTATCAGATGCAGCATCGCCATCCTGCCGGGGATAGTTTGTGGTCGGCTCTCGAAGAAGTGTCACTCATTGGCTATGAAGATGTTCCTGTTGGTCAGTTATCAGCGGGGCAACAAAGGCGAGTGAATCTTGCAAGGTTATGGTTAAGTGAAGCTCCTTTGTGGGTGTTGGATGAGCCTTTTACTGCTATTGATGTCGCAGGCGTGAAACGTCTTACCGAACGTTTTCATCAGCATGCTGAACAAGGTGGGATCATTCTTTTTACTTCTCATCAAGCTATGTCGGGGCATTTTGGATCCTTAAAACTGACGGGCGGATATGAATAATGTTTTGGCTAGTGATTAAAAGAGAACTAAAAATAGCATTTAGAAGTTTTTCTGAATTGGTAAACCCATTATGGTTCTTCTTAATTGTTATTACGTTATTTCCATTGAGCATAGGGCCTGAGCCTCAGTTATTAGCACGTATCGCTGTTGGCATTTTTTGGGTAGCCGCGGTGCTTTCTTCTTTATTATCGCTCGAACGTCTCTTTAAAGATGACTATCTGGATGGTTCGTTAGAACAACTGTTGCTCGCACCGCATCCACTATTTTTAACGGTATTGGCTAAAGTGATTGCTCACTGGCTGGTAACTGGAGTGCCGCTAATCTTACTTTCACCGATAGCAGCTTTAATGCTCTCTTTTGACGCGAATACCCTTTCTGTACTTGCGGGTACTTTGTTGCTAGGTACACCGATCCTGAGCTTTATTGGTGCAATAGGGGCTGCTTTAACGGTATCTCTGAAAAAAGGGGGAGTACTCGTGAGTTTACTGGTGCTGCCGCTGTATATTCCTGTGCTCATTTATGCAACGGGAACAATGGAAGCGTATAGTTTTAATATGCCTTTGGGGAGTTATTTTGCGATTCTAGCTGCATTGTTAGTGGGGAGCGTGACATTTTCGCCTATCGCAATTGCCGCAGCATTAAAAATTAATATCAGTCATAATTAAACACGGTACCCAAAAACATCACTAAGGCGGTTGCACTATTTTTCAATCAGCTCCATCGTTAAAAGCAAATTAGAGTCGGGGGATAGCAATCTTCATCGTGATAAGCATAAAGCCAGAAGTGAGATTCAATGCTGGCTTTATGCTTTTTAATTATGCGGCGAGTGAAATAGTAGGTGTCTATAGATCAGTATGTAATTTATTTAATTAGGCACCAAAGTTGGGGCCAATGATATCAATCGCATCCGTACAAATTGCATCAACTCCCCAGTTTAATAGTCGCGAAGCACGGGCAGGGTCATTAACGGTATAAACTAAAATGTATAAGCCAGCCTCTTTTAAGCGTTTTACGCGTTTTTCATCCAATAATGTATGATCTAAATGGATGGAGACACAATCAAGCTGTGTTGTAAGGGTTTGCCAATCATCTCGCCATTCATCTAATAATAACCCTCTCGGTAGTTCAGGAGCGTATTGTTGAGCCGAAATTAGTGCTTCAATTGAGAAAGATGAAATCAATGGGGCTGTTTGTCCTTGCCACAGTTGACGAGCTGCAAGCGCAACAATTTGACCTGTTTTAGCTTCCAAGCCTGTCGTTGGTTTGATCTCAATATTTGCCATCATGCCATGTTGCTGACAACGTTTTGCGACCTCAGAGAGTAAAGGCAGCCGCTCTTTGGCGAATTCTGGACCATACCAGCTTCCAGCATCGATATTTGATAATTGCTCCCAATTTAATTCCCCTGCAATACCATGACCATCACTGGTGCGCTCAAGAGTATCATCATGTAATAAAAAGATTTGATCATCATGGGAAAGTTTGGCATCAAACTCGATCATGGTATGTCCATATTTTGCGCCAATATCAATGGCTGCGAGTGTATTTTCAGGAGCGAGTCTGCCACCACCACGATGGGCAACAATTTTAGGATAAGGCCAAGAGTTCATAATGTTGTCTATTTTCCTATTAAAGAAATACAACGGCTTTTTAAAGCGGTGTGACCAGTATTATAGCCGAATGTCACATTATATTACTCTTTAGCAGCTGTAAATGAAGATTAGCTCTAGAGGTAAGTTATCTATTTACAGAAAAGCGGGTGTTTATGAGAAAAGAATTTTCAAAAAAACGATATAAAAGCCTATATTTGTTTTTTTATTGGTATTTTAATTTTATTTATTACTCCAATAATGATTATCTGAAAATGTGCTTTTGGCGCCTTTACCGAAATTGTTTCGTTTTGTAGGATACTTAACTTAAATTTAAGTATCGCGGTTGGATACATTGATACATCGAACAACTTATTTATCTGGTTGCTTATTGCTGGTTATTGTCGAGGTTTAATCGTGATTTTCTACTATTAGCCATGACTCATTCGCGATGAATGGTTTTTATCAATAGTAGTTTGTGGCGCGGTATGATCCTCAAACGGAGCATGTATGTCCACTCAAAACTCAAGTAAATCCGCTAACCCACCTCCAGTCAAAATGACACCAGCTGGCAGGGCTTATGCGGAACAAGAACGCCGTACCGCGAAGCGAGATCCCTTCTTGAAAGCATGGTATAACGGGGAATTAAACTCTGGTTTGGTGTTTAACTGTCGTATCGATGGGCTTCCCGATGACACCTTTCAGGTTACCGAATTTGATCTACAAGAGGGGTTGTCAGAACTATTTACTTTAACTCTTCATGCGGTCAGCTCCCTACTTGATGTGGATTTCCATGATATATTAGGCGGGGCTTCTTCCTTGACTGTGAAGCGGGATGGGATAAAAATTCGTGAGGTACAAGGCTTATTGGCAAGCGCCGAGAATCTGAATACCGATGGAGTGAAAACATGGTATAAATTTGTTATACGCCCAGAAATGTGGGTGATGACTCTCAAGCAAGACAGCCGTATTTTCCAAGATACCACCGTACCAAAGATATTAGAAACCTTGCTGAATGAATCGCACATTAAACACGATAAATTGTTTTATCATCCCGAAGAGCACCTTGAACGCCCGTACATTACCCAAAAGCGTGAAACGATGTATGATTTTTGGTGCCGCCTCGCCGCCGAAGAAGGGATTACCTTTTGGTTTGAGGAAGGCCCGAAACTGTTTTACAGCGACCGCCATTTAGGAATGACGGCAGGGATTACCCTCACTTATAACCCGCAAGCCGATACTGATACTACCGACAGTACTGCTACTACATGGCGCTATGCCGAGCAGCTGTGCAGCGATATTCGTATTGATAAAGATTACAATCAACAGCGACCTTCTCATCCGCTCAGCCATCAAGTCGTTGGTGACGTGCACCACCAACACGAAGTGTTCGAAAGTTATGGTCGCTTCCAAGAAGACGCGGAAGGGGAAACGTTCAATCAAATTCGTTATGAACAATCGCAAAATAACCGTCAAATGGGGCACGCCAGCACCAACTGTTTTGCCTTGCACCCCGGTAAGATGTTTACTTTAACCAATCACCCCAATGAGCGTATGAATAAGCGTTGGCAGGTGGTCAGGGTATCACATCACGGCGTACAACCCCTTGCCGACAACAGTGGCGGCGAAGGAACGCAGTTGTCCAACAGTGTGTCGTTTATCCCAGAGACGCAAGAGTGGCGACCGCCGTATCGCTATAAACCGACTGCTGATGGTGATGAGTTAGCGACAGTTGTGGGGCCTCCGGGAGAGGAAATCTATACCAACAGCAAAGGGGAAGTGGTGGTCTATTTCCATTGGGATAGACGCGGCACGCCCGACCACGGCGCCTCCTGCTGGGTGCCAGTGTCACACGGCTGGAGTGGCAATGGCTATGGGTTTATGAGTATTCCTCACGTCGGGCAACAGGTTTTAGTCAGTTACCTGAATGGGGATATTGATAGGCCGATTGTCACGGGGTGCATCTACAATGGACGCAATAAACCACCGTTAAATTTACCCAACGAAAAAACGCGTACCACCTTTAAAACTTGTACTCATAAAGGCGAAGGGTTTAATGAATTGCGTTTTGAAGACAAAGCCGGATACGAAGAAATCTATTTTCACGCACAGCGTGATATGAATGTGCACATTCAAAACGATAATCACACTCATATTCAGCGGGACAGCAAACAGCGCATTGACCAACATCGCTACGCTGAGATTGCGGGTGATGACCACCTCCATGTCAAAGGCACGCAAAAAGCGTTAACCGAAGGCGATGTTTTTCAGCAAGTGCTGGGGGCTTACCATCAGCAAGTGGATGGTGCATTGGTCAGTGAAAGCGGACAAGAAACCCATCTGAGCAGCCAAGGCAAAGTGGTGATTGAAGCCGCCACCGAAATCACGCTTAAAGTCGGTGGCAGCTTTGTGCGCATCACCCCGAGCAACGTGTTTACCTCGGGCAATGTGGCGATTGGTGACAGTGGAGGCGGCTCAGGGCAAGCGGTCAATCTTCAGCTCCCTGACGGGGTGGCTCCGTTTGCACCTCCGCCATACCCCATCAAACCGTACTGTGCGATGCAAGCTCAAGCCACTGGCAGTTGGGTGATTAAACCCAACGGAGGCAATGCATGAGACCGACGCCTTGGACAACGTGGTTGAGTGAGCCTCACCGTGACCCGGTGTATTTACTGCTCAATACCTTGGCGCAGCCCAACCCGACGGATGTGCTGTTTGCCAACGATTGGATTGAACAGGCGTTTCCGCTGTATAACGGCACCCCCTTGGCCCATTTAATCGCACAAAGTCCGTGGTTGGTGAAATTGAAACCGAGCGCCGCCGTCCCACTCGGGCAGCTGCTTGACCGCAAAGGCTTCAGTGACCCCAGTTGGGGCTGGGCTTACCGCAGCCCGATGGCGTGGGACGCGCAGTTACACCATTGGCAACAACGTCAATTAGTGAAACTGGATGGCGAAATGGTGGTATTACGCTTAATGGACAGCCGCATCGCCAATATCTTGATACCCAGCATGCGCGAAGCGGATTGGTATGTGTTGATGAACCCGGTGCATGAAGTGATGCTGGATACTGACACACAACCTGTCTGCCTGATATCGCCCGCCCGTGACCGTCCGCCGCTGATACCCGAGCTGAAAGTGCACCCGTTTACCTTGGGTGAGCATTTACAAACGGCGTGGGAGAACTCTGAAACGTGCATCCAACTGATGGCAGAAAACCTCGCTTGTGAATTGTGGGAGAACCAACCTGATAACGCACTGGCGCTCGACACCCCTGTAGGGCAATTGCACGAACGCTTGGTCGGTTGGTTGCATATCTCCCCCATATTAGCCGGTAACGTCGCCACACGCACCCTCGCCCAGTTTACCGACTATGCCCAACAATTGGGCTGGATACCCTCGACAACGGAGCCGTCATGAGTCAAAAAACAGAATCTTGCATTATCTGTGACAACTACCGATTTTGGATTAACCTGCAATTGGTGGATGATAAAGGACAACCATTAATTGGCGTGGCTTATACTTTATCCGAACGTGGCACAGGGCGCACCTTAGCGGGCAGCAGTGATACGCAAGGGCTAATACACGCCGAAGGCATGACGGCACGCCCGTATACTTTAACCCTTGAGCCGCAGTCACTGGCGGATGCACTGACCACCCTATCTCCTCCGACGGCGATTCAAGGCAAAGATAAATCGTTGAAAGATTTTTGTCGCGAACAGGGCTATTCACTCAGTGAACAGCACCGCGCGGGTGAATTTAACACCGGATTGCCCGAGACCGTTCACCGTATGACGGCAGGGCAAATCAGCCGTTCAGCCCATTATCAACAGCGAGATGAAGGCTATCAACTGTGGTTCCCCTACGACCTCCACCGCGTGATAGCAATTAAACGCATTGCCGAACCGGTATTTGCCAAATCTATCTTGCGCGGCGAAGGCAATACAGATGCTGGTGATGCGGTCGAAGACTTGGCGAATTTTGGGGAGTGTGATTACAGTGCGTATACCTGTGGTATTCCGTCAGCAACTGAACAATCTGAGTCTGAAGCTAACTGGGTTTCATCCTTATTCAGTACCATTGGCAATGCACTCAATCCGATTGGGACTGCACAGGCATTTCCTTTCTTCGGTGGTTTGGGTGGGAGCATGGGAATGGGAGGAGCCTTAAGTGGTGGTGTTGCCGGTGCTGCTGTAGGGCAACAAGAGAACGATTTTGGTTGGGGTACAACACAACAGAGCTCAAGTAAGAACATTTCCAATGAGCTAGAACAAGTTTTGCGGGTATCATTTCCCGTCACCATGGACGGCAGGAAGATCTTTTTCGCTATGGTGGCTCACTATTATAAAGGCGATAGTTTAACCCAGCAGGATTTATTGGAAATTGCGGATATGGGGAACGGCACCGACACGTTTGCGAGTGGGCTTTGCCTCAACTGATAAAACCGCAGTCGCAATGGCAGCGGCATCACAGCTGATTGCTCTTCATACTGAGCCGGATAGTGATAAAGCGCAAGTTCCTGTGATTAAAGGTCAGCTGGCATCTGGAGCTGAAAGAATGGAAGTCATCAGCTTACCTGCGTATCAATCCCTTGGTCATGCACTCAGTCTGCTGGCGCCTATTGAAGTATACCGATTTGATGTGGATGGTGGTACTCAGCTGTATATGGGGGTAGCGGCGTCAGGCAATATTATTAATATCTCAGCGCGGATTGATGATATTCCAAAAGGGCCGATTATTCATGCAGGGCCTTCCCCTCTGCCACAAAAAGTCGATAAGCCTGAAGGGTTTGATATTCATGATTTCGATTATCGACCTGAGACACTGCCTGTTGCGGATGACGATATTGTCTGGCGGCATACGGGGCACGATGTTGAGCCGGTGGATTTTCGCGATTATATTCTGACGGTTGAGCGAAAGGATGTAAAACCTACGTATGTAAGCTTACGCGGTAAATCAGTTGAAGAAAAACTCAAGGCTCGTGGATATGATGATGTTATTATTAATGAGAATGGTGGATTAGACTATTCGAAAAGCAAGGCATTATATCATAATCCTGATAGATTGAAGCCAGATGGTACTCCAGTTGAGCCTATAGTAAAAATTAAGTATACAGGGAATTATCCTGATGATTTTGAAGCTGCAAATATGGCTGGATTTGGACAAAAATCCACACCTATGTTAGATGGGGAACGTTATCTTTGGCACCACCTAGATGATTATGATCCAATTACTAATGAAGGTACTATGCAGCTAGTTGTTTCGGATTCACATAATGGGATTCAGCATAAAGGTGGAGTGAGCCAATTCAAGGACACAAATAATGTTAGTGAATATCCATTTAGATTACCCAATAAATAAGGAGCCAATTATATGACAATAGAATTAGTGTTTCCTGAAAAAAGCTTATCTAATGATGAGTTAAATCAATTTGAATTGTTGTTTATAGCTAAATTGCCAGAAGCATTTAAGCGACACTATCTTACCATTAATGGTGGCTTTATTGGTGAAGATTCCAATATAAATTCTTATTTTGGAGGTTTTAACCCTATAAAGTATGGAAAGTTACCTATTGAAAAGCTTATTGAGGATATTGGTGATTTGGATGTAATACTGAATAATAAATCAGTACACTATGAGCAGGGAAGTTTTATACCCTTTGGTTATGATAATGGGGGAAATACCTTGCTTTTATCCCTTAAGAAAGATAGTTATGGCGAAGTTTACTTTCACTCTTATGATGGTTTATTCCAAAAGGAATATAGTAATTTTGAATCTTTTTTGAATGATGTATTTGGAAATGATTATTATTAAGATATATAAAAATAAACTAGTGTCGTAGAATTTTCACTTTATAAATGACTAACTCAGATATGATTCTTTTATAGATTACCAGTCTAGTAAAATATTTTATCATTTGATAAAAAAACATTTTTCGTTGACGTTTTAGAAAAAGGTCGAACAGATTTTAGTGAAACTGTATCAGGAGAAATATCTTAATGCGTAGCACCGTAAACAGCAGAAAAATCATTTTAAAAAATGATACGACGAATACTGGTGGTACGGTGCTGACTGCTTCCTCTCTCGCCAAACAAACCCAAAGAGTCGCCTGTGTGGGCGACCCAGTTTATTACCCTTTATGTAAAAAACAGGAACTATCGTTGAAGGGGATAATTTAATGAAAATTAATGGTATTCCTGTCGCGCTAAAAGGCCATAAAGTCGCTTGTGGATGTTCAGGTGGCTGTATACTTGTCGCAGTAGGTTAAATTATAGCGCGATATCAGTACTTAGGAAAAAATAAAGTCTAGGTAATGACCACCTTTACGAATATTCGCAAAGGTGGCTAAATGATATTATTCAGTTTGATTTATGCTCTAACTCATCAATATAATCCGCATACCACTGCATCATTTCCCTTCTTCCTTCCAAATACTGACCATGATTATAGGTTCCACGAATGGAATTTTTATCTTTATGCACCAATTGAGTTTCAATCCAAGTGCTGTTAAACCCTTTTTCATGCAGGATAGTACTCATAGTGTGGCGGAAACCATGCCCCGTTGCTTTACTATTATACCCCATTCGTTTTAATACCATATTGGCTTCATCACGTATAACGCGGGCATCAGCAAGAGAAATATCAGGGCAAACACCAATCGATAATTATTTCTTTTTGCTCGTAAAGCAATCAGTAACGGCAACTATTAGGTTTGCTCGGAGTACGCTTACCAGAAGCCTTATGTTCTTTGTTTTAGGCTCATATCTGTCGGGAGTGGTACGCTATAAAATGGTCTTTAAATTATATCGAACAAGCTATGCTTAAATAGCAAATATCGTATTGAGTTTGTTTAGGTGGAATAGAAGATAACTTAATCATTATGAGGAACTAAACTAACTGAGGAGACCACTGTAGAAGTGAAAGTGGTGCCCGGACTCGGAATCGAACCAAGGACACGGGGATTTTCAATCCCCTGCTCTACCGACTGAGCTATCCGGGCAACGAGGCGTATTAAACCTGATTTCACAGTTGGAGTCAAGGAACATTCGAAAAACTTTATTTCGTATGCGCTTTTTTTCAACAGGTTAGCTGATTATTGAACAGTAAGGCTAATAAAAAGACGATAAAATAAAAAACACTCGCCAGTTATATACTGAAACGAGTGCTTTTTGTACTAATATTAATCGCCTTTAGAGACGGTAATTCTTTTGAGCCTTATCGACTTTTATCAGATAATTACGCGATTCGGCAGCAGGATGCTTTGTTGATAGCGTTTGATAAACTTCGCCAGGGGCGAGCTGATTGATCTTCTGTGCAGCCACTTTTTTATCGCTGTGGAAGACTCTAAGGACGCTACCAGCACCACCGTTATAAGCGGTTATTACGGCATAACGGCGTGACACTGGGTTTTGAATATCACCTAAATAGCTATTTTGTAAAATTGCCAAATAAGCAGTTCCCGTATCAATATTTTTTTCCGGATCGAAAAGGTAACTACGGCTCGGAACCCCTGACTTACCTTGCGAACGGAAAACATCTTTACCCGCGGTATTTGGCATGATTTGCATCAAGCCTAACGCATCGGAACGACTTACCGCGTAAGGGTTAAAGCTCGATTCGATTTGCATAATGGCTAAAATAAGTGACTCATCAACCCCATATTTAGCCGATGCCTTCCTGATAAAAGGAAGGTACTTATGAGCGCGTTTATCAAGGTGGTTAGGAACCAGTTGCATGGTCACAGACCAAATGACATTCATACCTGATTGCCGGCGCTGCAACTTATTATTAACAAGGTATTCAGCGTATTTATTTGCGCGCCATTCCCAACGAATGGGTTCACCTGTGTTATCTAATACCTGCCCAAATAGAAAAGGCTCTTGGCTGTGAGGTATATCATTAATATCAGAATACAAATCGATAGAATTTGGGTCATCACCCATTAATAGGGTAGTGATGATAGCCTTTTTCAAATGTTCTGAAGGCTCTACGGCGGAGATGGTTTCTACTGTAATCGTCCCAGCATCAAAGTTGATATGACTACGGGTACGATACTCATCGGTATACTTAACATAATCTTTAGGGCCTGCAATGAGAACTTCTTTGATCCCCCAAATATTTTCGATATTGTGGGCAAATTGCCCCATAAGGATATCGAACCCATTGGTGTCTTTCACATAGTTAGGATTAAAATCAGACTCTTTATTGCTGGAGCAGGAGATAAGAAGAGGCACCAGCAGCGTTAAGGCTAACAGTTTTTTCATACATTCCACAGTATTCAAGCTCATGGTCTACCTAAGATAGGTAGACCAATCAATTATTTTTCAGGTGTGTAGCCGTCGATATGAATATCGTGTCCCTCAAATAGGAACTTAACCATTTCTTGCTCTAGCATTTTACGGTCATCAGGGTTCATGGTATTGAGCTTTTTCTCATTAATCAGCATGGTTTGTTTTGCCATCCACTGACCCCAAGCCTCTTTCGAAATCTCATTAAAAATGCGCTTTCCTAGCTCACCCGGATAGAGCTGAAAATCTTGCCCCTTAGCGTCACGTTGTAAAAAAGTACAAAAAATTGTTCTACTCATTATTTTTTCCTCAGAATATCAGGCGGCACGGCAAGCTGTTGAAGTAAGCTTTCAACCGGCGCAGCGAGGCCGATTGTTGCACCGAGATTTAAGTTATACCAAAGTCCTTTACCTTCATCCATGGCTGAAGTAAATGCCTGAATATTAACTTTAACAGGAATAATATCCAGATGAAAATGGCTGAATGTGTGGCGAAACGCAATTAATTGTTCTGGCGTATCATGTTGAATACCGGATTGAGAAAGCCACGCATTCATTTGCTCTTGGGTTTCAAATTGAGGGAAGGCAAATAGCCCTCCCCAAATACCTGAAGGTGGTCGCTGTTCAAGCCAAACGAGATCGCCTTGCTGCATAATTAGAAACCAAGCTGTCTTTTCAGGGATCTTTTGTTTCGGCTTTTTACCGGGGTAATCCTGCCATGAGTGGTTAGCATAGGCTATGCAACCTAAATGCAGGGGGCAAAGTTCGCATTTCGGTTTACTACGGGTGCATACCATAGCACCTAAATCCATCATAGCCTGATTAAAGAACTGGACGCCTTCTTTAGGGGTAACCTCAGTACTGATATCCCATAAGCGATTTTCGACCTCTTTTTTCCCTGGCCATCCTTCGATGGCATAGCAGCGAGCGAGCACGCGTTTAACATTACCATCTAATATTGGATAGTGCTGTTGTTGTGATAACGACAAAATAGCGCCTGCTGTAGAGCGACCAACACCAGGAAGGGCCACAACATCATCGAATGTAGTTGGAAACTGCCCATTGAAACGTTCTGCTATGACTTTTGCGGCCTTATGCAAATTGCGAGCGCGTGCGTAATAGCCCAGCCCCGTCCATAGATGTAATACTTCATCTAAGGGGGCATTCGCGAGGTCTTTTACATCGGGAAAACGGCGAATAAATTTTTCGAAATAGGGAATAACCGTACTGACTTGGGTTTGTTGTAGCATGACTTCCGAGAGCCAGACATGGTATGACGTTTTTTCTTTTTGCCACGGCAAAGTTTTCCGGCCATATTGGTGATACCAATTAAGCACGGCGAGCGAAAATTGTTGAGCTTCCATTGAGTATATTATTTTTATCGGTAATTCTATTAAAATCAGAGATAGTCAGGATTGCAACATAGACCGGACAAGCTGTAAACCGCTTATTGTGTGCTGGAGTGTAAAGTTATCCAATTTTCACCTGCAACCTTGGATGAGTTTTGATAAACTCCCTGCACTTTCATGTGAAGTTTGTATTATTAATCGTTTTACTAACTTGTTGAAAATAGTCGGCAAGGGTAGTCATTTTCGCTTATTTACTTGATTAGGCAATCAATTCGTAGAATTTTTATATTATGATCAATAACGTCATCTCCCCAGAATATAATGAAGAAGGGCGGGTTATGCGCCGCGTTCGCAGCTTTGTCCGTCGTCAAGGACGTTTGACGCAACGCCAAGAAGATGCGCTACAAAGTGAATGGGCAACGATGGGGATCGATTTTGTTGCACAGCCTTTAGATTTTGCCGCAATTTTTAATAACCAAAATCCTGTTGTACTTGAGATAGGGTTTGGTATGGGGGCCTCTTTAGTCACAATGGCCTCACAAAATCCTGAAAAAAACTTTCTAGGGATTGAAGTCCATGCGCCTGGTGTTGGAGCATGCCTTGCTTCCGCAAAAGAAGAAAATGTGACAAATTTACGTGTCATGTGTCATGACGCAATTGAAGTGTTGGACCGTATGATCCCCGATGAAAGTTTATCTATGGTTCAGCTATTTTTCCCAGATCCATGGCATAAGGCAAAACATAACAAGCGCCGTATTGTGCAAGGGCCTTTTGCCGATAAAATTCGCGCTAAACTAGTGAAGGGCGGTGTTTTTCATATGGCGACGGATTGGGAGCCATATGCGGAACATATGTTGGAAGTGATGAGCCATGCAGATGGGTATAAAAACTTATCTGCATCAGGGGATTATGTACCTCGGCCTGAAACACGACCTGAAACAAAATTTGAAAAACGCGGCCAGCGGTTGGGGCACGGTGTATGGGATTTAATGTTTGAGAGGACAAAATAATGGCTAAGCAACAACGCAGTCGTCGTTTACGTAAAAAACTACGTATTGATGAATTCCAAGAGTTAGGGTTCATTGTAAAATGGAGCTTTGAAGAAGGTACGCCTATCGAAGAAGTCGATCGTACCGTTGATGCATTGATTGCTGAAGCAATTGAACCTAATGGCTTAGCGTTTGAAGCAAGTGGTTATATGAGCTGGGAAGGTATTGTTTGCCTGCAAAAAATCGGTAAATGTACTGAAGAACACCGTACCATTGTCGAAAACTGGCTAAAATCAAAAGGCATGAAAGATATCGTTGTTTCAGAGCTATTTGATGTTTGGTGGGAATAATTTCTTAAGTCGGTAATCGATTTATTGGGTTTCTTATTTGTTTTACGAACTCTAATGGTCATTACGACCAAAGGCATCCTTTTAGGATGCCTTTGTTTTCTGGAGTGAAGTACAGTGAGCCGTCTATTTTCTAATCAACTACTGAACGATATCTTAGACCAAGTACGGCCTTTAATTGGTCAAGGCGCGGTCGCAGATTATATTCCTGCTCTCGCGAATGTCCCTCCTCATCAATTGGGGATTGCGGTGCATACTGCTGACGGTGAAATTTTTATGGCGGGAGATGCTCAGACACGTTTTTCTATCCAATCAATTTCAAAAGTACTGAGCCTGACTTTAGCGATGACGCGTTATGAAGAAGATGAAATTTGGCGACGCGTCGGGAAAGAGCCATCAGGATTACCATTTAACTCCTTGATCCAGCTTGAAATGGAAAAAGGTATTCCGCGTAACCCTTTTATTAATGCGGGAGCGATTGTGATTACAGATATGCTGCAATCACGTTTAAGTGCGCCCAAGCAACGCATGCTAGAGTTTGTCCGAAAACTTGCTTGCGAGCCAGATATTAGCTACGACATTGCGGTTGCGCGTTCGGAACTTGAACATGCCAGCCGTAATGCCGCCATTGCCTTTTTGATGAAATCATTTGGTAATTTTGAGAATAATGTCCTTACAGTTCTCGAAACTTACTTTCATTATTGTTCTCTAAGTATGAACTGTGTAGAGCTGGCACGCTGCTTCTCTTACTTAACATCACAAGGGATGTCATCTTGCTCTATCGACCCTATTATTACGCCACTACAGTCGCGGCAAATTAATGCCTTAATGATGACTTGTGGGATGTATGATGGTTCTGGTGAATTTGCCTTTCGTATTGGCATGCCAGGGAAATCGGGTGTTGGTGGTGGGATCGTTTGTGTCGTACCGAACCAGTTTTCTGTTGCGGTATGGGCACCTGAATTAGATTCGGCGGGGAACTCGCTGGTGGGTTGCGCAGCTCTTGAATTATTATCAAAACGCATTGGTCGTTCGGTGTTTTAGATATCATCAATCGGTAAAACGATCTAATAGGAGTTACTATGTTACGCCGTACTTTAATTGTTCTTTCTTTATTGGCTAGTGCAGGCACTCAGGCCGCAGATTATAAATGTTCAGTGACGCCTAAAGACGATATCTTTCTAACCCCAGCAAGTGTTCAAGTGGTTGGGCGCAGTGGCGACTTGAATATTACGCCTAATGGTGATGTGACTCTTAATGGCAAAAAAATTGAGGTAACCGAGCAGCAAAGGCAGCAAGCTGTTCGTTATCAAGCCGCTATCCGTAATGATATTCCATGGATCAAATTGGAAACCCAAAATAAATTATCGGCCTCGAAAAATACCCTTGATAAAGTGGTGATCCGAGTAATCGGTAATGATAGCAATGTACGTAAACGCTTAACGAAGTTAGAAAGTGACCTTAATGGTCAGATCAATCAAGTCATAGAGACACGCCCTGATGGTTATGCTTTCCATCACCAAGCAATGAGCAAAGTTGAAACGCAAGGGCGTCAATTGGTCAATGAGAGTCTAGGTGGCATATTACAGGACAGTATTAATGAAATGGGGCGTAAGCAACTGCTCTCTGGCGGTGATAGCAGTAAAGCGCTGCAAGGCCTTTTAGGGAATTTAGGTGGGCTTCAGCAAGACCTCGAAGCGGAGTGGAAAAAACAAGAAAATAGCTTCCAACAGTTTGGTCAACAAGTGTGTGGTAAAGTGACTTCCCTTGAACAGCAACGTATTTCATTAATGAATTCACTGAAGTAAGAGATATTCTCTTCTTTTTTAAGAGGCAGAGGCCTATTTTGGGCTCTGCCTCTTTGTTATTTAGCACAGCAAAAATGTGATGTTTTTATCAATAATAATAATCAAAATGAAATTGATTCTTATTTGATTGACTTATTAATGGCTCACTCTAGAATGCAAGTTTGGTTTAGTGACTAACTGGTATTGTTTAATATGAAAAAATTCATTCCTGCTGTACTTGTTTCCTTACTCTCTTTTTCCGCGCCATATGCACTGAGTGCTGAATCAGCGGCATTTACCCCTAACGCCGTCATTGCACAAGGCACTGAAAAAGTGAATATCAAACATTTGTCAGGTGAGACTGAAGTGAATAAGGCTCCACAGAAAGTGGTTTTATTCGACTTTGGTGTTTATGATTCAATGCAAAAATTAGGGCTTGGCGATAAGGTCGTTGCGCTGCCAATGGGCAATGCGCCTGCTTACATTAAAGGCAATATTGCTGCTAATGTGCAAAATGCAGGTGGAATGAAACAGCCTGATCTTGCAAAAATTGCAGAATTAAAGCCTGATCTGATCGTGATCACTGGCCGCCAAGGTAAGTCTTATGATGAACTATCTAAAATTGCTCCAACCATTAATTTAGGTACAAATAGCCAGCATTACATTGATTCAGTGAAAGCGAATATCAATTTAATCGGTGAGCTGTATGGCAATCAAAAAGCGGTAGAAGAGCAACTGGCTCAGTTGGATAAATCTATTGCGGTAGCCCAAGAAAAAGCGAAAAAATCACAGTCTAAAGTGTTAGTTCTGCTGCATAACGATGGCAAATTGATCCCAAATAACCAAAGTGTTGTTTATGATGTTGTTAAAGCACAACGCGCAGAGTTACCAGAGCCAGCAGAAGCGGATAAGTCTAAGCGCCGTGTCGTTGATACGAAAACCATCGCACAGGCAGATCCCGATGTGATTTTAATCGTGGATCGCAGTGAAGCGATCGGGGCAGGTAAGCTGGATAAAACCGTTTTCGAAGATCAAAATATTCAAGAAACGAAAGCCTACAAAAATGGCAAAATCACATACTTGCAGTCTGATTTATGGTATTTGTCAGGTGGTGGTTTAGTGAGCCTAACAGAACAAGTTGATGCAGTCGCTAAAGCACTATAAGTGATCTAAAAAAGCCCGCACCAGTTAAAAGCGCCTAATTTTATGAGCGCACTTTAATCTGCGGGCTTTTGTGATTTATGGTGCGGGATAGGGATATTTTTATTGCAAAAATAAATTACTCTTCATCAAGAAAAAGCTCTAGTAATGAGTTTAAGAATAATTTGCCATGTTTGGTAATTTGCCACTCATGCTCATTCTCAGTGATATAGCCTTTATTTAGCGCTTCATTAAGTGAGTCTCTTACCACCGATTCAGGCAACCCCGTATAGTCACTAAATTCTTTTCGGGGCATTGGCTCCAATAACCGAAAGCGGTTCATAAAATATTCGAACGGCCTATCTTGGGCATCGACATCGTAAGATTTTTGCAAATAGCGCCCCTCCATATAACCACGAGGATGCTTAGTCTTGATGGTACGCATAATACGTCCATCAGTGAATGAGATCTTACCATGAGCGCCACAGCCGATACCGAGATAATCACCAAAACGCCAATAGTTGAGGTTATGTTCACATTGAAAACCAGGCTTAGCATAAGCCGATGTTTCATATTGCTGATAACCTGCCGCAGTGAGCAGCTTATGCCCTTCGGAATAAATTTCCCATAATGTATCATCATCGGGCAGGGTCGGAGGGCGCGAGCCAAATTGTGTATTAGGCTCGATAGTCAATTGATACCAAGATAAATGGGGAGGGGAAAGCGCAATTGCTTGGCGCAAGTCAGATAACCCTTCATCACGAGTTTGTGAAGGCAAGCCATGCATCAAGTCTAAGTTAAAACTACGTAAATTAAGCTGTGTCGCAAGCTTCGCAGCCCGTTTCGCTTCTTCAGCGCCGTGGATGCGGCCAAGAGTAATCAATTTGTCATCGCCAAAGCTCTGTACACCAATAGAGATCCGGTTAATCCCTGCTTTTTGGTAGCCTGAAAAACGATCGGCTTCCACAGTACCCGGGTTAGCTTCCATCGTGATTTCAGCTTGTGGGTCAAGATGAACTCGTTGACGTACACCATCCATCAGCGCTTGCATGGATTCCGCACTTAATAAGCTTGGTGTACCTCCACCAATAAATAGTGTTTTGATGGCGCGATCACCGATGAATTTTGCATCAATCTCTAAGTCGTGCAACAGGTGCTCAACATACTCTCGCTGGGGGATATCACCTTTAAGAGTATGCGAATTGAAATCACAATATGGGCACTTTTGTACACACCAAGGAATATGGATATATAGGCTTAGAGGTGGCAACTTAAGCATTCTTGAGTGCATCCAATAGCATTGCTAAGGCTTTGCCTCGATGTGAAATCGCTTGTTTTTCTGATTTCGTCAGCTCAGCAGAGGTACAATTCAGTTCTGGCACATAAAAAATAGGATCATAACCAAAACCGCCTTGCCCACTCGGTTCATGAGTGATGATGCCATGCCAGCGTCCATGGAAAACCAAAGGTGTTGGGTCTTCTGCATGGCGTAAGTAAACCAACACACAGTTAAATTGTGCCTGACGTTCCCCATCAGGCACCGATTTCATCGCATCGAGTAATTTATGCAGGTTTTGTTCATCCGTTGCTTCTTCACCAGCATAGCGAGCGGAATAGATCCCCGGAGCACCACCGAGTGCGTCAACGGAGATCCCAGAGTCATCCGCAATAGCAGGGAGACCAGTTTGCTGAGAAGCATGGCGAGCTTTTAAAATCGCATTTTCGATAAATGTTAATCCTGTTTCCTCGGCAGACTCAACACCGAGAGAAGTTTGGGCTACGATATCCATCCCAAAATCACGTAACAGGTCAGCAAGTTCATTGACTTTTCCCGGATTACCGGTAGCTAAAACAACCTTTTGCATTTTTAATCGCTCTTATTACATTACGCCAACAGCGTAGAGAATGCCTGTTAATGTTGGATCAATCATCAGTGAAATATCAGAACGTAGATAATTCAGCGCAATTAAGATGAACATGACAATCATTGCTGAGAAATCAAGCCCACCCATAGCAGGGATAATGCGACGGATTGGCGCCATTAATGGTTCTGTTAATTGATATAACAAATAGTCGACAGGATTACGGCCTTGGCTAATCCAGCTCATGATCGCTCTAATCAATATCATCCAGAAAATTAATTTTCCGGCATAGGTTAGTAACAGAATAATACTGATTGGAATAACACTAAAACTGAGAAGGGCCAATGTATGGGTGATCCACAAGCTAAAGACAATAGCAACAAGTGATAAGATAAATGCGATAGTAACTGTTGCTGTATCAATAGGCCCGATAGAAGGGATAACACGGCGTAATGGTGTAATAACAGGTTTCGTGGCTTTTACCACGAACACGGAGAAGGGGTTATAGTAATCTGCACGTACCCACTGCATCCAGACTCGTAGCAGTAAGATAAAAATATAAAGTTGAATAATGGTTGTAACGACAAAAAGTAAAGTCTGCATGTCTCGTCCCGCTGTTAATTAAAAAAGTTTTTCCATCTCTTCTGCCCGAGTGATAGCACGTTGCATCGCTTTTGCTACCATTTGCGGAAGACCACTATCGTAAAATTGCGCTAATGCCATCGCTGTCGTTCCTCCCTTAGAAGTCACTTGTTCGCGCAATGTGGAAAATGGGGTGTCGCCTTGTGATTTCGACAACGCAACAGCACCTTCCGCGGCATTTAAGACCAATTGACGGGCTTGATCGGGCGTATAGCCTAGTTTCTCGGCTTCTTGCTGCATGGATTCCATAAATAAGAAGAAGTAAGCAGGAGAGCTTCCAGTAATCGCAATAATATTATTGATCTCTTGCTCTTTTTCGCACCAAATTGTCGAGCCAACACTTTGCATCAATTGCTCTGCAAATTGTTTGTCTTCGGCGTTAATACTCTCTTCTGCGAATAAACCACTCACGCCTTTACCGACGAGTGATGGCGTATTTGGCATGATACGAACCAACTGCAATGGTTGGGCTAAATAATCGGCATAGCGGTGAGCGGGGATACCCGCAGCAATGGTCAATACCAGTTTTTTACTGAAATCCACGGCATGCTGTAAAGGTTGACACACCTCTTCCATCATTTGTGGTTTTACAGCAAGTACAATCACATCGGCGTGTTGCACAGCGGATACATTATCACTACTGCTGATAACGCCATATTGTTCGGCGATTTTTTCTCGGCGAACAGGGGTTGGCGAACAGACGGTGATCATTGAGGCGGGGTAACCGTGGCTAACAAGCCCTGCAATAATAGCATGGGCCATATTTCCGGCACCTATAAATGCAATTTTGCGATGTTGCATGTTGTACTCCTTATGATTTGTGATAGTCACGGGCACCAAAAATAGCCGTTCCGATACGAACGAGGGTCGACCCACAATGAATGGCAGCAGCCATATCATCGGTCATCCCCATAGATAGGGTGTCGACGCTAGGGTAGTGTGTTTGTAACTGTTGATAGGCTTGCTCCATTTTGCGAAAAGCTTCGCATTGGCGCTGGTAGTCGCTTTCCGGTGCTGGAATGGTCATCAAACCACGAAAAACTAGGTTAGGCATTTGGCTAACTTGTTTTGCTAGCTCATCAAGCTCTTCAAGTTTTATGCCTGACTTACTGTTTTCATCACTGATATTTATTTGGATCAGCACATTTAGCGGTGCTTTGTTGCTTGGACGCTGATCGTTTAGACGTTGGGCGATTTTTTGCCGATCCAGCGTATGGAACCAGTCAAAATGCTCGGCGACAAGACGGCTTTTGTTTGATTGTAATGGGCCAATAAAATGCCAAACCAGATCTTGTCTATCCGCGAAAAACTGAATTTTCTCAACGCCTTCCTGAACATAATTTTCACCGAATTGACGCTGTCCAGCCTCGATAGCCTCCAAGATAGCGTCACAAGGTTTGGTTTTACTTACTGCAAGTAGTGTGATGTCCTGTGCAGAGCGATGACATTCTGCTGCCGCTCGTTCAATACGTGCTTTTACATCAGAGATATTACGTTGAATGGTCATTATTCTGTTCAATTACGTTAGGTGGATAATCATAATGCCCATAGTGTAAAGCATATTGCTTGATAACGGCACCTTTGCATGTGTAGATTAAAAAAAATTACATTTCGGAAAACATTGTGCGGCTTAAAGGTGTTGCTCAAACCAACTTTCTAAGATCACGACAGCAGATGCTGAGTCTACTTTGCCTTTACTCAGTGCTCGGTAACCACCACGCTCAAATAGTTCTGCTTTTGCGGCAACCGTGGATAGGCGTTCATCGTGTAGCTCGACTTTGACACCAAATCGCCCATGGATACGATTAGCAAAGTTACGCGCTTGGCTGGTGACAAGTTGTTCAGTGCCATCCATATTTAAAGGAAGGCCAACAATGACCAATTGAGGTTGCCACTCTTTTAGCAACTTTTCGATCTGTTGCCAATCAGGGCGGCCATCATTGGCTTTCAGTGAGGCGAGGGAGCGGGCTGTTCCTGTGATTTCTTGGCCAACAGCAACACCAATACTTTTCGTACCAAAATCAAATGCAAGAAGGGTTCTGCTAGACATCACGCGTGCCCTGCCTGCATGGAAATTGTATGGATATTCACGCCTAGAAGGTTAGCAGCAGCTTGCCAGCGATCTTTAATAGGGGTATCAAACACTAACTCTGGTGTGGCTTCTACCGTCAACCAACTATTTTCCATAATTTCATTTTCGAGTTGACCGGGCTCCCAGCTTGCATATCCCAGAGCGACTAATGATTGCATAGGCTGCTGGTCCTTGCCGAGTGTTTCTAAGATATCTTTAGAGGTCGTTACCATCATGTCATCATTGAGATGCAGACTTGAAGCAAAGCCTTTAATCGGCGTATGGAGGATAAAACCATGCTCTTCAGCAACAGGGCCACCAGCAATCACTGGTTTAGCAAGGTTGCTGGTATTGGTTGTTGAAACCGCTATCTCTAATTTCTCGAGCATGGTACTCACAGAAAAATCATCAATAGGTTTATTGATAACGATCCCCATAGCGCCTTTTTCATTGTGTTCACACACATAAACAACAGACTGCTCAAAATAGGGATCAGTAAGAGATGGCATTGCTATCAAAAAATGATTTTGTAAATTCATAATTTTTAGGCTCAGTGTAGTAAGTAACCTATTTTAATGATAAGAATTGCCTTTAAAGGTTGAGAAAAGGCACTTTAATGAGCCTTTTCTCATTACCAATACGCTATTTTTAGCGCTGAAGGCACTATTTTTTTATATCGCGCTCAATGGCATCCATCAACATACCCGTGATAGAAATATCGTAAGCGGCTTCAATTTCGCGGGCACAAGTTGGGCTAGTGACATTAATTTCAGTCAAACGATCGCCTATAATATCAAGCCCAACAAAGTATAAGCCTTTTGCTTTTAAAGTTGGGGCAACGGTGCGGGCAATTTCCCAATCGCTTTCACTTAATGGGCGAGCTTCTCCGCGACCACCTGCCGCCAAATTACCACGGGTTTCTCCCTGTGCTGGGATACGAGCTAGACAGTAAGGCACAGGCTCACCATCAACGACCAGTACACGTTTGTCACCATCTTTAATTGCTGGCAAATAGTTTTGTGCCATGCAGTAACGGCTAGCATGCTCGGTGAGCGTTTCGATAATAACCCCAACGTTAGGATCGTCTTGCTTCAAACGGAAAATAGACGCTCCGCCCATTCCATCAAGTGGTTTAAAAATTACATCGCCATGCTTTTGATGGAACTCACGTAGCTGTTTAGCGCTACGTGTGACTAATGTGTGTGGCGTTAATTCAGGGAACCACGCTGTAAACAGTTTTTCATTGCAGTCGCGTAAACTTTGTGGCTTGTTGACGATCAGTGCGCCAGCCTGCTCAGCTCTTTCAAGAATATAAGTTGCATAGATAAACTCAGTGTCGAAAGGGGGGTCTTTACGCATTAAAATAGCGTCAAGATCACCGAGCGCGATATCTTGCTCAGATTTGAACTCATACCATTTGTTTGGGTTTTCTTCGACAGTGACGACTTTTGTCGTTGCGCGAGCTTCACCTTGATACAGATAGAGATCATTCATCTCCATATAATGGATTTCATAACCACGACGTTGAGCTTCCAGCATCATAGCAAAACTAGTATCTTTCTTGATTTTAATGGATGAAATAGGATCCATTACTATACCGAGCTTGATCATTTTTTCTCCTTAACCTAGGTCACCTAGGCGCACTTGCAGTGCGGTGATTGCAGTTAGCGCAGTCGTTTCTGTTCTTAACACTCTTGGCCCTAACAGAATATCAGTAAATTGATAATTAGCTGTCATGGCGATTTCTTCTTCACTTAGCCCACCTTCGGGGCCGATTAATAGCCGAACTTTATTTAATTCGGCAGGTAATGTATTGATACTTTGTGTTGCTCGTGGGTGTAAGTTGACCTTAAATGCCCCATCCTCCTCAGCACACCATGCTTCGAGTGACTGTACAGGACGAATTTGTGGGATCCGATTACGACCACACTGCTCACACGCAGCAATGGCAATCTTTTGCCATTGTTGTCGTTTTTTCTCTAACCTTTCAGGATCTAAACGAACACCACAGCGCTCAGAGAGTAAAGGGGTGATTGTATTAACTCCTAGTTCCACCGATTTTTGGATAGTAAACTCCATTTTTTCACCACGCGACATGACTTGCCCAAGGTGTAAATCTAATGGCGATTCTCTATCATCAACATGGCTATCGATAATATTGACGGAGACTTTCTTTTTTGTCGCCTCTGATATTTCAGCGCAAAACACCTGATTACTGCCGTCAAATAATTCCAGTTTTTGGCCCGCAGTCATGCGAAGCACTCGCCCCACATGGTTGGCTGCATCATCGCCAAGAGCGATTGTAGTGTTAATTTGTAGTGGCTCAGGGTGATAAATGCGTGGAATGCGCATACAGTTTCCTTAAAAAGAACAAGGTTAAAAAAGAGCAATAGCAGATCAAAAATATGGGGATGCAATCGCCAAAATCAAGAGCTAGCTCAATTTTATAGTGGTTTATGGTTTTTTTGTAGTCTAGCCTGTGTGGTATTGGTGTGATGAATGATAATATATTATCAAATACGACAAAAAATCATCGCGGTTAAAACGATAAATTGTGTCGGAATTACTGTGTAGGGAAATAAATAGAGGTACGGTATATTTGTATATAACTCCATAATGGAATAAGGAGAATATATGATATTACCGATTGAAAGGATCTATCATAAAATTATCCATCATCTCTCTTTTTTATCTTTTAGTGATCTTAATAATTTTATTACTTCAACTTTTCCAATGCTAACAGTATGCCGAGGCAACTTAAGTTCAGGAAATGTAACTATCGATAATTCATACTGTTTTTTGGGGGATGTATGTGGCTATAGGCTATTACTTATGGCTTTTATCATTGTTATATCAGCGAAAATTTCACAGTTGATGTTACAACATATTCCTAAAAAATATTTAAATAAAGATGGGATAAGGATAGGTTATAAATGGCTGGTACTTATTTATTTTCCTTTATTAATATTTAATTTTTCATTAAATGATGAATTAATTATTGTTATTTTATTTAGTATTTTCTTCAATTTAATAGTTTGTCTATTTATTATTGATATGAAAATAGGCTATTTACCAGACATACTTGTTTACCCACTATTATGGGTAGGGTTAGTGTATCAAGTGTGCTCTGAGCAAGGTAATGTGGTTTCGGCTATCTATGCGGTGATCACCAGTTACCTTTCCATCATGCTGCTAACGGTAATTATGGAGAAGATCCGCCAATCCCCGCAAATGGGGCGAGGGGATTTTAAACTGATTGCCGCATGTGCAGCTTGGCTCGGGCTTATGAATTTACCTCAGTTTTTTGCGTTAGCGGCGGGCATTGGCGGGCTTCACTATTGGGCCATTTATTTACGTCATCGGCACAAAGCTATCGCCCGTATCCCCTTTGGCCCAGCTATCATTTTGAGTGCAACTTATTGGTTATTTGCGCCATTGGTGTGTTTAGTGATGTTCAATGGCGCGATGTCGTAGCGCATCATTGATTGGCTGCTACTAGTGAATCCAAAAATTGTTGCCATTTTTGAGGATCACCTAAATAGTTTTGTAACGGTACGCGCAGCCACTTATGCTGCTGTTTTATGAGTAAGGTCGGAAAGCCGGAAGATCCGGATTGAGCCAGTAGCTGGCGGCTATAGTGAATATGGTGTTCAAGGTTATTCCCTCCTTGTTCGGCATAATCAAACTGGTATTGCTCGCTATCTAACCCGATTTCTTGTGCGATCGCTAATAAGACATTTGGGTTGCTGATATGACGACCAGAGACGTAATGAGCATGCTGAACTGCTTTTAACATCGCTAATGCTTTTTGTTGCTTTTCAGAAGCAAGAATGGCTTGTAAAGGTGGTGCTGAATCAAGAACAAGATTTGGCTCATCCAGCATTTTTAAATAGTCATCACCAAAAATTTGCCCTGTCATGGCGGCAATGCGTTTATCGGATTGTTTGATGTGCTCACGGAATTGATTATCCATATGAAGGCGTGATGCGCCTGCCAGCATGCCTCCGCCATGTAATTCTAACACAATGTCAGGGTGAGAATTGGCAATTTCAATCAATGGTGAAGCACCGTAACACCAGCCACATAAAGGGTCATAAATGTAATGTAAGGTGATTTTATTCATGATAGCTCCTTAACTATTCAGTGATTCAATTAGCCTATCCATTATAGAGATAGGCTAATTGAGATTATTTTATTGTGGCCACTGCATTTCGCCTTTAATGACTTTGGCACTTAGCTCTAAGCTCGATTTATCATCAAGATGAGGGTAAGCCTTCTCCATTTTGCTCGTAAGCTCTTTGGCATCTTTACTTTGTTCAGCCATGGTCTCAAAGGTATTCAAGTAATTTTGAGTAAAGGTAACAGAGCTAAGATCCATTTTTGATTTGCCAGTAAAGTGCCCTGGTACAACGGTTTTAGGTTGTAAAGCTTGAATGCTTTCTAAAGTTTGTTGCCAGTGTTGTCGCGATGATTGAGTTTGAGTATCTGCAATCCAAACATGGATATTATCAGAGACAACGACTCCCCCAACGACAGCTTTCAATGATGGAACCCAAACATAAGTACGCTCTGGAGCTGGACCATCACTTCCTTTAATAAAGAGAGTTTCACCATCGACAGTAAAACTATTGCCTTGTATCACATCGGGTACGATAAGTGTTGTTGGCGCTTCGTTTTTAAGCACTTCACCCCAATATGCCAACTTGCCATCTTTCGATGCTTTGATAGCTTCAACGGTTTCTTTCGTCGCTATCACCTTAGCTTTAGGAAATGCTTTCGTGATCGTATCTAATCCAAAATAATAATCGGGATCAGAATGGCTGATATAAATGGTTGTTAGGGTTTTATTGAGCGCTTTTATCTTTTTCACTAAGGCCTGCGCATCATTTTTTTGAAACTGTGCATCGATCAGTACAACTTCTTTATCACCGCTGATAATTTCAGAGGAAACGGGAAATACACTGTTATTTCCTGGGTTATAGATATCTAATTTAAGCTCTGCTGCATGGGCAAATGTAGCGCTCATTGCAAGTAAAGTGGCGGCGGCGATAGCATGTTGTTTCATCATTAACTCCTAATTGTTAGCCATATTTTAAAAACCTCGTTAAGTTGGGTGTATATTAAATTGCAATAATGATGAGAGAAACGCCATAATTAGCAAATGTTTGTTGCACAAATCGGTCAAATAGATGGATAGATTAACGGCGGTACAGGTTTTTATTAGTATTGTTGAGCATGGCAGTATGAGTGCTGCCGCAGATAAACTCGATATGTCACGAGCGATGGTGACCCGATATCTTGCTGAAATGGAACAGTGGGCTGGGGTACGTTTATTAAACCGTACGACAAGGCGGCTGAGTTTGACATCGGCAGGAGAAGGGGTTTATCAACAAGCGCTAAAGTTAAATGCACTCTCTTTAACTCTGCCTGTACAACAGCAACATGATGCGACTCAATTGACGGGGCTAGTGCGTATTAGTTGTGCTCAGTCGATTGCCAGCCAAGCGCTTTCTGTCGCAATAACCGAGTTTTTACAACACTACCCGAATATGGCGATTGATTTAAGTATTACAAATAAGGCGGTGAATCTGATTGAAGATAGGATTGATTTGGCTATCCGTATTACGAATCAATTAGAGCCGAGTTTGATAGCCAAGCCGCTTTCAACGTGCCACTCTGTGATTTGTGCAGCGCCATCTTTTTTCAAAGATAAAAAAATACCGATTAAGCCGGAGGATTTAGCGCCACTGGAATGTTTGACCTACAATTTTTTTGGGCGCAGTTTATGGCGTTTTGAAAAAGATGGGGAGCCTTTTTCCGTATTAGTAGGAGGGCGACTCAGTGCCGATGAATCTGTATTTTTGGCTCAAGCGGCATTAAATGGTGCAGGTATTGCTATGCAGCCTTATTTATCGGTCAAAAAATACTTAGAATCAGGGGAGCTGCTCCAGCTATTACCCGACTATGTGCCGCAGCCATTGGGAATTTATGCAGTGTATGCCAGTCGCCAAAATATGCCGACAACATTAAGAGCTGTACTGGATTTTTTAGGTAACTGGTTTACAACTTCAGAATATTGGCAGTCACTGATGCAGCAACGCGCTACTTAAATCCTGCTCAGTTTTGGCAAATGAAGCCCGTAAGTATTGGGTAAAAATATCTAATAGTTGTGATGATGGCCGGTGAATCGGCTTAATTAAACTCACCGTAAAAGGAATCGAAAAACTCAATGGGCGAATGATCAGCTTACCTGCTGATTGCTGGTGGAAATCCAAAGCGGTGATAGGGTTGACGATTGAAATACCGATGCCTTTTAACGCCATTGCGCAGATAGACGATGCTGAATGCGTCTCCATCACCATTTTTCGCTCAATTTGATGTTGGGCAAAAATGGTATCGATAATCTGCCGATAGCTGTCTGTTAGTGACAGGCTAATGAAGTTTTGTTGCTGAAAATCAATCGGTGTTAAAACGGGTTTATGCTCAAGGGGATGACCCGCCGGTAAGACACAAACCTCATTCAGCGAGCCTAATGTGAGTTGTTCTGTGCCTGGTGGCGTTTGTAAGTGTTCGGTTAGACCAAAATCATAACGTTGAGCCGATAGCCACTCTTCGAGGATTGGTGATTCTTGAGGGATCACTGTCAGATTGACGTCAGGATAATCAGCCATAAATGTTTGGCACACTTGTGGTAGTAATGATTGGGCGAAGGCGGGTAAGCATATGATGGAGATCTGTGCATTATCAAAACGGCGGATGGTTTGTACTGAGTTTTTTATCCGCTCTAAACCATAATAAGAGCGCTCAACCTCCTCAAAAAAGCGCAATCCCTGTGCTGTCGGGCGCAATCGGCCTTTAACGCGATCAAATAATTTGAACTGTAGCAGATGTTCAAGGCGAGCAAGCTCTCGACTAATGGTCGGTTGTGAGGTATTTAGCAGTAACGCTGCTTCTGTTAGATTCGGCGTCGTCATTACCGCCCGAAAGATTTCAATATGTCGCCAAGAGAGAGTTTGCATGATGTTTTTCTTTCTATATCAAAAATGAATAGACTTTAGCAAAATGGATATTTTTTTTCCCGAACTTTCTCTGAATAATAGGACAATATAAGAAAAATTTACGTGCGAGAAAAACATGACCTCATTTGCCACCACTACTAGCCAATATTTAACGCCCGAATACTTATCGACGTTACCTGAACAGTTTGGCACCCCTGTTTGGGTGTACGACAGCTCAGTGATTATTGAACGAATAAATCAGCTCAAACCCTTTGATACCGTGCGTTTTGCTCAAAAAGCTTGCTCAAATATTCATATTTTGCGCTTAATGCGTGAGCAGGGAGTCAAGGTTGATTCTGTTTCGCTAGGTGAAATAGAGCGTGCGCTTGTAGCTGGTTTCCAGGCTGGTCGTGAAAACTCAGAAATTGTTTTTACTGCTGATGTACTGGATAGAGCTACTTTGGCACGGGTGACTGAGTTAGATATTCCGGTGAATGCTGGATCTATTGATATATTAAGCCAGATTGGTGAGCAAAAATCGGGTCATCCTGTTTGGTTGCGTATTAACCCTGGTTTTGGTCATGGCCATTCACAAAAAACCAATACAGGTGGTGAAAACAGTAAACACGGTATTTGGTATCAAGACCTACCAAAAGCACTGGAACAAATTCGCCGTTATAATCTGTCATTGGTTGGGCTACATATGCATATTGGCTCTGGGGTCGATTATCAACACTTAGCAAATGTCTGTGATGCAATGGTTGAACAAGTGATCTCGTCAAATGCGGATATTCAGGCGATTTCAGCCGGTGGTGGGTTATCGACACCTTATCGAGAACAAGATGAAGTTATCGATATTCAGCACTATTACAGCCTTTGGAACACTGCTCGCCAACGAATTGAGCGTCATTTAGGTCATTCTATTGAACTGGAAATTGAACCGGGTCGCTATTTGGTTGCTGAATCGGGGGTATTGCTCGCGGAAGTGAGAGCGGTTAAAACGATGGGAAGCCGCCACTATGTGTTGGTCGATAGTGGATTTAATGATCTGATGCGTCCTGCAATGTATGGGAGTTATCACCATATCTCTGTATTACCTGCTGAGGGGCGCTCATTAGAAAATGTACCTTTAAAAGAGACTATTGTCGCGGGGCCTTTGTGTGAATCGGGGGATGTGTTTACCCAGCAAGAAGGAGGAATGGTCGAGACCCGTTTACTGCCTGATGTGCAAGTAGGGGATTATTTGGTCTTCCATGATACTGGTGCTTATGGGGCGTCGATGTCATCAAACTACAATAGCCGCCCTCTGTTACCTGAAGTGTTATTAATTGAGGGTACGCCAAAACTTATCCGCCGTCGCCAAACGATTGAGGAATTATTGGCATTAGAGCTTTAATCTTTTTTGACGATACTGCTTTTTAAAGCAGTATCGTTACCAACTAATATTAAAATTCATTTATTAAAATACTATTCCTGACCTATTTTCTTTCGGTTTTTAACTCATCCTATCTCAGAAATTAAGCGATAAAAAATAAGTTTATATGTTGAAAAAATAAACATATATTCATTGTAATAACTAAGGTTAATTTATTATTGCTTGAACCTATAACTAAAATTATTTGTTTATATTGAAATAAGGCCACCTATAAATAAAAAACGGCCAGTCTATTGAATAATGATAAATATTACTTTTGTATCGTGAGTTTAACTATTTTTATCGAGAGCAGTAGGTTTCCCTATTTTAGAGTAAACCAATAGATTGTTTTTTATCCAAAGTAGACGTATGTCCAATTAACCTGTAGGGATATTGGTATCTATCTTTTGAGTTTCTATTATTAGGGCGCTTTCAGGTAGGCGGATTAAAGTTATTACTTTTACATTCAGACTGCGGTTTATGGGTTGAAAAAATAAGTTGTTATTTTAAAATATTATAAATTCTGGATAGTGTAGATGACTTCACTTAGTGAATTCTAGATTGCCATAAAATTAGCCGTCATTATTGTAAAGAATTGAATATTACCCTTGATCCATTCGTTCAGATGCACTTTAATGCTCACCATTCATTTACTGAATGGACGAATGGTAACCTTCAGTGTTTTAGAGAGTTTTTTGCTGATTTAATGATTAGATAAGTGAATGGCTGTCTAAAGTTGCTGATATTAATTATCATAGATAATGAATTCAACAATGAAGAAAAAAGCGTTTTGTTAAATACCCTTAAACTAGACGATATCTTTGAGGACGAGCATTAATCTGTGGCGCAGCAAATACGTTGGTGTAATTTTAGCGGGAGAGTCTCTGACAAACTGACTCATTTCGTATTTAGCTTATTCATCACCTTCATGACATTGTTAAGTCATGGAAAGGATGTGGTACTAAAATAGGTTAATGGCGCTGAATTTACTCCGGTAGCGTCTGAATATAGGCTAAAAAACCATAGTTTATGTCTGGTAAATATATCGCCAAATTAAAGGTAAATTTGACAACATAAATATTGCAGTAAGGGATAATATCTCTTAAGCACTTAGTGGATATCTTTTGAACTGAAATAGTAAGAGATAAACACATAAATGTTATGCTGCTTTGATGACCATTTTTATTATGGGCAAAGTGGCTTCTTATATGAATGACTGATGAGAAGGTGTAATGGCATCTTCACTAGAGGTCATTTCTAGATTTTATAAAAAGCAATATCATAAAATAGGGAACTGAATATGAAAAAAGCATTACTAATTTCAGCACTATTAGCCAGCAGCGTAGCGATGGCTGATAATTCTTCAATCGTTCGTACCGCAGTACCTGACTTCCCAATCTCGAGCGTAGTTGAAGTACCTGCGAATATGAAAACCTATTATTTCAGCGGTGTTGTTCCATCAAAACAAGCTGATGGTTCATTCGGTAAAAACACAGAAGAACAAACCGTCAATGTGCTTAACTCAATTAAGTCTGCATTGGAAAAACAAGGCCTAGGATTAGGTGACGTTGTTAAAATGCAAGTTTTCCTTGTTGCAACACCAGAAACAGGAAAAATGGACTTTGACGGCTTTATGAAAGGTTATACTCAATTCTTCGGTACTAAAGCTCAGCCTCTGACACCAGCTAGATCAGCAATGGAAGTGAAGGCTCTGGTTCACCCTGAATGGTTGGTTGAAATTGAAGTTACTGCGGTTAAAAAATAAGCCGTTTTAGCAATCAATTTCCAGCCTTAATATAGGCTGACCGCCTTTTGATGATAAAACTCTCGGTAATATTTATCGGGAGTTTTGTATTTTAGCGCTAAATAAAAACGCCGCTGTAATTATCTACTAACCAAACTTCTTAGTATTTCGACCTAAAGGCAATAGTCACATAGCATCTGTTGTTTGAAAGGGAGTGGTGTCGAACAGTGAAATGCCCATACAAACGGGCCTTATAGCAGGAATGGGTAGCGAGCGTGATTGCTCCACTAACAAAATGATTATTGTATAAAAAGACACACCATCCTCTACCTTATGACTCTTTAATAAATATTCAGTTTCCTTTTATGTGCCAGTTTCCATGCAAAAAATAAAGCCCCAATATGCTTGGGGCTTTATGGCGCTGACAATGTAGGCAGCTAATTAAGCGGCTTGCTTTTTCTTAGCTTGCTTTTCATTTTCCTCGCGAGGGTTTTTTTCACTGTGTACGCCTAGAGCATCAAACTCAAATTCATCAACATTGATGGTGCGTAGACGGCTTGCCTCTGCTTTACGTAAAATATCAGCTTCTTCTTGTGTGATAATATTTTCAGGCAACATCTGCTCTGCCAATTTATCTAAGCGAGTGAAGCTAAACTTGCGCTCTTTCAGACGGCAGATGCGCTCAAAAATTGGCTCTGCAGCAATGATGTCATACAGCGCCTGATTCACTAAACCATGCGGGTTATGCTCTGTTGGTGTCAGATATTGCCCACGACCGATCCTGTCACGAGTTTCAGATGGCTCCATTAACAGTTGTGCTAGCTTGTGGTCTAGGCGATCAGAAGGGGCAGACATAGCACGACCAGTCGGGAACAAGGTAATGCGCATTAAACCTGCAACCATTCTATTTGGGAAGTTTTTCAATAAATCATCCATCGCCTTCTCAGATTGATACAGACAATCTTCTACAGCCCATTTTACCAGTGGTAAATCCGCTTTTTGACGACCTTCATCTTCATAACGCTTAAGTGTTGCGGTTGCTAAATATAAGTGGCTGAGTATATCGCCTAAGCGTGCAGAGATACGCTCACGACGTTTTAAGCTACCACCTAAAACAGCCATGGAGATATCGGCAAGTAAGGCAAGGTTAGCACTTTGGCGATTTAACATTTGATAGTAACGACGTGTTTCATCTTTTGTTGGCGCGCTACTTCCTCGACCATTGGTTAATCCCAACCAGAAACTACGGACTTGGTTGCTAATAACATGTCCAATATGACCAAATACCGCTTTATCAAATTTGTGCAGATTATTGTCTTGTGCTGCCGCCATCTCTTCCAGCACATAAGGATGGCAACGAATAGCCCCTTGGCCAAAGATGATCATGCTACGGGTTAAGATGTTGGCACCTTCAACGGTAATGGCGATTGGCGCACCTTGGTAAGCTCGACCAACAAAGTTAGATGGGCCAAGACAAATGCCTTTACCACCCGTAATATCCATGGCATCGATGACTGAATGTTGCCCACGGTGAGTACAGTGGTATTTAACGATAGCAGATAGCACGGCAGGTTTTTCACCTAACATGATACCAGAGGTAATCAATGTAGCAGCAGCATCCATCAAATAGGCATTACCTGCGATACGAGCGAGCGGCTCTTCAATCCCTTCCATCTTACCAATAGGCAATTTAAATTGGCGACGGATATAAGCGTAGGCTCCTGTCGCCATTGCAATGCTCTTTAAGCTACCTGTCGAGTTAGATGGCAGAGTAATTCCACGACCTACAGATAAACACTCCACAAGCATACGCCAGCCTTGGCCTGCCATTTTAGGGCCACCGATAATGTAGTCGATAGGAACAAAGATGTCTTTTCCGCGCGTTGGTCCATTCATAAATGGAATATTCAGTGGGAAGTGACGATGGCCTATTTCGACGCCTGGGGTATTAGTGGGGATTAACGCACAGGTGATCCCTAACTGTGTTTCACCACCCAATAAACGATCGGGATCCGATAATTTGAAAGCCAACCCAAGAACTGTCGCGATGGGGGCAAGAGTGATATAGCGTTTGTTCCAATTTAAACGCATACCTAACACTTGCTCTCCTTGCCATTCACCCATACAGACAACGCCAGTATCAGGGATAGCACCGGCGTCAGAGCCAGCTTCTGGGCTAGTAAGCGCAAAACAAGGGATCTCTTCACCTGTCGCTAAGCCAGGGAGGTAACGTTTTTTCTGTTCATCAGTACCATAATGTTGCAGCAACTCACCTGGCCCCAATGAGTTAGGAACACCAACGGTGATAGCTAAGATACCGGAGACACCCGCCAATTTTTGTAAAACTTGGGATTGCGCATAGGCAGAGAACTCAAGGCCGCCATACTCTTTTTTGATGATCATGGCGAAGAAGCGGTGCTCACGTAAATATTGCCAAACTTCTGGGGGGAGATCGGACAATTCATGGCTTACTGCAAAATCATTCACCATGCCACAAACCGTTTCTACAGGGCCATCAATGAAGGCTTGTTCTTCAGCCGTCAGCTGTGGTTTTGGGTAATTATGTAATTTATTCCAATCCGGTGCGCCACGGAAAAGATCACCTTCCCACCATGTTGTTCCTGCATCAATGGCTTCTTTCTCTGTACGAGACATGGGAGGCATGACTTTTTGGAACAGTTTCAGTGCACGCACTGAAACCAGTGATTGACGCACGGGAGTGAAAACAAAAGGGAATAATACAAGAGCTACTGGCAGTAACATCCAGTAACTCCATACATCAAGTACCCCCATAACGGCGGTATAGGCAAGTAACAGAACGGTACTCAATGTTAACGAAGTCTTGTGGTAACAGAGAATACCGATTAATGCGAGAAATAGAATTATGCTGAGTAGGGTCATAGGGAAACTCCTGTCTACTTGTAAGAGGTCTGACCTGTTGTTTCTCTTAATCTATATCCAGTAATAAACAATTAGCAAGACATTTACATCTTAATTACAACTTGGCTCACAAAATCACCAAATAATGTTTGGTGATTGTTTCATAAAAAAATTTGTGAGATAGATGAAGTAGGCGCAAAGGGAGAAAAAGAGGCAAAACGCATTGATTAGCCCTAAATGCATAAATCAAGCGTAATCAGATGTAGAAAGAAAATGTACCCTGTGTAACAATCTGAGTAGTAAAGATTAATTACCTATCTTGATGCCGTTTATCATGGCACAAAACTCGTTAAATTTAAGGGGAAATCTCATGTATCAAGACCTGATCCGTGGTGAATTATCAGAAGCGGCCGATACGTTGGCAAAATTCCTTAGTGATGATGCAAATATTCAGGCTATTGAGCAAGCGGCGGTGTTACTGGCAGATTCCTTTAAAGCCGGAGGAAAAGTGCTTTCGTGTGGTAATGGTGGCTCCCACTGTGATGCCATGCACTTTGCTGAAGAACTGACAGGGCGTTACCGTGAAAATCGCCCAGGCTATCCTGCTATTGCCATTTCTGATGTTAGCCACTTATCTTGTGTCAGTAATGACTTTGGCTATGAATATGTGTTTTCTCGCTTTATTGAGGCTGTAGGTAAAGAAGGGGATGTTCTTCTGGGCATTTCGACTTCTGGCAACTCAGGCAACATTATCAAAGCTATTAGTGCTGCGCGTGAAAAGGGCATGAAAGTGATTACGCTGACTGGGAAAGACGGCGGCAAAATGGCGGGTAGCGCAGATATTGAAATTCGTGTACCTCATTTTGGTTATGCGGATCGTATTCAGGAAATCCATATTAAAGTGATTCATATCCTGATCCAGCTGATTGAAAAAGAAATGGTAAAGTAGTTTCTTAAACTATAGAGGGTCTTGTAATGTGCGAATTACTTGGCATGAGTGCAAATGTGCCAACAGATATTAACTTCAGCCTAAGTGGACTGATATCCCGTGGGGGGCAAACTGGCCCACATAAAGATGGTTGGGGGATCACGTTTTATGAAGGGCTGGGGTGTCGCACTTTTAAAGATCCTCAACCTAGCTTTTTATCCCCAGTGGCACGCTTTGTGCAGGAGTATCCAATCAAATCGGAAACGGTGATAGCACATATTCGCCAAGCGAATCGAGGTGATGTCACACTAGCAAACACGCATCCTTTTACGCGTGAATTGTGGGGACGTAATTGGACCTATGCACATAACGGGCAATTAAAAGGGTATCGCTCACTAAATACAGGGCATTATCGACCGATAGGTGAAACAGACAGCGAAAAAGCATTTTGCTGGATTTTGAGCCAACTTGCAGCGAAATATCCGAAAACCCCCTCGAATTGGCCCGCTGTTTTCCGTTTTATTGCGGTGCTGGCTGAGCAGTTACGTCGTAAAGGCGTATTTAATATGCTGCTATCAGATGGGCGTTACGTAATGGCATTTTGTTCAACCAATCTTTATTGGATCACTCGTAAAGCTCCATTCGGTAAGGCGAAATTACTCGATCAGGATATTGAGATCGATTTTCAAAGTTGCACAACACCAACCGATATTGTTTCAGTGATTGCCACGCAGCCGCTAACAGGTAATGAAAATTGGCACAAAATTGAACCGGGTAGTTTCGTGCTATTTCACCTCGGCCAACGTATATTGTGATCGAAGTCTCAATAAAGTATCCGACCTTTCTGGCAAGCTATTCACAGCATACTTTCCTGATGTTACAGAGATTTGTGCGGGCTTGCCTGCATCCTGAAAGTAATCATAAGCCGGTTTTAGTTGCTGCCAGAAAGCGTAATGGCTGGAGTTTCTGTGGATCAACATATTTTCTTTTGTCATTCGAAACGGGTAAATACTGACATCAATCGTGTTTTGTCCACTTTTAAAAGCACTTTCAACAGTTTGGTAGATTTCACTCATGTATTTATCTGTCATCGCATAGCAACCAACAGAAACACAGTCGCCATGTATCATCAAGTAGTTACCTTCATAGCCCTGTGCTCGGTCATATTCATTAGGAAAACCTAAATTAATAGATCGGTAATACCGACTGTTTGGATTTAGTTGGGAGGCGGTTATTTGATAAAAGCCTTCAGGGCTTTTTAGATCACCTTCGCGCTTTTTAGGGCCTAGCCCGCCCGAAAACTTACAAATTGGATAAGTTTTAGATAAGTTATATTTTCCGTTCGGCGCTTTTTGATATAGCTCCAAGACGCCTTCTTGCTTAAATATCTGAATAAAGATCGCGGAATTTTGCTGGTTAGTTGTTTTACTATTAAGCAAAAATGAATGGTTATTCGCTTCAGCAACCGTAATTTGCAGAAAAAACAGGTTGAAAATAAAGCTAATAAGGATATTTTTATTCATACTTAAACCAAATTTAAATGAGTATTTTTGCCTAAAAAAAAGACATTATGGCGCTATTTTAAATGAGCTAAAAGTAATTTGATATAGCCTATTAATAGTTTCGTACGGAATAGATATTGTGTGAAAATCGCACAGCGTTCGATAAATATGATGTAAATGCTCGTTTTTTACGAATAATTATAAAGAAAGTTGAAAATTTATTGTAATTTGCTTGAGCTAAGTCACTTGAATATCCGGACAGAAGTCGGGGGAACTGATAAAATTACGAGCGGCAGAAAGAGAATAGCTTCACGATATCAAGAGAATTATTTGCTTGAGTTATGTGAGTAACTTGAGCTGTTTTTATTTACTGAGTCGCTATGGTCTATGTCAGGATCATTAGCTTAGGGTTAACTTAGAAACTTGTGCAGATCTTATGATTAAAATTAAAAAAGGACTCAACCTTCCTATTGCAGGTGAGCCAGCCCAAGTAATAGAAGACGGCCCGAAAATTCAACACGTAGCATTGCTAGGTGAAGAATATGTCGGAATGCGTCCTTCTATGCTGGTTAAAGAAGGTGAGCACGTTAAAAAAGGGCAGGTTCTTTTTGAAGATAAAAAGAACCCTGGTGTCTTATTCACTAGCCCAGCCTGCGGTAAAATTATTGCTATTCATCGTGGTGAGCGTCGTGTACTCCAATCCGTTGTTATCGAAATTGATGGTGACGAGCAAGAGGCCTTTGCTGCTTATAAGCGTGAAGAGCTTGCAGGATTGACTCGTGAACAAGTCGAAGAAAACTTGGTTAAATCAGGTTTATGGACAGCATTGCGAACGCGTCCATTTAGCCGCTCACCGGCACTGGGTTCCTCACCCGCCGCGATTTTTGTAACGGCGATGGATACCAACCCACTTGCTGCTGACCCACTTGTGATTATTCGTTCACAACAACAAGCTTTTAATGATGGTTTAACCATTATTAGCCATTTAACCGAAGGTAAAGTGCATGTTTGCCATGGCGCGGGGGATTTAGCGAAATCTGATAATCACCCACAAGTGAGCTATAGCGAATTTGCAGGCCCTCATCCCGCAGGCTTAGTCGGTACTCATATTCATTTTCTTGAGCCTGTGAGCCTCAATAAAAAAGTATGGCACCTTAATTATCAAGATGTCATTGCGATTGGTAAGTTATTCACAACAGGCTATCTATATACTGATCGCGTGATTGCCCTTGCGGGGCCTCAAGTTGAGAAACCACGTTTAGTTAAAACTCGTCTTGGTGCGGATCTCTATGAGTTAACAAAAGGTCAGCTCAAAGAGGGAGATAACCGCATTATTTCTGGCTCTGTACTGTGGGGCGTACCTTGTGATGATACACATCACTATTTAGGGCGTTTTCATAATCAGGTTTCAGTATTACGTGAAGGGCGTGAAAGAGAGCTTTTCGGCTGGATTTGGCCGGGCTTTAATAAATTCACCATTACACGTACAACGGTTGGCCATTTCTTGAAAGGCAAACGCTTCAACTTCACCACAACCATGAATGGTGGTGAGCGCTCAATGGTGCCAATTGGTAATTATGAACGTGTAATGCCTCTCGATATTATGATAACTCACCTGCTACGAGACCTCCTTTCTGGAGATACGGATTCATCTCAGGAGTTGGGGTGTCTAGAGTTGGATGAAGAAGATCTGGGACTGTGTACTTATGTATGCCCGGCTAAATATGAATATGGCCCTGTACTTCGTGATGTACTGACCAAGATTGAGCTAGAAGGGTAATTCCATGGGTTTGAAAAATTTATTTGAAAAGCATGAGCATCATTTTGAGCCTGGTGGAAAGTTAGAAAAACTCTATCCATTGTTTGAAGCTGTTACGACAGTCTTCTATACGCCAGGAACGGTGACTAAAGGTCGTTCTCACGTTCGTGACACAATAGACCTGAAACGCATGATGATCTTGGTTTGGTTATCTGTATTTCCTGCGATGTTTTGGGGGATGTATAACGTTGGTAACCAAGCCATTCCTGCACTTTACCACTTATACAGTGGGGCTGAGCTACAGCAAGTTTTAGCGAGTGATTGGCACTATCGCTTAGCTCAATTCTTGGGGGCATCATTAACACCTGATGCAGGCTGGGGTAGTAAAATGCTGCTTGGTGCAGTCTATTTTCTACCTATCTATGCGGTTGTTTTTGCAGTCGGTGGTTTTTGGGAAATTCTGTTTTCTCTGATCCGCGGTCATGAAATCAACGAAGGTTTCTTTATATCGTCCATCCTATTTGCCCTGATTGTGCCGCCAACTATCCCATTATGGCAGGCGGCGCTCGGTATTACATTTGGTGTGGTCATCGCTAAAGAAATTTTTGGTGGAACAGGGCGCAACTTCTTAAACCCTGCACTTGCAGGCCGTGCTTTCTTGTTCTTCGCTTACCCTGCACAAATTTCGGGTGATCTTGTTTGGACAGCGGCGGATGGCTTCTCTGGTGCAACCCCACTTTCTCAATGGGCTGCGGGCGGTGAGCGCGCGTTAATGAATACGGTATCTGGTGAGCCAATCTCTTGGATGCAAGCATTCCTAGGGAATATGCCTGGCTCTATCGGTGAAGTTTCCACATTGATGATTTTCATTGGTGGTGCCTTCATTATCTTCTTCCGTATTGCATCATGGCGCATCGTTGCTGGCGTTATGCTTGGGATGATTGCGATGTCTTACCTGTTTAACTTTATCGGGTCAGAGACGAATCCATTGTTTGCAATGCCATGGTACTGGCACATGGTTTTAGGTGGTTTTGCATTCGGGATGATCTTTATGGCGACGGACCCAGTTTCGGCCTCGTTTACAGATAAAGGCAAATGGGCCTACGGTATTTTGATCGGTGTAATGTGTGTGCTTATTCGTGTTGCAAACCCGGCATATCCGGAAGGCATGATGCTAGCAATCCTGTTCGCCAACTTGTTTGCTCCTCTGTTTGACTATCTGGTCGTTCAAGCAAATATTAAACGGAGAAAAGCCCGTGGCTAATGAAAAAACAACCAATAAAGATAGCGTCGGAAGAACGTTCATAGTCGTTTTTATTCTATGTCTAGTCTGTTCTATCGTCGTAGCCGGTTCTGCTGTAGGATTAAAATCTAAGCAGCAAGAACAAATTTTATTAGATACGCAACGTAATATTTTGAGTGTTGCAGGTCTATTGCAACCTAAAATGACAGCGGAAGAAGTTCAAAAAGTTTACAGTGACCGTATTGAACCTAAGCTGTTGAACTTCCAAACTAATGAGCTTTCTGATAGCAAGAGTCGCTTTGACCTCAATAGTGAATTACGTAGCGATGAAACCAGCATTGCACTTTCACCTGAAGAAGATATCGCCAAAATTCGCCGTCGTGCAAATACAGCTGAAATCTATCTTGTGAAAGATGAACAAGGCAAAATTTCACAAATTATTCTGCCTGTTTATGGGTCAGGACTATGGTCGGTGATGTATGCCTTCGTTGCGGTAGATGTGGATGGCGTGACTTCTCGTGGTATCACATATTATTCGCATGGTGAAACGCCAGGTCTTGGTGGTGAAGTCGATAATCCACAATGGAAGGCGCAATGGCCGGGTAAAAAACTGTTCAATGAGCAGGGGGTACCGGCAATAAAAATTGTCCGTAGTGGCTCTACAGATAGTCCTTATGGTATCGATGGCCTTTCAGGTGCAACGCTAACATCAAACGGCATTCAGCATATGTTTGATTTTTGGTTAGGTGATAACGGTTTTGGTCCGTTCCTGAAAAAAGTTCGTGAAGGAGCGCTGAATAATGGCTGATTCTAAAGAAGTAAAACGCGTCCTACTTGGGCCTTTGTTTGATAACAACCCAATTGCGTTACAGATCCTCGGGGTGTGTTCTGCACTGGCAGTAACGACTAAGCTGGAAACGGCTGTCGTCATGACCATCGCAGTAACTTTGGTTACCGCGTTCTCTAACTTTTTTATCTCATTAATTCGCAACTACATTCCAAGCAGTGTGCGGATCATTGTTCAGATGGCAATTATTGCTTCTTTGGTTATCGTTGTTGACCAAATTTTGCGTGCCTATGCTTATGAGATATCTAAGCAGCTGTCGGTGTTCGTCGGCCTTATCATTACAAACTGTATTGTTATGGGTCGTGCAGAAGCCTATGCCATGAAAGCGCCACCGGTAGAAAGCTTTATGGATGGTATTGGTAATGGCCTTGGTTATGGTGTCATTCTGATCCTCGTTGGTTTCCTACGCGAGCTGTTCGGCTCTGGCAAATTGTTTGGTATTACCGTTATGGAATCATTGCAAAATGGTGGTTGGTATATGCCTAATGGTTTGTTCCTGTTAGCGCCTAGTGCATTCTTTATCATTGGTATGCTGATTTGGGGATTACGTACCTTGAAACCAGCTCAGGTAGAGAAGGATTAAGTCAATGGAACATTATATTAGTCTGTTCGTAAAAGCTGTGTTCATTGAAAACATGGCATTGGCATTCTTCCTCGGTATGTGTACATTTTTGGCAGTATCGAAGAATGTTAAGACAGCTTTCGGTTTAGGTATTGCTGTTACCGTGGTGTTAGGTATTTCTGTACCTGCCAACAACCTTGTGTACAACCTAGTACTGCGTGATGGTGCATTAGTTGAGGGGGTCGATTTATCTTTCCTTAACTTTATTACCTTTATCGGGGTTATTGCAGCACTGGTGCAAATTCTGGAAATGATTTTAGACCGTTATTTCCCGTCACTTTATAACGCATTGGGTATCTTCCTGCCGTTGATTACCGTTAACTGTGCAATCTTTGGTGGCGTCTCTTTCATGGCTCAGCGCGATTACAACTTTAGCGAATCTATCGTTTATGGATTCGGCTCAGGTATCGGCTGGATGTTAGCAATTGTGCTGTTAGCATCGATTCGTGAAAAGATGAAATATTCAGATGTTCCGGCGGGTCTGAAAGGCTTAGGTATTACCTTTGTCACCACCGGTTTGATGGCACTGGGCTTTATGTCCTTCTCCGGTGTGCAGCTATAAAGGCGAGAAGAATTCATGGATATTATTATTCTAGGCGTAGTGATGTTTACCCTGATTGTCTTGGTGCTAACAGGTCTGATCCTGTTTGCTAAATCCAAGTTAGTCAATACAGGGAACATCAAAGTTGAAGTTAACGGCGACCCTGATAAGAGCTTTGAAGCTCCCGCAGGTGACAAGCTGTTAGGTATGTTATCTAACCAAGGGATTTTCGTTTCATCTGCTTGTGGTGGTGGTGGCTCCTGTGGTCAATGCCGCGTGAAAATCAAAGAAGGTGGTGGGGATATCCTGCCAACAGAGCTTTCTCACATTAATAAACGTGAAGCGAAAGATGGTTGCCGTTTAGCTTGTCAGGTGAACGTTAAACAAGACTTAAAAATTGAGTTACCAGAAGAAATTTTTGGAGTGAAAAAATGGGAATGCGAAGTTATTTCTAATGATAACAAAGCAACTTTCATTAAAGAACTGAAACTGAAAATTCCTGAAGGTGAAGTCGTACCATTCCGTGCAGGTGGTTACATTCAGATAGAATGTCCACCACACGTAGTGAAATATGAAGATTTTGATGTTCCAGAAGAGTACCGTGAGGATTGGGATAAATTTAATTTGTTCCGCTATGTTTCTGAGGTAAAAGAACCCACAGTTCGTGCTTATTCAATGGCTAACTACCCAGAAGAACACGGGATCATCATGTTGAACGTGCGTATTGCTACACCGCCACCACGTAATCCGGATGTTCCACCGGGCATCATGTCATCTTATATTTGGTCGCTAAAACCGGGTGATAAAGTGACAATTTCTGGGCCATTTGGTGAATTCTTCGCTAAAGAAACCGATGCAGAGATGATCTTTATTGGTGGTGGTGCGGGTATGGCACCAATGCGTTCACATATTTTTGATCAGTTAAGACGTCTAAATTCGAAACGTAAGATCAGCTTCTGGTATGGTGCTCGTTCTAAGCGCGAAATGTTCTATACAGAAGACTTTGATCAATTAGCGGCTGAAAACGAAAACTTTACTTGGAATGTTGCACTTTCTGACGCATTGCCGGAAGATAATTGGGATGGTTATACCGGGTTTATTCATAATGTATTGTATGAAAACTACCTGAAAGATCACCCAGCACCAGAAGATTGTGAATTCTACATGTGTGGGCCACCAGTGATGAACGCTGCGGTTATCAAGATGCTTAAAGATCTTGGTGTAGAAGATGAAAACATCTTGTTGGATGATTTCGGTGGTTAAGTAACCCTAGAGTTGTTTGTATATACTTTAAATAATTCGAGGTACAGCGAGACGGCAGGCCAATGAGTGACTAGGAATTTAAACAGCTTTGTGACTCGTGTGAATGAATGCCATCAATAATGTTGAAACTTGAAGTATGGCGAGTATAGCGCCCACTTGTGTGGGCGCTTATTATTGAAGCAGAGAAAATTATGCTGAACAGAAAAGTGATTACCCCAGTGCTGCTATTTGCAGCGACACTATTGTTGGCTGCCTGCGGTGGGCCTGAACAGGCAAACCTTCAGGGTCAGACAATGGGAACCTACTATTCCATTAAATATGTTGCTGAATCTTCATCGCCAAGCAGTGAATCTATCCAAGCTGAGATAGATAAGCGCTTAGAAGAAGTGAATGATCAGATGTCAACTTATCGTCCAGACTCGGAATTAAGTCGCTTCAACCAATTTAAAGAGGTTAATGTTCCTTTTCCTGTTTCAGCAGCAACAGCGAAAGTTGTTAAAGAAGCCATACGCATTAATGAATTAACTAATGGTGCATTAGATGTCACGGTAGGGCCGTTAGTCAATTTATGGGGCTTTGGGCCAGAAGGGCGAGTAACCAAAGCACCAACAGATAGTGAATTGGAGAAACGTCGTGCATGGGTTGGTATAGAAAAGCTGTCTGTGCAGGGCAATAACTTAATTAAAACTATCCCTGAATTGTACGTCGACCTTTCTTCGATAGCAAAAGGCTATGGCGTTGATGTTGTGGCTGAATACTTGGAGTCAATTAATATCAATAATTATATGGTTGATATTGGTGGTGAAGTACGTACAAAAGGGAAAAATGGTAAAGGTGCACTTTGGCGGATTGCGATTGAAAAACCACAAACCGATGGCGTAAACCAAACGGCTCAGGAAGTGATTGAACCTGGTGATATGTCTATAGCTACCTCTGGTGATTATCGCAACTATTTTGAACAAGACGGTGTGCGCTTCTCTCATACCATCGACCCAAAAACAGGGATGCCAATTAAACATAACCTCGTTTCGATTACGGTACTGGCACCAACTTGCATGAGTGCTGATGGGCTATCGACCGGGCTTAATGTATTAGGGCCTGTTGAAGGTTTTGCCTTAGCTGAAAAGCTCGATATTCCTGTGTTTATGATCATTAAGACAGAAAAAGGCTTTGAAGAGCGTTATACTAAGGCATTCGAGCCATTTTTACAGAAAAAGCAGTAATTAGGAGGATGTAAGAATGCTAAATGTTTTTATTGCAGCTTTCGTCCTATTCCTACTGGCATTTCTCGGTATGTCACTAGGGTATATTATTAAGCGCAAAAGTATTCAAGGTAGCTGTGGTGGGTTAAGCAGTATTGGTGTTGAAAAAGTCTGTGATTGCCCTGAACCTTGCGATGCCCGTAAAAAACGTATGGCACGGGAAGAGGCTCGCCAAAAGGCACTTGAAAAACACCGCATTATTTAAATAGTCGATATTAGTATGATGACAGCCTTAACTGCGAACATTCACAGTTAAGGCTTATTTTTTATTTGGCGGTCTAATTAAGATAGATAGCTTTAACGTAAAACCGATTAGATAAAGCCAGCTAAAATTTACTTAATGATTTCGCTTTTAAAAGTTTTAGGGGAATCAACCATCACGGCATCCGCACCAATTTCTTTAGCTAATTGATAATCTGCCGCACTATTGACACCAAATAGAACAATGTAGGCCTGACCATTTTTTCTAAAGCAATCAATGGCTTCTTTATCCCATGACAACGTTGCAGGTGAGCGAGCCTCTCCTAACGTATATTTCTCTACAACCTCGACTTTACGGTGTAATTCAAAGCCATACCAACGCGATTTAGATTGTGCATCACTGCTGACTGAACAATGATGATTCATCGCGCTATTCGCTAAGATAGTGCGTGTTTCATCACGGCTTTCAAAGGTATTAATTTTATCGGAGCGCTTGGTTAGGGCTTTTACAAATGCATCATTGGTTGAATAAAACCGAGTATTTTTAAAAGCATTATTTTTTTCGAGTAGGGAGTACACCGCTTCTGCTTGAGTATCTGGATCGGCGTCAGGTGATTTTAAATCAATATAAAACGCAGTATCTGGATATTTTTTCAGGACGGATCCAAGTGTTGGGATCGTGGTTTGCTGTAAAGGTAATTGAAAATGAGCCTTTTTATTAAATTGATGGGCGGCATTGAACGTTGTGAGTTGTTGAGCGGAGTAATCGGAAATAACCCCTTTTTTATCGGTTAATGCCTCTAACTGGCTTGGCCGATATAGAACAAATTGATTATCTTTAGAGAGTTGGACGGTTAGCCAAATAATATCGGCGCTATTTTTTTTAGCCAGTTCAATTGCATAAAGCGTATTTTCTGGCGCATCTGCCGTTCCTGCTCTATGGGCAACAATTTGTGGTGATTGAGCGGCTGCACTGTAGCTGGCAAGAAACAATAAACTGATAGCCACCCCTTTTTTAATAGATGGCATTGCTGTTTTTGTCATATTTATTACCTATAATAATAGTTATTTCAATGAGTTAAATACGTTTCAGTGAGCTCTTTTTGTAATACTTTTCTTGCTACTTGTAAGTAGTACTTGATTGAATTAGGACTAACTTTTAACTGAGTTGCAATTTGTTGGTATGTCATCCCTTCAAATTGCGCGAGTAAATAAGCTTGTTCCATATTTTCAGGTAGTTTGGCAAGTTGCTCAGACAGTAATTGCAATTGCTCTTCGACTACTAACTGAGTTTCTAAATTCCACTCTGGCTCAGGCTCCACCAGCAAACGTTGATATTCCGCTTCGATGCGTTGCCGACGATAAAAATTGGCGATGTTGCGTTGTGCCAGTGTGTACATAAAGGCTCTCGGAAATTGCAAAGTTTGGCAGCGATATGTTTCAATCGTATGAACAAAGACATCCTGTAAAATTTCGTTTGCGATATCGCTATCAGGTGTGCGCGCAAGAATATAGCGAAATAGGCTAGGGGCGTGCTGTTGCAAAAGTTGGCTTTCTTCTGCCAAGTCGCTATTTTCTATAGAGGGAGTGTGTGTTGTCATAAATAAAAATAATTATTATTATCATTTTTATTTTATTGTCAATTATGGACTCTCAGAGATGAGAGTCCATCGATTGCTTAGAAGTACTTGGTGATACTTAAGCGAACATCACGACCAACGCCTGAGACAGACTCCCCTAAGTAGGGATAGTAGTCACGGTCAAAGAGGTTAGTCGCGGTCACTCTAATATTGGTATCTGGAATAAATTCAGGCTGCCATTGCGCAAATGCACCATAGAGTGCATAGCCTTTCGACTTTGGGTATCCCCATGAATCGGCTTTAGGATCTCTATCTGCGGGAGAGCGGACTTGATGACCAACAAAGTCACCGGTGAGACCAAAGTTGGCATTCCATTGAGGGAGTTTATACCCCAACATAACATGTAAAGTATCTGGTGGGATCTCACCAATCCATGTTTTTTGCCCAAACCAAGGGTCTCGAGGGGAAGCGTCACGTTCACCCTTGATAGCGGAGTAGGCCATTTTACCGAATACATTCGGGCTATCATAAAATAGCTCAATTTCTAAGCCCTCAATGGTGTAACCGGGCAAGTTACGGTAATTGGATAAGGGGCGACCACAATCGCCAGTACCATTTTTCTTGGCTTCACAGTATTCACCACGGCGGCGGAATATCTCATCCTTTCCTCTGTTACGAAAAAGCGTGGTTCGTATTTGCAGCTGATCATTGGCCTGTATGACTTGATCAAAGTCGAGTATTGCGCCTAAACGTACCCCATCCATGCGCTCCTTACCCAAGTTTCGACTACTTCCGGTTAAACTACTATTGGCAAATTGCACCTCATATTGTTCATCAATAACAGGTGCACGCCATGTGCGGCTAACATCCCCGAATAAAGTGAGATTCGGTGTCGTTTTCCAAAGAATGCCTAAGTGAGGTGAAATACCACTATAAGTGACAGAACGGTAGTCATGACCAATTAGCGGGTCTTGCTCCATATAGGTTGCGGCTAAGTTTCCTTTACCTTTGTTCTGCACATAGTCATAACGTAAGCCCGGTGTGACAGTGAGTGTGTGCCAACTAATCGCATCTTGGAGATATACACTAGTGGTTTCTTGAACACCTGCTGGCATAAATTGTGGCTGATAATAACCATAGTTATATTTAGGGTTTTTCGCTTTTCCCGCATCAAACATCAAAATACCGCGATCATTTTTATGCCAACGAGCACCTATAGTAAGTTGATGTTCTAAACGACCAGTATCAAATAGACTTTCATTATGGATATCAAATAGCTGATCGGTATAGTCAACCCAACTTTTATTCCCTAAGCTGGAGGTTAAGTATTTTGAAGCATTTTCTGGTCGGGTATCATGCTGTTGACTCTTAGACCAAGCATAAGTTGTCGTTAGGTTTATCCAATCACTATTTTCAGGGATATAATTCCATTTCACACTATAGTTTTGATCTTGTTGATCCCGTTGGACCAATTTGCGTTTTATCGCACCGTCAAAACCATATTGCTCAATCTCTTTTTGCGTTGGTGTTGCTAACTCATCTCGTTTGGCTGCCCAAGGAACTAAGTTATCTGATTCGGAGCGCATTACCGATAGACTGAGCGTGTGTTCATCATTGAGATAAAGGTTGGTTTTCAGTAAATAAGAGAGTTGGTCAGCTTGCGAAAAGCCAAATCGAGTGCCATCGGGGCGGCGTAAATCATCCCCTTTTCGTTTACTGACATACAGCAAACCATCTGCAACGCCATTTAATGTTTTACCATATAGTGCTGAACTGTAAATATTTTGGCGATCATTAGTGTGATAGCTATATTTGAACATAGCGCCAAAATGTTGATCGGCAAGTAGTAAGTCTGCGGGATCTTTGGTGGTAATTTTAACGGTTCCGCCGAAACCACCATTACCATCCATAATATTATGTGGTCCTTTATCAACGTCAATGCGTTTAATCAGCTCAGGCTCGATAAACACAGAGCCTTGGCGATATTTTTCAAACCCTTTAGGGGCATCATCAAGGGTCACTTTGACATCTTCCACATCGCCCATGCCCCAAATATTTAGGGTTTGTCCACCGGGGCGTGGTGAACCTGATGAGGAGATCCCCGGTAGCTGATCAACTAATTCTGCAAGGTTATTAGCTTGAGTACGCTCAATATCCTTCAGTTTTAATACAGAGCTACCGGCACCGACACTGGAATTTAAATTACCAACAACAGAGAGCGCGGGGAATTGCACGACATCATCCTGTTGTTTTGTCTGTTTAACCTCTTCCGATGCACTTTGCCCAAATGCAGAGGAGGTAACAACAAGTAATCCAGCCAGAGAAAGGTGATTAAATGTTGATAAAAAGAGATGTGTAGAGTTATTGATTTTAAACCATGAAATATAATTTTTATTCATTATTTTCCTACTAATTAACCATTCTATAAACATCTTTAATGAGTCGTTTTGAGGTGGTTTTTCGGGTAATAAAAATAATAATTATTTTCATCTATGTTGCTTGCTTGAGGAATAATTGCACAGTCTATAAGTATACTGTATATTTGAACAGTGTTGTTTGTCGATCAGATTGCTATGCGTAAAATAATTCATATCGATATGGACTGCTTCTATGCAGCGATAGAAATGCGTGATGACCCAAGTTTGCGCAATATTCCAATTGCCGTCGGTGGGAGTGCTGACCGCCGTGGTGTCATCAGTACCGCGAATTATGAAGCGAGGCGTTATGGCGTACATAGCGCCATGTCAACGGCGGTTGCATTAAGGTTGTGCCCTCATCTGAAAGTTGTACCGGGTAGGATGGCCCTTTATAAAGAAACCTCTTTACACATTCATAAAATCTTTTCCCAGTATACGGATTTAATAGAGCCTCTTTCTTGGGATGAAGCTTATTTGGATGTCAGTGAGTGTGAGCATTACCATGGCTCAGCGACATTGATTGCCCAAGCCATTCGCCAGCAAATTTTTGATGAACTGCAACTCACTGCTTCGGCAGGGATAGCCCCAATAAAGTTTTTAGCCAAGATAGCGTCTGATCTAAATAAACCGAATGGCCAATACGTGATCACGCCTCAAGCGTTGCCCGACTTTGTTTGGTCATTGCCATTAAAGAAAATTCCTGGGGTAGGGAAGGTAACCGCACAAAAATTACTCGATATGGGGCTAGAAACTTGTGGTGATGTACAAAGTTATGATGTGGTTAACTTAATCAAAGTGATGGGGAAATTTGGTCAAGTCCTGTGGGAGCGTTGCCATGGAATTGATGAACGCTCAGTCAATCCTGATAGGCTACGTAAATCTGTTGGTGTCGAACGCACACTGGCAGAAGATATTCAACATTGGGAAGATTGCTTACCATTACTTAATCAATTATATGAAGAGTTGGAAGTCAGGCTTATGAAAGTGAAACCGGACCGCCGTATTGCTCGGCAAGGGATAAAAATGAAATTTAATGACTTTCAGCAAACAACTCAAGAGCATGCTTATCCCATTTTAGACAAGCAAGACTTAATATCATTAGCTAAGCAAGTGTGGGAGCATCGCCGTAAAGATCGAGGTGTTAGGCTAGTGGGCCTGCATGTAACGTTATTAAGCCCACAGATAGAAAGGCAATTATTACTAGATTTCTAAAAAACACCCGCCATTAATGACGCTGATCCCATAAAGCTAGACCGTTCATTAAGACGGGTATTTGAAGAAACAATTAGTTTTTAACAGGGATCGCTTTTAAGACCGCTGTTAATAATTTCCAGTATTCACCAACACTGGCGATATGTACTCGCTCATCAGGTGAGTGCGCACCACGAATGGTTGGCCCAATAGAGACCATATCCATATCAGGGTAAGGCTTCTTGAATAGACCACATTCCAGACCTGCATGGATCACCATTACATTAGGAATTTTACCAAACAGTTTTTGGTAAGTTTCGCTAACTAAATGCATAACGGGTGAGTCTGCATCGGGTTGCCAACCTGGGTAGCTGCCTTCTGCACGGTATTGTGCTTGTGCGAGCTTGCTCACCGATGTCAGCATATTCACGACATAGTTTTTACCGCTGTCGATTAATGAACGAACGAGGAAAATCACTTCGGCTTTCTCTTCCGTCATCGTGACAACGCCTTCGTTAAGTGAGGTTTCTACCACACCTTTTGCGACATCGCTCATGCGGATCACGCCATTTGGCGCCGCATTTAAGAAGAACACAAAGCGTTTTTGGCACTCTTCAGTCAGCGCTTTCAAGTTGCTTTGAGTTTCTTCTAATAAAAGAACTAAGTTTGGCTCAACAACGGCCAGTTCATTTTTTAAGATGTCTTCATAGCGTGCTCTTAGGGCTGTTAGTTCAGCGACTTTATCCGCTGGAACAGCGATAATCACATGCCCTTCACGAGGGATAGCATTACGAACGGTTCCCCCAGTGAATTCTAACAGTTTTAAACCAAGCTCTTCTTGGTGGCCCGCAAGGAAGCGTGCCAACAGCTTGTTAGCATTACCTAAACCTAAATGAACATCACCACCAGAGTGACCGCCTTTTAAGCCTTTTAATGTCATGGTGAAGGTTTTGTAGCCTTGCGGTACGGCTTCACGAGTGAGGTCAAATGTTGTTGTAAAATCAACACCACCCGCGCAACCCATATAGATTTCGCCTTCTTCTTCTGAGTCAGTATTGATCAGAATATCCGCTTGTAGCCAACCTGCTTGTAAGCCAAAAGCACCGTCCATGCCTGTTTCTTCGGTCATGGTTAACAGTACTTCAAGTGGCCCATGTTCAACGCTATCATCTGCTAGCACCGCAAGGGTAGATGCCATTCCGATACCGTTATCTGCACCTAAAGTTGTGCCTTCTGCCGTGACCCACTCTCCATCAACGTAAGGGCGGATAGGATCTTTGGTAAAATCATGTACCGTGTCATTATTTTTCTGCGGAACCATATCTAAGTGTGCTTGCAGCACAACAGGTTTACGATTTTCATAGCCAGGTGTTGCCGCTTTGCGGATCAAGATATTACCAACTTGGTCACGTTCTACATGAAACCCTTTTTGTTTTGACCATTCGATAATGTGTGTTGCTAGCGCTTCTTCATGATGAGAAGGATGGGGAATTGAACAAATTTTGGCAAAAATATCCCATAATGGCTGTGGTGACAATTTGGCTAGTTCAGACACGTTAGATCTCCTTAAGCGACTTTGGTCTTATTTATTTTTAGCTACTTATTCTGCTTAAAAGGTGTGGCACAGATATTCAGGCCACACGATTGATTTTCTCAGCATACACCTAATTGTTATAAATAGTCAGTGTAAATCATATTAATTCATCACAATTGTCCGTTTTTGCTGGTTTTTGCTGTGTCAAATCACTATAATCTCGCGCAACCTTTTTTCCGCAAGACACATTTCAGTATTACTCAGCAGTCGGGACCCGAATTTTATGAGCGAAAAATATGTCGTAACGTGGGATATGTTGCAAATACATGCCCGTAAACTCGCACAACGTTTATTACCAGTCGAACAATGGACCGGCATTATCGCGGTTAGCCGTGGTGGCCTTGTACCAGGTGCACTTCTTGCACGTGAATTGGGTATCCGCCATGTTGATACCGTATGCATCTCCAGCTATGACCATGACAACCAGCGTGAATTGAAAGTCATTAAACGTGCCGAAGGTGATGGGGAAGGTTTCATTGTCATTGACGACCTCGTTGACACTGGTGGTACTGCAAAAGCCATTCGTGATATGTACCCGAAAGCACATTTTGTGACAATTTTTGCAAAACCAGCAGGCCGCCCATTGGTGGATGATTATGTCGTTGATATTCCACAAAACACGTGGATTGAACAGCCATGGGATATGGGCGTGGTGTTTGTAAAGCCTTTGTGTGAGCAAGATAAATAAACCATAACGGTTTTGAGTTAGATCTAAATGACAGGTAAAAATAGCGCTAATATGGGGTGTGCCCTTTATTATGATGCTTAAAACATTATTACCTAATAAAATTAAACACGAAACGTTATGATAAGGGGGATGCAATGGCATTCCCTTTTTATTTTAGCTCAATCGACAGGTTATCAGGATGACTCAACAAAATCTCTCCGAAAAACTGTTCAAGCCAAAAGTTAAGCAAACTGAAACATCAACATTAGTTTCTTACTCCGCTTATAGCGCCCCTATTGTCAATAGCCATTCGGCATTAAGTGGTGCCCAGCACGCGGGCTGGTATCGTATGATCAATCGCTTGTTGTGGATTTGGCGTGGTATTGACGCTTTAGAAATTGAAGAGGTTTTGAGCCGTATTGCGGTAACAGAAGCCGAACGTAGCGATGAACATTTACTTGATACCATCATTGGTAATCGTCGCGGTAACTGGTGCTTTGAGTGGTCTCATCAAGCCATGCAATGGCAACAAAAAGCCTTGCAGTTTGAAGGAGGAGAAAAAGCCAGTCGGGCATGGTTGCGTGCTGCCAATTTGTACAGTATTGCCGCTTACCCTTTTATAAAAGGCGATGAATTAGCGGATCAAGCGATTCTCTTGGCATGCAAAGCCTATGATAGCGCCGCACAATTTTCGCGTTATAAACTGAAAAAAATCGCGTTTAAGGTCGATGGTAATAAAGAGGTATGTGGCTTTTTACATATCCCTTCAACGGGTCAGGGGCCTTATCCGACAGTCATGGTATGTGGAACGCTGGATAGTTTACAAATCGACTATTGCCGTTTTTTCCGTGACTACCTTGAGCCACTTGGTATTGCCATGTTGACATTAGATATGCCGTCAATTGGCTATTCAATTAAATATAAGCTATCCCAAGAAACTAGTGAACTCCATGAACAAGTGGTTCGCCAGCTAAACACAATCCCATGGATAGACCATACACGCTTTGGCCTTGTTGGGTTGCGCTTTGGCGCCAATGTCGCTTTAAGGCTTGCCTATATGTGCCCTGATAAAATCAAAGCTGTCGCTGTCTTAGGGCCAGTTGTACACAGTTTATTGCATGAAGAAAAATATCAGCGCGATATTCCACGTATGGAGCTGGATGTTTTCGCCAGTCGTTTAGGAATTTATCATGTTGATGGTGCGGCATTACGGCATGAATTAAGTTGCTATTCATTAAAAAATCAAGGGCTTTTAGGGCGTCGTTGTCGTGTGCCTATGATGTCGGTTTATTGGAAAGGTGATATTTATAGTCCTAAAGCAGAATCCGATTTGATCAGGCGTTCATCAATGGATAGCCATATATTAACCCTGCCAGAGACACCTGTTTTTGAAAACTTCCAAAAGTCACTGAGTGAAACAACAGATTGGTTAAAAAGTAAAATTGTTTAATTTTATTTAATAACTTGATTATTTTTTAACTTTTGTTAAAAAGGGATCTTCTCAAAAAGGAGATCCTTACATGGCGTTACCTACTGATTACTCTAATGGGAAGTATTTAAAGAAGTTTTCTGCTTTAGGACCTTATCTACGAGAAAAGCAATGTTTAGATGGTTGCTATTTTTTCGATAGCCTGACTGTTTGCGTTAATGTCAATTCAGCACCAGAAAGACGCGAGTTTTGGGGCTGGTGGATGCTATTATCGCCAAATGAAGATGGATTTGAGTATTCATACCATTTGGGTTTGTACAATGTTCATGGTACTTGGCAAGATAAGCCACTGAAAGATAATGCAACCCTTGATATCATTGAGCAGAACCTCATATCCTTCCATCAATCCCTTTCCAAACAACTTTCTGAGCTTGAGCTATCTTTGTTTCCTTCCGCAAAAATGGCAGAATTTAAATTGGAATTAAGCGCATAAAATTGTTTTAAGCCAACTTTTGTTGAATTTAGCGTTATGCCTGTTGGCATAACGCGCGCCAACTGATAAAAATGATACCTAATTTGTATTGATTAATTTTAATGGCAGAAAAATGATGAAAAATAGCCAGACACTTGTTGTTAAATTAGGCACTAGTGTATTGACCGGAGGCTCACGGCAATTGAACCAAGCTCATATTGTTGAGTTAGTCAGGCAGTGTGCGCAACAATATCAAAAAGGGCATCGTATTATTATTGTCACGTCTGGCGCTATCGCTGCTGGTCGTGAACACCTTAATTACCCCGAACTTCCAGCGACAATCGCGTCGAAGCAGCTTCTTGCAGCGGTAGGGCAAAGCCGCCTTATTCAGTTATGGGAACGTCTATTCTCTATTTATGGTATTCATATTGGGCAGATGCTGTTGACACGGGCCGATCTGGAAGACAGAGAGCGCTTTTTGAATGCCCGAGATACATTGCAGGCTCTGCTTGATAATGGCATTGTGCCTGTGATTAATGAGAATGATGCTGTCGCAACCGCTGAAATTAAAGTGGGGGATAATGATAATTTATCAGCCCTTGCCGCTATCCTTGGTGATGCTGACAAATTGCTATTATTGACAGATATTGAAGGGTTATTTGATTCTGACCCTCGTAGTAACCCGAATGCAAAACTGATCCCAGAAGTGTATGGCATCAATGATGAATTGCGTGAAATGGCGGGGGGAAGTGTTACTGGTCTGGGGACGGGGGGGATGGCAACTAAGTTGCAAGCCGCCGATGTTGCAGGAAGAGCAGGAATAGATGTCATTATTGCGGCAGGTAATAAGCCAGATGTGATCAACGCGGTGATTGAAGATATTCCAGTAGGCACGCGGTTTTATGGGCAGAAAAACCCAATGGAAAACCGCAAGCGTTGGATCTTTGGTGCTCCAGCGGCTGGCGATATATATATCGATGATGGCGCTCAACTTGCTATTATGGAAAAAGGAAGCTCCTTACTGCCGAAAGGCATCAAAAAAATTGAAGGTGATTTTTCCCGTGGTGCCGTTGTACGGATACGGAATATGGCAGGTAAAGATCTTGCTCACGGGGTCACTCATTATAATAGTGACGCTTTAAGAATGATTGCGGGCCATCATTCACAGGAAATAGGCCGCATACTGGGCTATGAACATGGCTCTGTAGCTGTCCACCGCGACGATATGATAGTGGGTTAATTATGTTAGAACAAATGGGAAAATCGGCTCGTGAAGCCTCATGGCAACTCGCCCAATTAAGTACAAAACAAAAAAATGCGGCTTTAGAGCAAATTGCTGATCTACTGGAACAAGAAAGTGCAGCGATTCTTGCCGCTAACGAAAAAGACATAGAACAAGCTCGTGCAAATGGGATGTCGCCTGCACTGCAAGATCGTTTATTACTAACGCCAGAGCGCCTAAAAAATATCGCGGATGATGTTAGAAAAGTGTGCCAATTAGCCGATCCTGTCGGGCAAGTGATTGATGGCAATCTGTTGGATAGCGGTTTAAATTTACAACGTCGCCGTGTGCCACTAGGGGTTGTTGGGGTGATCTATGAAGCTCGCCCAAATGTGACCGTTGACGTGGCTGCTTTATGCTTAAAAACAGGTAACGCGGCTATTTTACGTGGTGGTAAAGAAACGCATAATACCAATTTGGCTATCACAGACGTGATCCAAAAAGCATTAAAAAATAGCGGCATATCGGCGAATGCTATTCAAGCGATTAATAACCCTGATCGTGAATTAGTGGCGCAGCTACTCAAATTAGATCGTTATGTTGATATGCTGATCCCAAGAGGTGGAGCAGGGCTACATAAATTGTGTCGTGAGCAATCGACGATCCCTGTGATCACCGGTGGGATTGGTGTTTGTCACACATTTGTTGATGAATCAGTTGATTTTGATAAAGCAATCAACGTGCTGATTAATGCAAAAGTCCAACGTCCAAGCGCTTGTAATTCACTTGAAACCGTATTGGTTCATGAAAAAATTGCGGCGGCGTTTTTACCTCTACTAAGCCAAAAAATGGCTGAACAGCAGGTCACTTTACATGCCAGCAAGCAAGCTATGCCGTACTTGCAAAAAGGGCCTGCAAAAGTGGTCGATGTCACGCCTGAAAACTTAGTGGATGAGTGGTTATCACTCGATCTGAATGTTGAAATTGTCTCGGGAATTGATGCGGCAATCGACCATATTCGAACCTATGGCACCGCACACTCCGATGCTATTTTAACGGAATCTATCCGCCAAGCTGACTACTTTGTCCTACGTGTAGATTCTGCGGCAGTGTATGTCAATGCAAGTACTCGGTTTACCGACGGAGGTCAATTTGGACTAGGCGCTGAAGTTGCTGTGAGTACACAAAAACTGCATTCTCGTGGTCCAATGGGATTAGATGCCTTGACGACATACAAATGGATTGGTTATGGAGACTTCCTTAACCGAGCTTAAAAGTTAAATAATAATAATTAGGCCACACTTAGCGTGTGGCTTTGTTTTTATGATTATTGGTTGTTTTGAGACTAAAAAATCTATAACGCGTAGCGTATGCCTCGTAATGATCATGACAATGGGATGAATCAAAATGTTTTACATAATAGGTCCGAGAGGTTCAGGGAAAACAACAATCGGTAGGCGATTGGCTGATTATAAAGCATGTCAATTCATTGATACCGATAAATTGATTGTTGAACGTGCAGGAACCAGTATTGCGCGGATAGTAGAACAACATGGCTGGGAATACTTTCGTCACTTAGAAAGTGAAGTATTAAAATCGATAGCCGATCCAGATGCCGTGGTATCGACGGGGGGCGGCATTATCCTATCTGAAGAAAACCAACGTGTGATGCGTGATAATGGCACGGTGATCTATTTGAGCGCGAAACCAGAGGTTTTGGCGGCGAGACTAGCAGCAGAGCCGCAAGCTGATCAACGTCCAAGCTTAACAGGCAAATCAATATTAGAAGAAATTGAAGAGGTCATGTCACAAAGGGAGCCTCTTTATCAAGCAACCGCACATTATGTGATTGATGCGGAGCTGCCCGTCGAGACAATTATCACTCAATTAACAAATTTGGCTTAAAAGCATCGTGCTTCAAGGCACTTTAGGAGTAAACTACTTAGCTTAATTCTGGTTTTCAAGACATAATTATCTGTTGGAATGATAAAAGAAGACAAAACATAGGGATTTATTATGCTGGCAAATATGCTCAGGGCAGTACTTAGATTTTTATTTCGTATCCGCGTACTGGGAGACGAAAAAGAGTTATATCAAGACAAATGTCTAATTACACCTAACCATGTTTCATTCATTGATGGGATATTAATTGCGCTGTTTTTACCTATCAAGCCTGTGTTTGCAGTTTATTCGACTGTTGCAACACCGAGAATGATCAAACTACTAAAACCTTATGCTGATATTGTTCCTCTTGATCCGGCAAACCCTCTGGGGATCCGCAAACTAGTCAAAGAAGTTGAAAAAGGCCGTCCAATCGTTATTTTCCCTGAAGGGCGTATCAGCGTTCACGGCTCGCTGATGAAAATTTATGACGGTGCGGCATTTGTTGCGGCAAAATCAGGGGCAAAAGTGGTACCTATTCGTATTGAAGGCGCTGAAAGGAGTTATTTTAGCCGCCTAAAAGGTATTATTCCTTTGAAATGGTTTCCTCAAATCACTCTGCATATTTTACCCGCTGAAACTATCCCTATGCCTGAAGCGGCAAAAGCGATTGAACGCCGTCGTTTAGCCGGTATTCATTTATATAGCATTATGAAGTCAGCACGTATGGCTTGCCGTCCTCAAGTCACACTGGTTGAAGAATTTATTCAGAGCGTAAAATGCTTTGGACGCCGTTCACCATGTATTGAAGATATTAATTTTAAAGAAGATAACTACCAAACGCTGTTGAAAAAATCGTTAGGCGTTGGGCGAATAATCGAACGTTATACCCATGAAAATGAGCGTATTGGCCTATTATTACCAAATACAACAGTGACGGCGGCCGCTATTTTCGGGGCTTTAATGCGTGGACGAGTTCCTGCCATGCTGAATTATACGGCGGGTAGCCATGGTATTCGTAATGCACTTAAAGCTTCTCAAGCAAAAGTTATCTTTACGTCACGACAATTTCTTGAAAAAGGCAATTTAACCCATATTCCAGAGCAAGTTACTGAAGCAAATTGGATTTACCTTGAAGATTTAAAAGATACCGTAACTTGGCAAGATAAATTATGGATAGTTAAACACCTATTAATGCCAGCTAAGGCTGTGATCCCTCGTAAGGCTGAAGATGAAGCATTAGTACTGTTTACTTCTGGTTCAGAAGGCACGCCAAAAGGGGTTGTGCACAGCCACGCTAGCCTTATGGCAAACGTTGAGCAAATTAAAACCATCGCAGACTTTACGCCTCGTGACCGTTTTATGTCATCGTTGCCACTCTTTCACGCTTTTGGGTTAACGGTTGGGCTGTTTATTCCTCTCTTTTCAGGAAGCCGGGTCTTTTTATACCCAAGCCCACTCCATTACCGAGTTATCCCTGAATTAGTGTATGACAAAAATTGCACTGTGTTATTTGGCACATCAACATTTTTGGCTAACTACGCACGTTTTGCTCATCAATATGATTTTGCACGATTACGCTATGTCGTTGCGGGTGCCGAAAAATTATCAGATAGCACCAAGAAGATTTGGTTTGATAAATTCGGTATTCGTATTCTTGAAGGTTATGGTGTGACTGAGTGTGCGCCTATTGTCTCTATCAATGTTCCGATGGCCTCTAAAGAAGGCACGGTAGGGCAAATATTGCCACAAATGGACTCCCGTATTATCCCAATTTCCGGGATTGAAAATGGAGGCAAGTTGCAACTCAAAGGGCCAAATATCATGAAAGGGTATTTGCGTGTTGAAGCGCCCGGCATTCTTGAAAAACCATCGGCAGAAAACCAGCATGGTGAGCAAGAAGAAGGATGGTATGACACAGGTGATATCGTCGTACTTGATGAACTCAATTACTGCACGATTAAAGGCCGTGTCAAAAGATTTGCGAAGCTTGCTGGTGAAATGGTTTCACTCGAAAGTATTGAACAGATGGTATTCAGTTTGTCGCCAAACGCCCATCATGCTGTGGTTACGAAACCGGATAGCAGTAAAGGCGAGGCATTGGTCCTGTTTACCACAGATAAAGAGCTGGATAGAAGTGCACTTTCATCTGCCGCAAAAAGTAAGGGCTTAACCGAATTAGCTGTGCCGCGGGATATTCGTGTTGTAAAAGAGTTACCAGTGCTCGGAACGGGTAAAACAGATTTCGTTACGCTTAAACAGATGGCGTTAGAGGATTGAAGGTATGCAAGATGTCAATGCGCCACTCATGAGCCGAGGGATGAAAGCGGTTCTGGCTTCGCAGTTTCTTTCCGCTTTTGCTGATAATGCGCTGTTATTTGCCATTTTAGCCCAGTTAAAAGCGGAGTTTTATCCTGAATGGAGCCATCCCGTATTACAGATGGTCTTTGTATTTACCTATATCATCTTAGCGCCATTTGTAGGGCAAGTTGCTGATCGCTTCTCGAAAGGGCGTGTCATGTTAGTTTCAAACTTGTTTAAGTTTATTGGCGCGCTGGGGATCTGCTTGGGTCTTAACCCATTCCTTTGTTATGGGCTTGTTGGGATTGGCGCAGCATCATATTCCCCTGCAAAATACGGTATCTTAGGTGAACTAACCAGTGGCGATAACTTAGTAAAAGCAAACGGCGTTATGGAAGCATCAACAATCGCCGCTATATTAGTTGGCTCAGTTGTTGGCGGTATTTTATCTGATGTTAGCCTAATATTAGCCCTTGCGACCTGTGCTGTGCTTTATGCGTTAGCGGTAATTGCCAATTTTTATATTCCTCGATTAGTTGCCGCTCGCCCTGGTAAAGGTTGGCATTTTAAAAAACTATTCATTGATTTTTGGACAGCCTGCCGCACGCTGTGGGCAAACCAAGAAAGCCGTTTTTCATTGGTCGGAACTAGCATGTTTTGGGGCGCGGGTGTCACTTTACGCTTCTTATTAGTGGCATGGGTTCCTATCGCATTAGGCTTACAAGATAATGCAACGCCAACCTACCTAAATGCCGCGGTTGCCGTCGGTATTGTCGTGGGAGCGGGGCTTGCCGCAAAATTTATTACATTAAAAACCGTATCACGCTGTATTCCCGCAGGGATTGTGATTGGCGTTATGGTGATATTACTTGCTCTGCAAACTAAACTCATGCCTTCTTACGCCATCTTGGCTGTATTAGGGATTTTTGGTGGGCTATTTGTAGTTCCTCTCAATGCGTTACTGCAAGAAAAAGGTAAGGAAACGGTTGGGGCTGGTAACGCGATAGCGGTGCAAAACCTAGGTGAAAATAGCGCCATGCTTATTATGTTAGGGCTATATTCACTGGCAATGAAAGCTGGGTTGTCTGTGATTAGTGTCGGTATTGGCTTTGGCTCGGTATTTGCTATCGCAATTGCTGGGTTGTGGATCTGGGATCGCGCACGCAAAAAATAGGCATGTAAAGGTAAACAATCAAATGAAAAATGAAAGTTATCTCGAAACATTAAGCGTTCAGCTTGGTCAGCTCCTCAAAAAACAAGGTAAAACGATAACCTGTGCGGAGTCATGTACCGGCGGGTGGATTGCAAAAGTATTGACGGATATTGCCGGTAGTTCGGATTACTTTCATAGAGGGTTTGTGACATACAGTAATGAGGCAAAACACCAGATGATCGGTGTGACAGAAGCCTCATTGCAGAAGTATGGCGCAGTGAGTGAGCAAGTCGTTTCGGAGATGGCGCTTGGTGCACTTAAAGAAGCCGCCGCTGATGTGGCGGTTTCCGTCAGCGGTATCGCAGGTCCCGGTGGCGGTAGTGAGGAAAAACCGGTTGGTACTGTTTGGTTTGGATTTGCTCAAAAACACTCTACAGGTACTGTTAATATTACGACTAAGCATTGTGTGTTCCAAGGTGATAGAAATGCAATTCGTTTACAATCAACCGCTTATGCACTTGAAACACTTTTACAAATGTTAAGTTAAAAATCTTCTTGATACTGTATGATTATACAGTATACTTATCATCAACAAACCGAATTCAATCGTTCTATTTGCAGTGGGAGAGTCCATTGCACCAAAGGGAGTGAACATGGCTATCGATGAAAACAAACAAAAGGCATTAGCTGCAGCGTTAGGTCAAATTGAAAAGCAATTTGGTAAAGGCTCTATCATGCGTCTTGGTGAAGACCGCTCAATGGACGTAGAAACTATTTCAACAGGCTCTTTATCTCTTGATGTGGCTTTAGGTGCAGGTGGTTTGCCATTAGGGCGTATTGTCGAAATTTATGGTCCTGAATCTTCTGGTAAAACAACACTCACGTTGCAAGTTATTGCAGCAGCACAACGTAGCGGAAAAACCTGTGCATTTATCGACGCTGAACATGCGCTAGATCCAATCTATGCGAAAAAACTGGGTGTTGATATCGATAACCTTCTATGTTCTCAACCTGATACTGGTGAGCAAGCATTAGAGATTTGTGATGCACTGACGCGTTCAGGCGCTGTTGATGTCATTATCGTTGACTCCGTGGCCGCATTAACACCAAAAGCTGAAATTGAAGGTGAAATCGGTGACTCACACATGGGCTTAGCGGCTCGTATGATGAGCCAAGCGATGCGTAAATTAGCGGGTAACTTAAAGAACTCGAATACACTTTTAATCTTCATTAACCAAATCCGTATGAAGATTGGCGTTATGTTTGGTAACCCTGAAACCACTACAGGTGGTAACGCTCTGAAATTCTACGCTTCTGTTCGTTTAGATATTCGCCGTATCGGTGCTGTCAAAAATGGTGAAGAAATTGTAGGTAGCGAAACACGCGTTAAAGTTGTTAAAAACAAAGTTGCAGCGCCATTTAAACAGGCTGAATTCCAAATCCTTTATGGTGAAGGCATTAACACCTATGGTGAATTGATCGACTTAGGTGTTAAACATAAGTTGATTGAAAAAGCCGGTGCTTGGTATAGCTATAACGGTGATAAAATCGGTCAAGGTAAAGCAAACGCGACAACGTATCTGAAAGAGCATCGGGAAATTGCAGAAGAACTCGATAAAAAATTGCGTGAAATGCTTTTAACGCATACTGGTGAGTTTAGCAGCGCAGCGGCTGACTATATCAGTGAAACTGATGAAGATGAGACACCAGAAGAATTTTAATACGAACTTATTAGTTTGATAAATAAGAAGATTATAAACGCCACTCTAAAATGAGTGGCGTTTTTTTGTTTTTCATTTGAGCTATAATGGGATGAACAATGGTTTTTCTGTGGAAAAATAGCCCATTGAAAGGTATAAACATACTTTCAGAAAATATTCAGACGCTTTACAATGAAAGCCACGAATGGATGTATCTATACTACAAAAAATTCAAGGCGCAGCGAGGCGACAAAAAAATAAGTCGCTAAGAACATGTATCATGTCTGTAACTAGGACGAGTGAACATAGTCAACCATGCTACAACTTGAAGTATGAAGAGTATAAATTTTACTTCTACACAAAGAGACTTTATCTTATCAGTCACTTTTTAATCGGAGAGTTGATTAGAGGTGATGTTACATTCCATCTCAACAATTCGTAATTCAGTTTCCAGCTTGAAATCGGGATAATTATGAGTAAAAGCACCGCTGAGATCCGTCAAGCGTTTCTCGACTTTTTTCATACAAAAGGTCATCAGGTGGTCAGTAGCAGTTCGCTAGTGCCAAACAATGACCCAACATTATTGTTCACTAACGCAGGGATGAACCAGTTCAAAGATGTTTTTCTTGGTCTGGATAAAAGAGCATATTCCCGAGCGACAACAGCACAAAGATGTGTGCGAGCAGGTGGTAAACATAACGATTTAGAAAACGTTGGCTACACAGCCCGCCACCATACTTTCTTTGAAATGCTTGGCAACTTTAGCTTCGGTGATTACTTCAAACATGATGCAATCAACTTTGCTTGGGAGCTATTAACTGGGAAAGAATGGTTCAACTTACCAAAAGAAAAATTGTGGGTGACCGTCTACGAGACCGATGATGAGGCCTATGATATTTGGCACAAAGAAGTCGGTATTCCTGTAGATCGTATTATCCGTATTGGTGATAACAAAGGGGCGCCATACGCATCTGATAACTTCTGGCAGATGGGGGATACAGGTCCTTGTGGTCCATGTACCGAAATTTTCTATGATCATGGTGAGCATATCTGGGGTGGTCCTCCAGGAAGCCCTGAAGAAGATGGTGACCGTTATATCGAAATCTGGAACATCGTTTTCATGCAGTTTAACCGTCAATCCGATGGCACGATGGAACCACTACCTAAGCCGTCAGTGGATACAGGGATGGGGCTTGAACGTATTGCGGCAGTATTGCAGCATGTCAACTCTAACTATGATATCGATATTTTCCAAGAGCTGATCGCAGCAGCCGCTAAAGCGACAGGTTCTAACGACCTTTCAAATAAATCACTTCGTGTCATTGCTGACCATATCCGTTCTTGTGCATTCCTCGTGAGTGATGGTGTTATTCCATCCAACGAAGGTCGTGGTTATGTATTGCGCCGTATTATTCGCCGTGCAGTACGTCATGGTTATATGCTGGGAGCAAAAGACACTTTCTTCTACAAACTAGTGGCGCCACTCATTAACGTTATGGGAGCCGCAGCGGATGAACTGGCTCGTCAGCAATCTACTGTTGAAAAAGTACTTAAAACTGAAGAAGAACAGTTCGCTCGTACCTTAGAGCGCGGCCTACAGCTACTTGATGAAGAACTAGCTGCCCTTAAAGGGGATACCTTAGATGGTGAAACGGTATTCCGTTTATATGATACATACGGCTTCCCGATGGATTTAACCGCTGATGTGTGTCGTGAACGTAATATTAAGGTTGACGAAGAAGGCTTTGAGCGCGCAATGGAAGACCAGCGCCGTCGTGCTAGAGAATCAAGTGGCTTTGGTACTGACTATAATTCACTGATTAAGGTCGAAAAGCACAGCGAATTTTCTGGTTATGCCTATAATGAACAATTAGCAACAATAACTGCCATCTATAAAAATGGCCAGCCAGTCGATTCCCTGAACGCAGGTGAAGAAGGTTTGGTGATCCTTGATAAAACGGCGTTTTACGCAGAATCAGGTGGTCAAGTCGGTGATACAGGTTTGTTGCGTAATGATAGCGGTAGCTTTATCGTGACGGATACCCAAAAATATGGTCAAGCGATTGGTCATATTGGTAAGGTAGAATCAGGCTCTTTGGTGATTAATCATCGTATTGATGCCAAAATCGATGTGGAAAGACGTGATGCAATCCGTCTGAATCACTCAGCGACTCACTTGTTACATGCCGCTTTACGTCAAGTGCTAGGTGAGCATGTGTCACAAAAAGGCTCTTTAGTTAATGATAAATACTTGCGCTTTGACTTCTCACATTTTGAGGCTATGACAGCCGCTCAGTTGCGCGAAGTTGAAGATATCGTTAACGCACAAATTCGTAAGAATACACCAATTGAAACGGAACTTATGGATTTAGAGAGTGCAAAAGCGAAAGGTGCGATGGCACTATTCGGTGAGAAATACGAAGAGCGCGTACGTGTTCTGAGTATGGGCGGTGATTTCTCTATCGAACTTTGTGGTGGTACGCATGCAAGCCGTACTGGTGATATTGGTTTGTTCCGTATCCTCAGTGAGTCTGGTACAGCGGCAGGTGTGCGTCGTATTGAAGCGACAACAGGTGAGAGCGCATTGGAAAGTGTTCATAGCCAGTCAGAGCAACTTAATGCGATAGCTCATCTTCTCAAAGGCGATATGAGTAGCTTAGTTGAAAAAGTTAAGTCTGCATTGGAAAAATCTCGTCAGCTAGAAAAAGAGATTTTGCAATTAAAAGATCAACAAGCATCGCAAGAAAGTGCTTCACTAAGTAGCAAAGCAAAAGATATCAAAGGCGTTAAATTACTTGTTAGTCAATTAAATAATACTGAACCTAAGCTTTTGAGAACCATGGTTGATGATCTCAAAAATCAGTTGAAATCAGCGATTATCGTGCTTTCAACAACAAGTGGTGATAAAGTCAGTATAATTGTTGGTGTAACTAATGATTTGACTGCTAAAATAAAGGCGGGTGATTTGATATCCTATGTTGCTCAACAAGTCGGTGGTAAAGGCGGTGGGCGCCCAGACATGGCTCAGGCTGGTGGTACGGATGTGAGTGCGTTACCAACAGCTATGGCAAGTGTAGAAGATTGGGTGTCTTCACGGCTCTAGCTACTGGGGAAGTTACCTCATACACCGTGAGGTAACTTTCGCTGTTGCAACATTGTTAAAGTGTTGTAAGTGGTGTTATATTTTGTATGTATATAATTAAAAATGATTGCCTTGATGGCATCAATGCTTTAGGTGTATATCATTGCTTTACGTTTTCACGGTGTGTGATGGACAATAGCGGGGGAAACCTAGAGACCCGACTCTTTTAATATTTCAAGGAGCAAAGAATGCTTATTCTGACTCGTCGAGTTGGTGAAACACTCATGATAGGCGATGAGGTAACAGTTACGGTACTGGGAGTAAAAGGCAATCAAGTTCGTATTGGTGTCAATGCCCCAAAGGAAGTTTCTGTTCACCGTGAAGAAATTTATCAACGGATCCAGGCTGAAAAGACTCAACCAGACAATCAATAATAATGAATAAGCGTCCATATCTTGACCCACACAGCAAAGATGGACGCTTGTCTTTTATCTATATCCCTTCCTATATTTAATTTTTTCTCGCTTCCCTGTGGCTAATTGGCCTTTTATTCTATGGCCCTTACCACTTCTCTTGCACTGCATATGATGATTAACATGTTTTGCTAGCATATTTTTACGATAGAATTTCACAATGAGTCTTTTTTTACGACCTTAAAAATTGTGAAATTACCCCGTGATGAATATGATTTTCGATGCTAAACTAATCATCTTGCTTGTGAAATGTGCAAACGATCATTGAAAAGTAAAAAGTTTGGAAAAATTGTTTGACTTCTAAAGCGAGGAAAGTAATATGTGCGCCACACAGAGACGAGATGTCAAAAACAAATCGCCTGTGACTAAAAACGGTGAGGTGGCCGAGAGGCTGAAGGCGCTCCCCTGCTAAGGGAGTATGCGGTCAAAAGCTGCATCGAGGGTTCGAATCCCTCCCTCACCGCCATTTTAGAAGCTGCATCCGTAGCTCAGCTGGATAGAGTACTCGGCTACGAACCGAGCGGTCGGAGGTTCGAATCCTCCCGGATGCACCATATTTAACCCTATAAGTAAAGCTGGTGGGGTTGCGTTTTGGTTTTTAAGAACTGAAACAACAGTAGTCATTGAGAAGTGTAGAGTTTGATATTGTAA
>NZ_JAMPLX010000008.1:0-20885 GCF_028477825.1 Providencia sp. PROV267 | reverse complement strand
TTAAATATCCCCTCGATAAACAGCATTGTGAATTGTTGAACACACCGTTCAGCAGTAAAAGCATTTGCATCCGTCGCTCAGCTGGATAGAGTACTCGGCTACGAACCGAGCGGTCATAGGCTCGAATCTTTTCAGATGTACCATAATCAGAAGCCCCTCAAAAGAGAAATTTTTTTAGCCCTATTATTGGCTTTATTGTTTATTTAATACTGTTTCAATGATTCGCTTTATATAAACCACACATCTAAACAGCGACAATTTCCTCCATTTACGCTAAAGTAAGCACCTTACTAAAATAAAATGACATCACTGGCGGGAGGTCGATTTGATCCCGGACGTATCTAAAGCGCTCTCATGGTTAGAGGCGCACCCAGAAGCACTAAATGGTATTCAACGTGGTATTGAACGTGAAACATTACGTGTTACTCCGGAAGGTTCTATTGCTGAAACTTTGCATCCGGAAGAGTTGGGGAAAGCATTAACACATAAATGGATCACGACAGATTTTGCTGAGTCTTTACTTGAATTCATCACACCTGTTGATAAAAGTATTGGGCATAGTTTGGCTTTTCTTAGGGATTTACATCGCTATACGGCGCGTCAGATGCATAATGAAAGGATGTGGCCGTTAAGCATGCCTTGTTTTATCGAAAACGAGGATAAAATCACGCTGGCACAATATGGCTCATCTAATGTTGGCCGCTTCAAGAATTTATATCGCGAAGGGCTGAAAAACCGTTATGGTGCATTAATGCAGACCATTGCTGGCGTTCATTACAACTTCTCCTTGCCAATAGAGTTTTGGCAAGCGTGGGCGGGTGTTAAAGACGCTGAAAGTGGCAAAGCACAAATCTCGGATGGCTATCTACGTCTGATCAGGAACTATTATCGCTTTGGTTGGGTTATTCCTTATTTATTTGGCGCTTCCCCTGCAATTTGCGGGTCGTTCCTCAAAGATAGGGATACCAAACTCACATTTGAAAAGACCGCTGGTGGTACTTATTACTTGCCATATGCGACGTCACTGAGAATGAGTGATTTGGGCTATACAAATAAATCTCAGAGCGATTTAAACATTACATTTAATGACTTAGATAGTTATGTCGCGGGCTTGAAAAAAGCCATTTACAAACCATCTGAGGAGTTTGCTGCACTAGGTGTTAAAAAAGAGGGCAAATACATTCAATTGAACACTAATGTGTTGCAAATTGAAAACGAATTGTATGCCCCTATACGCCCTAAACGTGTGCCTAAAGGTGATGAATCGCCGTCAGATGCGTTGCTACGCGGTGGCATCGAATATATTGAGGTAAGAGCGTTAGATATTAACCCATTCAGTGCGATTGGTGTTGATGAAACACAAACTCGTTTCCTCGACCTGTTTTTAATTTGGTGTGTGTTAGCTGATGCACCTGAAATGAACGCTCAGGAATTGGATTGTAGTCGTAAAAACTGGAACCGAGTGATCCTCGAAGGGCGTAAGCCTGGGCAAGTCATCGGTATTGGTTGTGGCAGTGAAATGAAGCCACTCGTCGAAGTTGGGCAGCAGTTATTTAACGATCTGATCCGTGTAGCTGAAGTCCTTGATACTTGCTGTGATGCTAAGTATCGTGATGTTTGTCACCAATTTGTTGCGATGTTTGAAGATCCAACACTGACATATTCTGCTTTAGTGATGGATAAAATGATTGAGCAAGGCATTGGTGGCTATGGCTTAGCATTGGCAGAAAAATATTATCAACAATTGGTGAGTGAACCTTACGAGGTGATCACTGAGGCACAGTTTGAAGAAGCTCGATTAGCTTCCATTGAAAAACAAGCTATGCTAGAGAAAGAGCAAACCGAAAGCTTTGAAGAGTATCTGCACAAGCATGCAGGGCGTTAAAAAGAAAATGGCCACGTTAAGTGGCCAAATATAAAATCTCTTAGAGAATTAGGGATGATAACAAATTTGCGCGTCTTTCATTTATTAAGACTCGGCGATTCCAAAATAGTTTCATTTATTTTTGAAAATAAAAATAATTTTTTCAGGAGGTCAAGAAATGCCGTTATTAGACAGTTTTACTGTAGATCATACGCGTATGGCTGCACCTGCCGTCCGTGTGGCGAAAACCATGCAAACTCCAAGTGGAGATACGATTACAGTTTTCGACCTGCGTTTCACGGTTCCTAACAAAGAGGCAATGTCAGAGAAAGGTACTCATACACTAGAACACCTATTTGCAGGTTTTATGCGTGATCACCTCAACGGTGATGGTGTTGAGATCATTGATATCTCGCCAATGGGATGCCGTACAGGCTTTTATATGAGCTTGATTGGAGAGCCTGATGAACAACGCGTAGCGAATGCATGGAAAAGTGCAATGCAGGATGTACTGAAAGTCCAAGATCAAGCGAAGATCCCTGAACTGAATATTTACCAGTGTGGCACTTATAAAATGCATTCACTGGAAGAAGCTCAACAAATTGCACGCAATGTCTTAGCGTCAGAAATCCGTGTTAACAAAAATGATGAGCTAGCTTTACCAGCTGAGAAGTTGACAGAACTACACGTTTAGATAAATAGCTTCTGGATAAACTGCACCTGATATTCGATACAGGTGCAGTTTTTATTTGTGCTTACTAAGAGGAAGATACCGCCGACTTTGTGTTTAAAGGCGTAATTTTTACCTGTTTGATAATATTGTCACTGATTTCTAATACTTCAACTAAGTAGTGTGAAATAACAATTTTCTCTTGTAATTCAGGTATATCCCCAATAGCTTCCAACACCATACCATTCACAGTTCTTGGGCCATCGATAGGCAGGTGCCAATCAAGGGCTTTGTTAAGGTCTCGAATATTCGCTGTACCATCAACGAGTACACTTCCGTCGCTTTGAGGTAGAACTTCTTCAGCCAATGATGGTGACATGGAGGTTGTAAAGTCACCGACGATCTCTTCTAAGATGTCTTCAACAGTAATCAGACCTTGGATCTCACCATACTCATCGACAATGATGCCTATTTTCTCTTTGTTATGCTGAAAATTAATTAGCTGAGTACTTAACAGCGTACTATTTGGAATAAAATAGATATTATCGGCGGCTTTGATCAGATTTTGTTTATTGAACTCGCGTTTTTCCATCATCATGCGATAGGCTTCGCGTACTCGTAAGATCCCAATCGCATCATCCAGTGAATCACGATACAGTACAATACGCCCATGAGGTGAGTGAGTTAATTGGCGTACAATGGATTTCCAATCATCATTAACATCAATGCCTACTATCTCATTTCTTGGCAGCATAATGTCGCCGACAGTCACTTTTTCAAGATCTAAGATAGATAGCAACATGTCTTGATTACGTCGACTGAGCTTTGCTTTCGACTCATTAACGATAGTTCTTAACTCATCTTTACTTACAGCATCGCTACGTATAACAGGGGGTTTTATTCCACAAATGTACATAAACATCAGTGTAATTTTATTGAACGCCCAAACGACAGGCAGCATAATTTTTTGTAGAGGTTTTAAAATATAGCTACTTGGAAAAGCGACTTTTTCTGGGTATAGCGCCGCGATCGTTTTAGGTAAAACTTCAGCGAAGACTAAGATGATGAAGGTTAAAATACCTGTTGCAATTGCCACCCCTGCGTTACCGTATAAACGCATCCCCACAATAGTCGCGAGTGACGAAGCTACGATATTAATCAGGTTATTACCAATTAGGATCAAACTAATCAGTTTATCAGGGTGTCTGAGTAATTTTTCAACTCGTTTTGCAGAACGGTTGCCTTGTTTGGCGAGGTGCTTTAAGCGGTAACGGTTCAGCGTCATCATACCTGTTTCTGAGGCTGAAAAGTATGCTGACATAATAATTAAAACGATTAATATGATGATGAGCGTACCAGTAGATACGTGATCCAAAACTAGGTTCCTTATGCAGTATAGATAAGATTATTTTATCCATCTTATGGATAAGATACCATAATTTGTTGCATCAGCCGGTTGCCGAAAAAAGCCATTGTTAGGATAAAGGCGCCTGCTACATGGAAAAATAGGACTCTTTTTCCGCGCCAACCTCCATGAAAATGACCCCATAATAAAATGATATAGACGAACCAAGCGACAACTGATAACACAGACTTATGAATATTCTCTTTATCAAAGATATTATCCATATAAATAAAGCCCGTACATAAAGTTAAGGTTAGCAGAATGACACCAACTTGGGTGATATGAAACATTTTACGCTCAATGACCATCATTGGTGGCATATCAGCTCTGAATTTGAACGTTTTATTTTTAAGTTGATAGTCAATAAGCGCGACTTGGAATGCATACAAAGCGGCAATTAAAAGGGTTGCATAGCTAAGCAAAGCCAAGCCAATGTGAATAAATAGCGGGACGCTGCCTTCTAGATGGGTGATAAATTCACCTGGCATCACGGCTGAGAGGATTAAATTAATAATGGCAAAACTATAGACAATAGGTGTCAAATACCACGCTTTGCCTTTGTAGGCGACCACCGTCATGATGATGCACATTAATAGGCTAACTGCGGAACCTAAATTCAGCAATGTGAGGTTTTGTCCTTCTGCTCCACGAAAAATAAGCAACTTTAGCGTGATTGCATGGGTAATCAGTGCAACAACAGCTAATAAGAGGGCTAACCGGCGATAGACAGGTTGTTTACGAACCTGGCCGGGAACGATCAGCGATATGCTGAACAGATATGTACAAACTGCTATGACTGCAAATACGGGCATAGTATAGTGTCGTTATTCATTTTTAGTGGATAATGTTGGCTAGTATAACGCGTGCAACTGTAGGCTCCAACCATTAGCACTGTTAATAAGCCTCTTCTTAATCGCTAATCGCATTTAAGAGTCCTTTTTACAGGCCATGTTCATTTAAAAATGAGGATAATTTGGGTATCTGGCCTGTAAAAACAACCTCCAACAGGGTGCAGCGAATATACGTCAGGTATGATACACTGTGACGAAAATTTTCGGCGTTGGTTTCAGTTGTGGCTGTCAGTGGTTATTTTGCTTTGAAAAGACCGATAAGCAAATTTGCCGAAATGAGCCACTCAATACTTGTATTTTGCAGTATTCATAACCAAATCTAGCTTTGACAGTAGGCCCATAAACAGAATTGAGCTAAGACATATGTTTGATAATTTAACTGACAGACTATCGCGCACTTTGCGCAACATCAGCGGGCGTGGTCGTCTGACTGACGATAATATTAAAGATACATTGCGTGAAGTTCGCATGGCTCTGCTGGAAGCAGACGTTGCGCTCCCCGTTGTCCGTGAATTTATTCAAAAGGTAAAAGAGAGTGCTGTTGGCCAAGATGTCAATAAAAGCTTAACGCCAGGCCAAGAGTTCATCAAAATTGTTCAAAATGAGCTTACTCGAGCGATGGGGGAAGAGAACCATCAGCTCAACCTTTCTGCACAACCACCTGCTGTGGTGTTGATGGCAGGTTTGCAAGGTGCGGGTAAAACAACCAGCGTTGCAAAACTAGGTAAGCTATTAAAAGAAAAACAAAAGAAAAAAGTTTTAGTGGTCTCTGCTGACGTGTATCGTCCAGCGGCGATCAAGCAGTTAGAAACATTGGCTGAAACAGTTGGAATTGATTTCTTCCCTTCCGATGTTAAAGAGAAGCCTGCGGCGATTGTGCAAAAAGCTTTAAAACATGCTCAATTGCAATTCTATGATGTATTACTTGTGGATACAGCTGGGCGCTTGCACGTTGATGAGGCGATGATGGAGGAAATCCAAGAAGTCCATCGCATTATCAAGCCTGTAGAAACCCTATTTGTTGTCGATGCGATGACGGGGCAGGATGCGGCAAATACAGCAAAAGCGTTTAACGAAGCACTGCCTCTTACTGGGGTTGTTCTGACCAAAGTTGACGGTGATGCTCGTGGCGGTGCGGCTCTCTCTATTCGTGCTATCACCGGTAAGCCAATTAAGTTCTTAGGGGTTGGTGAAAAAACCGATGCGTTGGAGCCTTTCCATCCTGAGCGTGTGGCTTCCCGTATTTTAGGCATGGGTGACGTGTTATCTCTGATCGAAGAGATTGAACATAAAGTTGACCGTGACCAAGCTGAAAAATTAGCTAAGAAACTGAAAACGGGTGACGGTTTTGATTTAAACGACTTTTTAAGTCAATTAAAGCAGATGCGTAATATGGGTGGCATGGCGAGTATGATGAGTAAAATACCCGGTATGTCTCAAGTGCCTGATGCGGTGAAGTCACAAATGGATGATAAAATTACTATCCGTATGGAAGCTATCATCAACTCAATGACACGCAAAGAGCGCGAAAAACCAGAAATTATCAAGGGCTCCCGTAAACGCCGTATTGCAGCGGGGTCGGGTACGACGGTTCAAGATGTCAACCGCCTTTTGAAACAATTTGATGATATGCAACGCATGATGAAGAAGATGAAAAAAGGCGGTCTTGCTAAAATGATGCGTGGTATGAAAGGAATGATGCCACCGGGTTTTCCGGGGCGTTAAGTAATGAAGCTAGAAAGAATATGCACTTTTGATTGATTTTTGCGTCAAAGTGAGTAAAATTTTCGGGCTTTTTATATGACAACCGGACTCTATCCCTCGATGGAGTCTGGTTGTTTTATTAACTAATGAGGATGTTATGGTAACAATTCGTTTATCTCGTGGCGGCGCAAAAAAGCGTCCGTTCTACCAAATCGTTGTAACCGATAGCCGCAATGCGCGTGACGGTCGTTTCATCGAGCGTATCGGTTTCTTCAACCCAATCGCTTCAGGTCAAGCAGAAGAACTGCGTTTAGACTTGGATCGTGTTGAGCACTGGGTTGGTCTGGGCGCAACTATTTCTGACCGTGTTGCACAACTGGTCAAACAAGCTAAAAAAGCAGCTTAATCTGTCACGGTGGTAACTATGAGCAAGCAAGCAAATCTAGCGACTCCTACTAACCCAATTGTGTTGGGTAAATTAGGCGCTGCGTATGGAATTCGTGGTTGGCTCAAAGTTTTTTCGTCCACCGAACATGCTGAAAGTATTTTTGATTATCAGCCTTGGTTTATTCAACGTTCTGGTCAGTGGCAACACATCGAACTGGAAGATTGGAAACACCATAACAAAGATATCATTCTGAAACTCAAAGGGGTTGATGACCGCGATGCAGCAACGCTGTTAACTAATTTTGAGATTGTTGTGGATTCAGCACAACTTCCTGAGTTAGATAATAACGAATACTACTGGAAAGACCTTATGGGCTGCCAAGTGGTGACGTTGCAAGGGTATAACCTAGGTACCATCACCGATATGATGGAAACCGGGTCTAATGATGTCATTGTGATTAAGGCAAATCTAAAAGATGCGTTTGGCATCAAGGAGCGGCTGGTTCCGTTTCTTGATGGGCAGGTTATCAAGAAAGTCGATCTCAAATCTAAACTGATTGAAGTTGATTGGGATCCTGGTTTTTAAATCTCCGGTTGAACGGTTTTTATGAGTGGGACTAAATAATGTGGATTGGTGTAATTAGCCTGTTTCCCGAAATGTTCCGCGCAATAACCGAGTACGGGGTAACTGGTCGGGCAGTGAAAAATGGCCTGCTGTCTGTTGAGTGTTGGAACCCGCGAGATTTTACTCACGATAAACACAAAACAGTCGATGATCGCCCCTATGGCGGTGGTCCGGGCATGCTGATGATGGTGCAGCCATTAAGGGATGCTATCAATACAGCAAGAACTGAGGCAGGTGAGGGTGCGAAAGTCATCTATTTATCACCTCAGGGGCGCAAACTTAGTCAAGCTGGGGTTTGCGAATTGGCAACGAATGAGAAACTTATTCTTGTTTGTGGTCGATATGAAGGCATTGATGAACGGATCATACAAACCGAAGTTGATGAAGAATGGTCAATCGGTGATTACGTTCTAAGTGGTGGGGAGCTCCCCGCGATGGTGTTGATAGACTCAGTTTCTCGGTTCATTCCGGGGGTACTTGGTCATGAGGCGTCTGCTCAGGAAGACTCTTTTGCAGACGGCTTGTTGGATTGTCCTCACTATACCCGCCCTGAAGTTTTAGACGGCATGCACGTTCCTGATGTTTTATTGTCAGGGAATCATGCAAAGATAGATAGCTGGCGCATGAAGCAATCACTTGGCCGTACCTGGCTGAGAAGACCTGAGCTTCTGGAAAGCCTAGCTCTGACTGACGAGCAAAGGATGTTGCTGAACGAATTCCAAAATGAATATCGTTCTGAGCAACAAGTGAATCCAGACAATTAAATTAATTGTCTAACATATATCAGTTTACCTAGGGTAAGAGAATTATTATGAGCAACATTATTAAACAACTTGAACAAGAGCAGATGAAGCAGGACGTACCTTCATTCCGTCAGGGTGATACTGTGGAAGTTAAGGTATGGGTCGTAGAAGGCTCTAAGAAACGTCTGCAGGCATTTGAGGGCGTGGTTATTGCTATTCGTAATCGCGGTCTGCACTCTGCATTCACTGTTCGTAAAATTTCTAACGGCGAAGGTGTTGAGCGTGTATTCCAAACTCACTCTCCTGTCGTAGATAGCATCGCTGTTAAACGTCGTGGTGCCGTACGTAGAGCTAAACTGTACTACCTGCGTGAGCGTTCTGGTAAGGCTGCTCGTATCAAAGAGCGTCTGAACGCCAAGTAATACGCTTTCGCTACATCCGAAAGTTACGATAAGGCCCGCTTATGCGGGCCTTTCTATTTGTTACCTTATTGATTTAGATAAGTTCACTGTTAATCATTTTCTGAAGTTAGATCTTTCTCTGTCACTTATTTCCCTTCTTATCGACCTAATCGTTAATATATTATCCTCTTAAGTTAAATTACGTGCTTTACCTGTTTTTGTAAACATAACTTTACTAAAAGAGTGGTTTTGTATAATAAATAAGCGATATTCAATAGTTTGTTTTATTAAAATCTATTATTTATCAATATGTTGTGTTTGTGTAATTTTTTATTTACGTATATGGAAATATTTTACATTAATGGATTGTATTCTTTACGTCACATGGTATGTTAATAACCAAGCACTCAAACACAATATATAAACAATAAGTTAAGCAGGTAATAAAAATGATCATGCAAAAAGATGTACTCAATAATGTGAATATTCGTGATGAACAGGTACTGATTACACCTGAAGCACTGAAACAGAAGTTTCCACTGAGTCACAACAATCTGCATGCCATCGCGGCTTCGCGTCAAACAATTGCTGATATTATCCATCAGCGTGACCCGCGCTTACTCGTGGTATGTGGTCCTTGTTCTATTCATGATGTCGATGCGGCGATTGAATACGGGCAACGTTTACAGAAGCTTGCTGCTGAACTGAGTGATAGTTTATATATTGTGATGCGTGTCTATTTTGAAAAACCTCGTACAACAGTGGGTTGGAAAGGATTAATAAGCGACCCTCTTATGGATGGTTCGTTTGATATGGAAAAAGGCCTACATATTGCGCGTGATCTTTTGACCAACCTTGTCAATATGGGGCTGCCATTAGCCACTGAAGCGTTAGATCCTAATAACCCACAATACTTAGGTGACCTTTTTAGCTGGTCTGCAATTGGTGCAAGAACCACAGAATCGCAAACACACCGTGAAATGGCATCAGGGCTATCGATGCCTGTAGGGTTCAAAAATGGTACGGATGGCAGCTTGTCTACAGCCATCAATGCGATGAAAGCCGCTTCTATGCCACACCGTTTTATGGGGATTAATCAGTCAGGGCAAGTGAGCTTATTGCATACCAACGGTAATGAAAATGGGCACATTATTTTACGCGGTGGTAAAACGCCAAATTACAGCCCTGAAGATATCGCGGCTTGTGAAATTGAAATGAGAAAGGCAGGGCTAGAACCTTCATTGATGGTCGATTGTAGTCACGGTAACTCTAATAAAGATTTCCGTCGTCAGCCACTCGTTGTTGATTCAATTATTGAACAAATTTCTAATGGGAATCAATCAATAACCGGTATTATGTTGGAAAGCCATTTACATGAAGGCAATCAAAGTTCTGAGCAACCGCGTAGTGAGATGAAATATGGTGTATCAGTGACGGATGCCTGCATTAACTGGGAAACAACGGAAACGGTATTGCGTAAGCTACATCAAGCATTGTTACCTGTGCTTGAAGGGCGCGCAGAAAAATTTGAAATTGCGAGCTGATACAAGGTATAGGTATGTCTGTAGAATTATCTCATCTTAGAGAACAAATTGATGAGGTTGATAAATCGTTATTAGATTTGTTGGCTAAGCGCTTACAACTTGTGGCTGAAGTTGGTGAAGTCAAAAGCCAACATGGTTTACCTATTTATGTACCTGAGCGGGAGGCGAGTATGTTGGCCGCCCGCCGTCAGGAAGCCGAACGCATGGGGATCCCCCCAGACCTAATAGAAGATATTCTTCGGCGCATTATGCGTGAATCCTATGCCCGTGAAAATGATAAAGGGTTTAAAACATTAAAGCCTGATGCGGGTCCAATAGTGATTGTTGGTGGTGATGGTAAAATGGGGCGGTTATTTAATCGCTTACTAACGTTATCAGGTTACCAAGTTAAAATTTTAGGTGAACATGATTGGGCACAAGCAGAATCAATTGTTAAAGGGGCTAGCGTCGTTATTATTAGTGTTCCGATACATTTGACGGTGCGCGTGATCAAGCAATTACCGAAATTGAACCAAGAAACCGTATTGATCGATATTGCGTCAATAAAACATCAACCTTTGGAAGCAATGCTGGCTGTTCATGAGGGGCCAGTGCTTGGCTTACACCCTATGTTTGGTCCTGATGTTGGTAGCGTTGCGAAACAAGTGTTTGCTTTTTGTGATGGTAGAGGGGCTGAGTCATATCAATGGTTCCTTGAGCAATTACAAGTTTGGGGAGCTCGCTTGAAAAAGATCACTGCGAGTGAGCATGATCGTAATATGAGTTTTATTCAAGCATTGCGCCACTTTACTACTTTCACCTATGGGCAAAACTTAGCGAAAGAACATGTTGATTTGCAGCAATTGCTCGATCTTTCATCGCCAATATACCGGTTGGAACTTGCAATGGTTGGGCGCTTATTTGCTCAAGACCCACAGTTGTATGCTGATATCATCATGTCGTCAGATGAAAATATTGAATTAATTCGCCGTTACTATCAGTTATTAGGGCAATCGATTGAGACGCTCGAACGTAAAGATAAGGCTGAATTTATACGACAATTTAATGAAGTTAGTGATTGGTTTGGTGAGGATGCACATCACTTTATGAAAGAAAGCCAATCCTTGTTGCAAAGAGCAAACGACAATCGTAAGTAATGTATAAAATAGCTTCTAATTTAATTTTAGGAGCTATTTTTTTATTACCAAAATCAAAATATTCCCTCTTCAAGCTCGTACGCTTTCTGCTTTACTATCTATAATTTGTTTTAGTTATTGCCATTTTTAATGATGTAAAATATTCCATTCTTAGAGTCGCTCAGCGATTTATTCTGATTTTGTCTGTTAATATCTATTTATAAAATGAATATTTATAAATTAAACAATTTAACTAATAAAGTTAGTCGATAATCTACCGATATTAACTGTCATAAAATGACGACCAGTTCGGTGAGGAATCTATGTCTCTGAAAGATATAAAAATTGGTGTAAAACTTTTTATTGCGTTTGCGTTCTTTATTTTTCTTCTGCTCTTAAGCTCGGCGCTGTCCTTAATTAGCTTAAACAAGGCAAATAATGGTATTCAAGACATTATCTATAAAGATTATCCAATGACTGTTAATGCTAATCAGCTAATGGATAATTTTTATTCTTATATAGGGATACAGGAACTCATTTTATTGGATGATAGAGATAGTGAAAGACGCAGAAATGAACTAAAGAAAATCAGCTCGAATGTTGTTCGACTACTCAAAGAGCTTGATGAAAATGCCAAGGATCCACAGTCTATTGCTGTTCTTGCGGAGATCTATGATGTTCGTGAACGATTCCTTCAGTCACAAGCTAGGTTGAGTGAATTTCTCAATAACAATAATCGAAGCGCTGCTATCGATGAAATGATGAACAAAACATCGGCAATACAGCGTGAATACCGCGAGAAAGTACAACAATTTATTGAAGTGCAAAATCACAGAATGCAAGCCGCGGGCGTTATTGTCGATGGTGATTACCATTTTAATAAATATTTATTAATAACCCTCGCGATTATCAGCATTGTTATAGCTTGTATTATGGGATGGTTTATTACCCTGTCGATTACACGGCCTCTGGGAGCCGCCGTTGGCTTTGCTCAAGCGATTGCGGAAGGGGATTTAACACAACATGTTGAAATAAAAAATCAAGATGAAACTGGGGTGCTATTGCGAGCGCTAGTCGAAATGAAAAAGCGTTTATTAGAAATTGTACAAGAAGTACAAAATGGCTCTGAAAGTATTTCAGCCGCTGCGGGGCAAATTGTTGCAGGAAATCAACATCTAGCGGCAAGAACCGAAGAGCAAGCAACCTCTGTGGAAGAGACTGCGAGTTCTATGGAACAAATCACATCGACAGTACAAAATACGGCAGAGCATACTCACCAAGCGACACAATTGGCCGCAGACACTGCGGTTGTTGTAGCCAATAATGGCCGCATGATGAATGAGGTAACCAACAAAATACGTGCTATTCATTCATCTTCTAACCAAATGACAGAAATTATTAATCTAATTGATTCTATTGCATTCCAAACGAATATTCTTGCATTGAATGCATCTGTTGAAGCCGCACGGGCAGGGGAACATGGTCGTGGTTTTGCAGTGGTTGCAGGTGAAGTTAGGTTACTTGCCCAAAAAAGTGCTAACTCGGCAAATGATATTCGTCTGTTAATTGAAAATTCGTTAACACGAACTAAAGAAGGTATGGAATTAGTTGAACATGTAGAGCAGCAAATTGATGGAATGATCAAAAATGTTGAAGAGATGGATCAACGGCTTCAGGAGATAGGTCAAGCTAGCCACGAGCAGAGCGCTGGAATATTACAAATAAACAGTGCAGTTGGACAACTTGATGTGACGACACAACAAAATGCAAGTTTAGTCGAGGAGTCAGTCGCGGCGGCAGCGTCATTGAATGAGCAAGCATTGCATTTAAAACAGCTGGTTAATTATTTTCAGGTAAGTGCGACTCACGAAAATAGGTCAGTGTAATAAGTAAATAGTGTGTGTCAGAAGCCAGTCATGTGAATGACTGGCTTACTATTAACGTATCAGCATAGATAAAATAGATTAAGGCGTAATTTTTTCTGGTTCAACGGGGACAATATTTTCAGAAGGATAGCAGCCTAACACCTTAACAGAACGGGTTATTGCAATCAGCTCTTTTAGTGCCTGCTGCATATTTTCAGAACGTAAATTGGCATGCACATCAACATAGAACATCTCTTCCCAAGGCTTACCATTAATAGGGCGTGATTCCAGTTTACTCATGATGATCTTATTATTTTTTAAGATGATTAGAGCATCAACAAGAGCACCGGCCTGTTGACCAGTTGTAATGAGTAATGTGGTTTTTGCAGGAACTTGCTCAGTGACCTCAATCGCTTGCTGAGCAACAACGATAAAGCGTGTCATGTTAATTTGTTGGTTGGCAAGATTATGTTCTAGCACTTGCAAGCCATATAGCGCGCCGCCTGCTTCACTTCCTAGTGCCGCAACATTTGGCGAGTTTTGTTGAGCAACATTCTGCATTGCGGTTGATGTGCTATCACAATATTCAATTTTCCAATGCGGGAATTGGGCTAAATATTGGCTACATTGTTGGAATGGTTGTGGATGGCTGTAAACCGTCTCTATTTTGCTAAGATCAGCCCCTGCGGTTGTGAGCAAGCAATGGTTTATTGGTAGTCGAATTTCACCTACGATTGAAAGGGTGGTGTTCTGTAATAGGTCATAAACATCGTTAATGGCGCCTGAGCTGGTATTTTCAATAGGTAGGATACCATAGTCGGCTTGACCACTTTCAACGAGTGAGAAGATATCTTGGAATTTATGGCAGCTACATTCAACTAATTGGTCAAAATGTCGGGCAGAGTATTGGCGAGCAGCAATATGTGAATAGGAGCCTTTAGGGCCTAGGAAGGCAAAACGCGCGGAGTCATTTGGTGTTAAGTTTAAATGTTGCTGTAAGATGGCTTGTTGAGTAAGAACGGAATCTTCAATGATCATTTGAAACAGTCGTGTGACATAAAAACCATCTAACCCTAATGGCTTGGCTTTATTGATCAAAACATCCAGTAATTGGCGTTCACGCTCTTTGTCTCGAATTGGACGGTTATCTTCTAATTTTGTTTGAGCTACTTCAACGGCATACCCGCGTCTCTTAGCCAGTAGGCCGAGAAGTTCACTGTCTAATTGGCTGATTTTTTCACGTATCTTCAGTAAATTAGTACTGTTGTCCATCCTACCTTCCCCATAAAATATCAGTAAATAAAAAAAGCCCCCTAGCAGGGGGCTTTCAAATCTTGTCATCTTTTCTTTCTCGAACGACAAAAGCCCCTTAGTAGGAGTGGCTAAAGAAAGAAAAGAAAACAAAATTCATGTGCATCATTATTTACCTATTATTGACCATTTCTTAAATAGACCCGATACACGGGCAGATGTCAACAAAAAAGATATTGGGGAAATTAAAAACGCGCCCAAGATAGGCGCGTTGATAAGGTTTCAAGATAAGTTTGTAGACAATATAAAATTATAACGTAACAAGGTTAGCTTCTTTTACACTATTACTGGCTCTTCTTGATTCTCCTTTATGTTGCACTTTGTTCAGTTGTCTTTCGAGTTTATTAATTAATTCATTGATGGCGACATACATATCTTCATGTTTGGCGCTTGCAACGAGTTTTCCTGTAGCAGTTTTGATGTTGGCATCAACCATAAAACCTTGTGGTTCTTTTGATAATACAACGTGAGTATTAATCAAAGCGACTTGCCATTTGTCGAGTTTAGTCAGACGGCTCTCAATGTGATCTCGGATAGCAGGGGTAATATCCATTTGTTTGCTAGTTATGTTCACTATCATATAGTTACCTCTCATTGTTTCCGTCTTTGATGTATTCAGAATACTGACTATTTATCTAAAAAAATTGATATAGATCACGCTTAATGAACAGGATAATCCTTCGCGAACCGAACTGTGATTCAGGATAAAAAAGAGAGGGAAAGAGATTGCCAAGTTGAGTTTCTTGAGCGAAACTGAAAAAGTTGACTATCAATACGGTAAATAGTCGGTACTTTATTTGGGCTAAAATTCAGATAAAGAGTAAACAATAAAATAGTGGCCTAAAAAAGATTATTTATCGTCAATTAAAGTTGCCTTCCGATTTTGTCTTTGATTATTTTATATGCTCAGTTTCACTTTTATGTGATAAACAAAAACAGCAGCCTAAGCTGCCGTTTTCAATGTTGATTTTTCTGTTAATTTGGATTGGCTGCAATAAGGTTAGCAACTTTATTTGCTTCTTCATCTAACCCCATCTGCTTATAAGCTATTTCCATGTATTTTAATGCATTACGGGTAGCTTCAGTATCTGGGTAGTCCCTTAGCATTTGTTGTACTCGATTGACAACCGCGACATAAGCGCCACGTTTGTTGTAGTATTCAACAACAGAGAGGTCAAACCTTGCTAAACGATCTTTTAAATAAACAAGACGCTTACTGGCGTCATTAGCATAGAGGCTGTTAGGATAGTAACGCACTAATTGGCTGAAGTCTTTGAATGCGACGCGTGCATGTTGTGGGTCTCTATCTGAACGGTCTACGCCGAAGAAACCTTGTAACAAGCTGTCATCAAGAGCCATTGCCGTTAGCCCACGCATATAAAGGACATAGTCGATATTTGGATGAGTTGGGTTTAAACGCATAAAACGGTCAATCGCAGCTATCGCCATTGGTAGCTCGGCTGATTTATAATAAGCATAAATCAGGTCTAATTGTACCTGTTGGGCGTAAGGGCCAAATGGATAGCGGTTATCTAACGCTTCTAATTGCTTGATGGCCGCTTTATAGTTGCCGTCCTGCAACTTTTGCTGGCCAATACTGTACATTTCAGCCGGAGTACTATCAGGGCTGACTTCATTATTGCTGGAGCATCCGGTGAGTACCAGGCTCAACGTGGCAGCAGCCACCAGATATTTGATACGTATCATCACGTGTTGGTTATCCTCTGAGTGTTTCGAGGGAGACTATCCGTAAGGCTCCCGGCAAAATTCGAGTTACAATAACATACATTTTAAATAAAACGGCATCGCCGTCAAAATACAAACACTAAAAAAGTAGATTAATTTATGGCTCAACAAGTACAACTTAATGCAACTGTTGCTGAATCACAGCTCGGTCAACGTTTAGATCAGGCTTTAGCGGAATTGTTCCCTGATTATTCACGTTCACGTATAAAAGAGTGGATTTTAGACGATAGAGTGCAGGTTAATGGAAAAGTTATCAATAAGCCAAAGGAAAAAGTTTTAGGTGGCGAACAAATTTTAGTCGATGCACTGATTGAAGAGGACAATCGTTGGGAGCCGCAAGATATTCCTCTTGATGTTGTGTATGAAGATGAGGATATCCTCGTTATTAATAAGCCTCGTGGGCTAGTTGTTCACCCAGGTGCAGGGAACCCAGATGGCACTATATTGAATGCACTATTGCACCGCTATCCTGAAATTGTTGATGTACCACGAGCTGGTATTGTCCACCGTCTAGATAAAGACACGACGGGATTAATGGTGGTTGCGAAAACCGTACCCGCTCAAACACGCCTTGTAGAATCATTGCAATTACGCGAAATCACCCGTGAATATGAAGCAGTTGCTGTAGGGCGAATGACTGCGGGTGGTATGGTCGAAGAACCCATTTCAAGGCATCCGACAAAACGTACTCATATGGCTGTTCACCCAATGGGGAAACCTGCGATAACACATTATCGCGTGATGGAGCATTTTAGAGCTCATACTCGCTTGCGTTTACGTTTGGAAACGGGAAGGACACACCAAATTCGTGTGCACATGGCCCACATTAACCATCCTTTGATTGGTGATCCACTGTATGGCGGACGTCCTCGTCCATTAAAAGGGGCAAGTGAAGAGTTTTTTGAAGTCATGCGTAAATTTGATCGCCAAGCACTGCATGCAACGATGTTGCGACTGTATCATCCTATTTCAGGGATTCAAATGGAGTGGCATGCACCACTACCGGATGATATGGTTGAACTTATTGAAGCCTTAAAGGCAGACTATCAACTGCATAAAGACGATATGGATTGGTAATGAGCTCATTGATTTTTCCTGACTGGCCTAAGCCTAAGAATGTATCATGCTGTAGCACCACACGTATTGGTGGGGTCAGTTTGTCGCCATTTGATAGCCTCAATTTAGGGGGGCATGTAGGTGATGATCCCTCGGCTGTCAGTGAAAATCGTCATCTCTTACAGACCTTGGCTGGCTTGCCACAACAACCGTTGTGGCTTGAACAAGTCCATGGCACAAAAGTATTGTGCTTAACTGGTGCTGCCATTGACAACAAACAGGCGGATGCTGTCTATACTCAACAGGTAGGACAGGTGTGCGCTATCATGACCGCTGATTGTTTGCCTGTTCTTTTTTGTAGCAAAGATGGTCGTGAAGTCGCGGCGGCTCATGCGGGTTGGCGCGGGTTGTGTGATGGTGTGCTTGAAAATACGGTAGCACAATTTACTTGTGATAAAAAAGACATAATGGCTTGGTTAGGGCCTGCCATCGGGCCTGAAAAATTCGAGGTCGGTGCCGAGGTGAAAGCAGCATTCGTCAAACAATCGAGTGAACTCGCATCAGGGTTTACGGTTCACGGCGAAAAATATTTAGCAGATATCTATTTATTAGCACGCAAAAAGCTGCAAGCAGCAGGTGTTTCATCAATTTACGGCGGTACATTTTGTACCGTGAGTGATAAAAACAGATTTTACTCCTATCGTCGTGAGGGTAAAACGGGGCGCATGGCCTCATTGATATGGGTAAATAACTAGTGTTTAGTGATTTATTCTGAATTAACTGATATCGCTAAAATAATTTAATTATAAACTTGAATAAATAAAAATAGACCTCATTTATTCACCAGAAGCAATTTTAATCCCATTTTTAGTGGAGGTGTTATGCGTCTGGATCGTTTAACTAATAAATTCCAGCAAGCGCTCGCTGACGCCCAGTCATTAGCCCTTGGGCGCGAAAACCAATTTATAGAACCTATTCATTTATTAAGTGCACTGTTTAATCAAGAAGGTGGCTCTGTTCGTCCTTTGTTGACAACAATTGGTGTTAATGCAGGGCAATTGCAACAAAAAATTGAAGATGCACTCGCACGCTTACCGCAAGTGCAAGGGGTTGCCGGTGATGTGCAACCATCAAGTGATTTGATCCGCCATTTAAATTTATGTGATCAACTCGCTCAAAAAAATGGAGATGAATTTATCTCCTCCGAACTGTTTCTTCTCGCTGCTTTAGAAGCTAATACATCACTTGCAGACATGCTCAAAGCGGCCGGTGTGAATAAAGCAAATTTAAATAAGGCAATAGACGAGATGCGTGGTGGAGAAAAAGTGAATGACCAAGGTGCTGAAGACCAGCGCCAAGCGTTAAAGAAATTTACTGTTGACCTGACTGAGCGTGCTGAGCAAGGCAAATTGGACCCAGTCATTGGGCGTGATGAAGAGATTCGCCGTACAATTCAGGTTTTGCAGCGTCGTACTAAAAATAACCCTGTATTGATTGGTGAGCCAGGTGTCGGTAAAACCGCCATCGTCGAAGGGTTAGCGCAACGTATTGTTAATGGGGAAGTGCCAGAAGGGCTAAAAAATAAACGTGTCTTATCCCTTGATATGGGAGCATTAATTGCAGGGGCGAAGTTCCGAGGCGAATTTGAAGAACGTTTAAAAGGCGTACTAAACGACCTCGCAAAACAGGAAGGTAATGTGATCCTGTTTATCGATGAGTTGCATACGATGGTGGGTGCAGGTAAAGCCGACGGCGCAATGGATGCCGGTAACATGTTGAAACCCGCATTAGCGCGTGGTGAATTGCATTGCGTTGGTGCGACAACGTTGGATGAATATCGTCAATATATTGAAAAAGACCCTGCTTTAGAGCGCCGGTTCCAAAAAGTTTATGTGGCAGAGCCAAGCGTCGAAGATACGATCGCGATTTTACGTGGTCTGAAAGAGCGTTATGAGCTGCACCACCATGTGCAAATTACGGACCCTGCTATCGTAGCGGCGGCGACACTATCGCATCGCTACATTACAGATCGTATGTTGCCAGATAAAGCTATCGACTTAATTGACGAGGCTGGTGCAAGTTTACGTATGCAAATGGATTCTAAACCTGAATCCCTTGACCGTTTAGAGCGCCGTATTATTCAACTGAAATTAGAGCAACAAGCTCTGAAAAAAGAGTCTGATGATGCGAGTAAAAAACGTCTTGATATGCTCGAAGAAGAATTGGCGGAAAAAGAGCGTGAATATTCTTCATTAGAGGAAGAGTGGAAAGCAGAAAAAGCCTCGTTAACAGGCACTCAGCATATCAAAGCTGAGTTGGAAAATGCACGCTACGAAATGGAAAAAGCACGTCGTAGTGGTGATCTGGCTAAAATGTCAGAGCTGCAATATGGCCGTATTCCTGAGTTGGAAAAACAGCTAGAAGCAGCGACAAAAGCAGAAGGCAAAAATATGAAGCTTCTGCGAAATAAAGTCACTGATGTTGAGATCGCTGAAATTCTTGCTCGTTGGACTGGCATACCTGTTTCTCGTATGTTGGAAAGCGAAAGAGAAAAATTACTGCGTATGGAGCAGCAATTACATCAACGCGTAATTGGTCAAGATGAAGCGGTTGTTGCTGTTTCAAATGCAATCCGCCGTAGCCGCGCGGGTCTATCAGATCCTAATCGCCCAATTGGCTCATTTATGTTCCTAGGGCCAACAGGGGTCGGTAAGACTGAGTTATGTAAAGCACTGGCAAACTTTATGTTTGATAGTGATGATGCGATGGTGCGTATCGACATGTCAGAATTTATGGAGAAACATGCCGTTTCCCGCTTAGTGGGGGCTCCTCCAGGCTATGTTGGCTATGAAGAAGGGGGCTATCTAACAGAAGCTGTCCGTCGTCGCCCTTATTCAGTGATCTTATTGGATGAAGTTGAAAAAGCGCATCCAGATGTCTTTAACATTTTATTGCAAGTGTTGGACGATGGACGTTTAACAGATGGGCAAGGCCGTACTGTCGATTTCCGTAATACGGTGATTATCATGACGTCGAACCTAGGTTCTGATTTGATCCAAGAGCGTTTTGGTACAATAGGCTATTCAGAAATGAAAGATATGGTCATGGAAGTGGTTTCTCATAGTTTCAGACCTGAGTTTATTAACCGTATCGATGAAGTCGTTGTGTTCCATCCATTAGGTAAAGAGCACATTACTAATATCGCGAACATTCAGCTTGGTCGTCTATATAAACGCCTTGAAGAGCATGGTTATGAAGTGAGTGCAACACCCGCTGCGCTGGAGAAAATTGGAGAAGCAGGGTTTGACCCAATCTTTGGTGCTCGTCCATTGAAACGAGCAATCCAACAAGAGATTGAAAACCCACTGGCACAAGAAATATTGTCAGGCAAATTAATTCCAGGTAAACCAGTCGTTCTGGATGTTGAAAATGATGAGATAGTGGCTAAACAGTAAAACTCAACATTTCAATTAGTAAATAGAAAGGCGATCATCAGATCGCCTTTTTACTTTTGATAGGCATAAAAAGGCGATTTTGCTGTAAAAACCGGCGTAAAGTTTAAAAAGTAGTCGGTTGTCATTTTTTTTCAAAAAAACAC